>CALEAC010000001.1 GCA_937944095.1 uncultured Saprospiraceae bacterium
AAGTAGTTATAACTTCTCCGACCATACTACTAGTTACAGGAATATTGCCTTGACAACCATCAGTAGCACTCCACATAGAAGATGCTGACGGTGGGCCTTCACCACATATAAGTGTGGAACTACCTGTATATATATATGTAAGCGTCGGTGCTGTATTATCTATCTCTACAGTCACTGCATTTGTACATATCCATTCGTTACATGGATACACCCTCGCGCACCTTCTATATTCCTTAGTGGTTGTACCTGTAACAGTGTAGGTTAATGGCACATCAGGTGTATTCGGATCGTTATCAATATTCGTCTGGCCACTAATTGGGCTCCAGGTCCCTCCTGGCGTACGACACTCCCACTTAGACTGTAAGTGGCCATCCCATGTGGAGGTTCCTCCCGAAGGAGATGAGGCAGTAATTGTAGAATTCCCAGAGCTAGGGCAGACACAGCCTCCGCCACTTAAAGTGCCATGAGAAGTATAGTTATGACTTACATGTAAGTCTACCTCATTAATTGCGTATTGCCATGTACCACAAGGCGCACATCTAGATGCTCTTCTCACCCATACAGTACTCGAGTAGCTTGGTGGATCCCAGTTCTGAGCTGTTGCTCCATTCACTGGAGCCCAGGTTCCACCGAGATACATGATCTCCCATTGGTACTCTATAGTACCACCAGTACAACCAGACGCAGCCGTTGCATATATGGTCGACGCGTCGATAGAGCCACAATTAGCCAGGCTGGTAGAGGTTATAGATCCTGCATTGAAGCCAGAGGCATTACATGGATTATAAGCGTAGTAAATATCACCGGTTTCGTATACCGTACAGCCATTTGCCTCTCGAACACAAAAACGATAGTTGCCAGTACTTGTTGGGCTATACGTATCCGGGGTCGAGGTAGACCAATTAACCACTGTAACTAGTGTTCCAGCATCATTTCTCATCCATGCTTTTTCGTATGTACTCGTACAAGAACCATAACCATAGCCTGAGGCAATTAGGCCTGAGCCACCAAAACTTAAAGTTCCTGCTGTGCCTGTACAGCTACACTGAGCCTGCATATTAGATACAGAGAACAGCATCAGAACAAGAAAGCTAGTCAGCTTAATCGATAAATCAAGGTGCTTGAATAAAAAACGATGATTAAAGTAATGTTTCTTGTAATCATTACTTAGAAGAGTCGTTGGTAAAGAAGTCTGTTTAAGGGTGTAAAACATTCTCATGACTTAAGTTTTGAAAATTAAGTTGATTATGATGCACAGAAGCAGCATCAGGATATCTGTTGAGTAAAAAGTTCTGTCGTTTTGTAAGAAGGAGATAGGAGAGATATGCGCGTTGGTCTCCAACGGCGCGCAAATATGGCAATAATTACCAAATAGCTTTGGGTTTATCATCAAGTTTATCTTTCTCAATCTAAAGGTTGTTGTAATCGATAAGTACATAGACCTATCTCATACCTTGCAAAAATTATCAATTAGTACCGAACTACCCCTATCAGCGTAGTTAAATAGACCCTAAATGACAAGTAGTTTCCAACTTCAAGACCCTTAATAAATCTATTAGAAACATATATTGCTTAGGCCCAGAAGTAGTCTGGGCAAAAAATCGGGAGGGTGCAAAAGAACAAGCCTCTTGCAATGACATGACAGTAGGAATTGGAATGACCCTATACCTTATTCATTTATATATTATATATAATTATATTAAATATATATACAACTAAAAATAGGTAATTTACACATGATTAAAATGTGTAAAGTTAAAACTTAATTGGAGTTTGCTTGTGTCTAAAAAAGTGCTGTTGTTAGATTTTTAGGATTTTCTCATTGACGATAAACCCATTGCTAAAGGTCATTCTGACCATATAGAAATTAGTAGGAAGTGTGCTGATATCAACCTCAGTTTGGTGGCCAAAATGCCCCCTTAGGTCTGAGACTATTCTACCCTCAGAGCTTATGATTTGTATCGAGGTGACCTTATGATCTGCTGAGGTGATATAGAGCGTTTCCTTAGCAGGATTAGGCTTGAGGCTATAATTTATAGATTGCGTTATATCATCCTTAGTAGCAGATATAAAATGACAAGCATCTTCTAGGATGACAGTGACTCTATCATAGTCTATATTAATAACTTCTGTGGTGGGGGTCACACAAATAGAATCCGCTGTGATATCAGAAAAATGAATTCTTAGAAAAGGTCGGAACCCTGCTGATCTACTAAACGATTCTGAACCTTGCAGTATAAATACTTCTTCATCATTCCATAAAAATTCGTCACTTTGGTCTTCATATAACTTCTCGACTGAGGAAATCCTAATCCCAGTAGTGGCAATTTGGAAAGCAGCGACATCTTGGTCACTAACATTTATTTCCAGATCCATATAACCTGCACTTGGCTCAAAATCAGTCGATCTTATCGTTACTAACTGATCTAATCTTTCATTCCCAGCTGGAAGTATACAATGCTTATGAAACGGATTGGATTCTTCTCGGATATTTTCCTGTACACACTGATAAGCCAAAGCTGCATCGTAAATACTAATATCACCGTCTGCATTAAGATCATAGCAGGGGCCTTCTATATCTATCTTATTAACGAGCATGCCGAGATATGAGTCAACATCTTCCGCCTCTAGCAAACCTGAGGCATCCAGATCACCAAAATGAGCATCACCATCACAAACCCCATTACAGTCAACAATTGCCTGACCAAAGACATCACCTTTGCAATCGACATATTCTGGGCACTCGTCCTCTACCGATACGACTAACGCACCAGAGCTTCTATCTATAACCAAGCAAGCTTGTCCCCAATTGTTCAGGTATGATTTCTCTTCGAATAGGCGCTCATCAGGCAGTCTGTTCCAATTAATTCGAGCAACCATCGTATAACTCCCATCTGCGATATCTGTTATATCTATCCACTGGCAATCAATATGACTGCCATAGATATCACTGCAACCAGCCGTAACGCCCATATAATTACACCGATACTTAGATAAGCTAGGGCTGCCACATTCCAAATCAAGCACACAAAAACCATTTTTGAACCCGATGGGCTCTGGTTCGCCACTTCCTGAGAATAGCAGGTATTCTGCATAGCCCTGATGATGAAAGTGTTCGTGGCAGTTATCTCTACTAAAGTTATTTGGATTCAGTTCTGGTCGCCCGACGACGTAATCAGCATCACCAATATTATCTATTTTGGTTGTGAATCTAATGACTTCTCTAGCACCTTCCCCTCTCAAGCAGCCTTCTTCTATTAAGCACTGATCATTACTATTAATCGTATCAACTTCTATGGACTCAATTAATGCTTGTTGATCGAAGCTTAAGTCTGGGCCACAATCAGGATCAAGCACACAAGAGCCGTCATCTATATAGGCAAAAGGATCATAATTACAAGCTAATTTGTCGGTGCACCCTGGCTTTAGTGGTAAGCTATCTACTTTGATACGTAACGAATCATTGACTGGATCATTCACCCAATCTTCTTGTGGCTTGTGTCTAATGAAATATTCCGTACCTCCTTCTAAGAGCATATAGTTAAATTCTGCACCCGATCCGCAATCTCCACCAGCCTCTGTCGAAAAAGCTATCGAACCCTCTGCATCATTCGTCTGAGCAAAACGGTTACAATCATCATATAACCAAAGCGCTGTATTAGCTGCTATCCCGAGAGAACTATTAGTACACATCGTTACTCTGTAGAAAGCATCAGTTCCTTTTGGCGTAAAGCTGAACCAATAATCTTTTGTATCTGGAACATATATTTTTCTAGGAGATGGTACATTGAGCGTAATGGCAGTTTCACATACCTCTCCTACCCCACAATTTAAATGGTGATAGGTTCGGTCCAAAAATCCATTAGCGTAATCTGCTACCAAAAGGTCGTTGTCATAGAAGATTTCGTATCCGCCACCTCCAGTGATCCCATCACCAGCTCTGTCTGTAATGAGAAAGGTATAGCACTTTTCCTCTAGGTTCTCTACGGTCATGCTATATAACTGTCCTGGCAACCAGCCCGTCAGATCTCCAGATGCTATGATTTCAAATTCTTGATCCTCAAGCGTCCAATAGATATCCTGAGGGAAATCATCAGGTGTAATATTTATTGTAATTGCAACTTGCCCTATAAGTGACCCACAAAGGAGGCCGGTGAATAGGTTGACTAGCAAAAGAAATTTAGAAAATAAAGACATCCGTGAATTTTATATAGATTTCTAAAAGCATAAACCAATAGACAATATATTACAAAATATCATAATATGTTTAAAAGATGATTCTTGTTGTTTCTAGAGGTCATACTTCAGTTATAAAAATAACAAAAAAAGAGCCTTCCAAAGAAGGCCTTTACCTAATATAATCCGAGTGAAAAATATAATATTCTACAAGGAAACAACCAGTCATGTACATAAAAAAAAGGGACCTTCCGAAGAAGGCCCCTTATCATTTATGATCCGAGGATCCAAAAGAAATAATCTAGGATTATTCTGCTTTTGTAATCTTTTCGAAGATCACTTGTCTTCCGACCTGCATTCTTAACAAGTAAGTACCTGCAGGTAATTCTGATACGTCTAGTTTCATAGTTACTTTTCCAGCTGTTACCTGATCCATATCTAATTTCTTGATCAACTGTCCGATTGCATCATAGACACCACCGTCTATTTTAGAATCGAATTCAGTGATTAGATCGATATTGATCTGATTAACGACTGGGTTAGGATATACATCCAATGAAACAGTCTGGTTATCTAGTTTCTCGAACTTCACGTTAACTGCTACAACGTTAGAGTAACTGAACTCTCCATTGAGGTCAACCATTCTTAGTCTGTAGTAATAAGTACCTGAAGTCGTGATATCTGTATCGTTATAGAAGTAATCAATAGCTTCACTACTGTTAGTAGCTCCAGTTTCTTGACCTATTTCCATAAAGTCAGTTGCCGTGTTTACAGATCTTTCGATAGAGAAATAATCTGTATTAATCTCAGTCAATGTCGTCCAATCTAAGACGTTCATTTCCTTATCGCCATCCCATCTCGCAGTCAATTCTACTGCATCAGCAGCTAGTACTGAAGATTGGATAAGTCCTGCATCAATCGTCATATTGATTGTACCTGTCATCAATGTGATGACATCAGTTCTACCTATATTCTCATTCTGCGCATCCACTTTCGCATCACTATCCATTTCATCGTTAGGATAATCATTAGCTGCTATGAAGGTGTAATCAGCAGGCGCTATGAACTCTATGTAGTACTGACCAGCAGGAAGATCTGTAAATAGATACCTTCCGAATGGATCTGTAAAGGTTGTAGCGATTAATGTATCAGAATTAGCATCATAAAGATGTACTTCTACATTTTCCATTACTGGATCTGAGCTATCAAATGCACTCGGTAATCCACCTTCATCAATCCATACTTGGTTACCTAACTGGTTAGACTGATAGAATCCAGCATCAAGAGAGATATCTGTATCTCCTACATTGAATCCAAATGTCTCAGTCGTCCATACACCGTTAGAATTGTCTAGGTCACTATCCATAGAATCATCATTCATTGCATTACTTTCTGTAGGCAAGAAGTCTGAATATCCACTTGGTAACTGAACAAATTTTATGTAGTAATTTCCTGGCTGAACATTATCGAAACCATAGTATCCTTCATCATTTGTGAATGCATTCATAACAATAGTGTTATCGTCTGCATTAATCAATTGTACTTGGACACCTGCGATTCCTGGCTCATTCTCATCTTGCAAACCGTTTGCATTCAAATCATGCCAGATGATATTACCTATCATACCACAATCATTAGAATCCACATAGTAAGCATCTATAGCCATACAACCTGCTGCATCGACCACTGTTACTTGGTAAGTACCAACCGCTAGACCAGAAATAGTCTCAGTTGTCTCACCTGTACTCCATGTATAGCTATAAGGCGTTGTTCCTCCAATTACTTCTGCTGTTATCGCACCTTGCTGACCACCACAATTTGTTGGTGTTATTGCTGCAGGCTTGAACTCAACAGTACAGTTAGGATCCACTTCGTCGTTACAACATTGCTCAGATGCAGTCACTGTTACACTACTAGAATTACCAAGTGTTCCCACTGGATCTCCGTTATAGTAAACAACACCCATATCCATTGCCGTATTAACAATCGTTTCATCTACAATCAATGTATATACGAATACAAATTCCTCGTCAGATCTTCCGTCTCCGTTGTCATCGATAAATGATATAAAGCCGTCGCTGTCAACATCAGATGACTGTACAAATTCTAAACTATTGATGTCTAGAGGTTCTGGTAGATGTGTATCAGTAAGAGATATGTTACCAATCTGAACACCAGGCTCTCCGCCTAATAATCTTACAGTAAGCGTAAACTCAACTTCTTCTCCTGGACAAACACATGTTGCAGATGCAGTCTTCTCAACGTTCATGCCTACTCCAACATATGATGAAGTATCTCTAGCACTTACCGGTGGATAATTACCACCATCTACATCTGTAGGTGTACCTGTTACGATACCGATATTTTCATATCTACCTAGTACAGCGTCACCTACATGAGTACAGGTCTGAGACTCACCAGCAGCAAGGAAAGGTATGCTACATATGAATCCTTCGATATCATCAGTTACCTGAACATTAGTTAAGTCTAATAAACCTGTGTTAGTGACAACGTAAGTCCATTCTACTTCAGTCTGGCCATTAGCAGCCAATCTAACCATCGGACGTCTTGCGATATCATCATCGATACCGTTAGTCAATTTATCAAGAGATATAGAAGCATCTATACAAGTTTCTTGATTCTCAACAACGACATCAGCAATGTGCTCACATCCTGCAGCATCGAGTACTGTAACAGTGTACGTTCCAGAAGCTAATCCCATAGCTGCTCCAGTAATCTGTCCATTACTCCATGTGTATGAATATGGTGCAGTACCATTCGTAGCTATTGCTGTAGCTGTTCCATTGTTCTGATTATCACAAGCATTAGTATGTGAGATATCCACTGCAAAATCCGCACATGGGTTATCACAATCGATAACACTTAGGTTCAGACTGTAAGAATAATCACATCCATTATCATCAGTCAGTTCCTCAACATACATTCCTGTAGTTGTGTAAACCTGACCAGCGAATGTAAAGAATTCACCTTCACAGATTGTCTCATCGAACTGAACACTCTCAGCACCTTCGAACATTGATATATTCAGTATCTGGTCACCTGCACATACTCCAGAACCTGGAGCTGAGTAAGAACCTACCTGAGTATATAATTCACCATTCCACTCATAACTGTCACCTGGACAGATTGTGATATTTAGAATATCATCTGCTTCAGATTCAACGACAGTCAAGTTAAGTGTTTGATTAAATGGACATCCATTTTCGTCAACACCTGCAACAGTATAGAATCCTGTGTCAGTATAATCTGTACCATTCCAAGTGTAAGTTTCACCAGAACAGATATTAGCCACTTCTAGGTCATCTGCTGTCTGTCCATTGACAGTAAGGATAAGAACATTATCCGCATCACAAATACCAGCTCCAGAAATACTATACAGACCTGCTGCAGTATATGTGCTACCCATCCATGTGTATGAAGCGCCATTACAGATAGTCGCTTCTTCTACAATATCAGCCGGCTTAGGTGTTACTGTAAGATTCAATACTTGATCTGCAGTACAATTATTACCTGGTAAGTTAAACGTACCTCCACCAGTATAGACCTCACCGTTCCAATCATAGCTTTCACCTTCACAGATAGAAGCATTGGTTACGATAGTCTCTGGCTTAGCGACAACTGTTAGAATCAATCTAGCATCTGGTCTACAATCATCTGTATCCTCAGAATAACTACCTGATTCCGTATACGTCGAACCATTTGCACTCCATGTGTAGACATCTCCTTCACAAATTTGTGCTTGAGTAACTACTGGATCAGGCTTCTCAACGACTACTAAAATTAGTATCTGATTAGCTGAACATCCAGTACTTGGTTCAGTATAAGTACCACTCTCAGTATAAGTCTGATTATTAGCAGACCATGTATAAGAAGCGTTATTACAAATTTCAGCTTCTGTAACAATGTCTTCTGGTCTTGCTGATACTGTCAAATTCAACACCTGATCTGCTTCACAAGCTGCGCCTGCAATTGTCTCAGTTGTCGTCTCTGTGTATACGTTACCGTTCCATGTGAATGACTCACCCTCACAAATAGTCTCTGTTGTGACTATCGCTGCTGGCTGTGTTGTTACTGTCAGATTCAACACTTGATCCGCTGTACATGCTGCGCCTGCAATTGTCTCAGTTGTTGTCTCTGTGTATACGTTACCATTCCATGTGAATGACTCACCCTCACAAATCGTCTCTGTTGTGACTATTGCTGCTGGCTGTGCCGTTACTGTCAGAGTCAACACTTGATCCGCTAAACAAACTCCGCCTAGAATCGTCTCTGTTGTCGTCTCTGTGTATACGTTACCGTTCCATGTGAATGACTCACCCTCACAAATCGTCTCTGTTGTGACTATCGTTTCTGGCTGTGCCGTTACTGTCAGATTCAACACTTGATCCGCTGTACAAGCTGCGCCTGCAATTGTCTCAGTTGTTGTCTCTGTGTATACGTTACCATTCCATGTGAATGACTCACCTTCACAAATCGTCTCTGTTGTGACTATTGCTGCTGGCTGTGCCGTTACTGTCAGGGTCAACACTTGATCAGCTAAACAAACTCCGCCTAGAATCGTCTCTGTTGTCGTCTCTGTGTATACGTTACCATTCCATGTGAATGACTCACCCTCACAAATCGTCTCTGTTGTGACTATTGTTTCTGGCTGTGCCGTTACTGTCAGATTCAACACTTGATCCGCTGTACAAGCTGCGCCTGTAATTGTCTCCGTTGTTGTCTCTGTGTATACGTTACCATTCCATGTGAATGACTCACCCTCACAAATCGTCTCTGTTGTGACTATCGCTGCTGGCTGTGCCGTTACTGTCAAGTTTAATTCTTGATCAGCTTCGCAACCGATTCCTGCAAATGAATAAACACCTGTTGTCGTGTATCCTGTTCCATTCCACAAGAAGGTCTCACCTTCACAAATCGTCTCATTTACAATAACTACAGAAGGCTTAGCTGTCACTACAAGTACTAATTGTAGATCTGCTGCACAACCATTACTAGTAATTACATAAGTATCTGCTAGCGTATAGTCCTGACCGTTCCATGTATAAACTTCACCTTCACAAATTGTAGCATTAGTTACAAGTGGTGCTGGCTTAGCTGTTACTGTAAGTATCAACTGCTCATCCGCAGCACATCCTCCATTAACAACATCATACGTGCCTGCTGTAGAGTAAGTCACTCCGTCAGCTGACCATGTGTATGACTCACCTTCACAAATCGTCTCTGCTACGACTATTGTAGCTGGCTTAGCTGTTACTGTAAGTATTAATTGCTCATTAGCAGCACATCCTCCATTAACAACATCATACGTTCCTGCTGTAGAGTAAGTCACTCCATCAGCTGACCATGTGTATGACTCACCTTCACAAATCGTCTCTGCTACGACTATTGTAGCTGGCTTAGCTGTTACTGTAAGTATCAACTGCTCATCTGCAGCACATCCTCCATTAACAACATCATACGTGCCTGCTGTAGAATAAGTCACTCCGTTAGCTGACCATGTGTAAGATTCACCTTCACAAATCGTCTCTGCTACGACTATTGTAGCTGGCTTAGCTGTTACTGTAAGTATCAACTGCTCATCTGCAGTACAACCATCATTAACGACATCATATGTTCCTGCTGTAGAGTAAGAAGCACCGTCAGCTGCCCATGTGTAAGATTCACCTTGACATATTGTCTCAGCTATTACTATTGGTGCTGGCTTAGCAGTTACTGTAAGTATCAACTTCGCGTCTGCAGTACAACCATCATTAGCAACATCATATGTTCCTGATGTAGAATAAGTTGCACCGTCAGCTGCCCATGTGTAAGACTCACCAGAACAGATTGTCTCAGTTGTCACAATAGCTGCTGGCTTAGCAATTACTGTAAGTATTAACTGCTCATCTGCAGTACAACCATCATTAACAACATCATATGTTCCTGATGCAGTGTAAGTCGCGCCGTCTGCTGACCATGTGTAAGATTCACCTTGACATATTGTCTCAGCTATTACTACTGGTGCTGGCTTAGCTGTTACTGTAAGTATCAACTGCTCATCTGCAGTACAACCATCATTAACAACATCATAAGTACCTGCTGTAGAGTAAGATCCTCCGTCAGCTGCCCATGTATAAGATTCACCTTGACATATTGTCTCAGCTATTACTACTGGTGCTGGCTTAGGCGTTACCGTAAGTATCAATTGCTCATCCGCAGTACAAGCGTCATTACCTACTGAGTAAGTTCCTGATACATCATACGATAGACCGTCTGCAGCCCATGTGTATGATTCTCCTGAACAAATTGTCTCAGTTGTTACAACTGATGTCGGCTTAGGCGTTACTGTCAGAATCAATTGCTCATCTGCAGTACAACCATCATTAATAACATCATATGTTCCTGCTGTAGAGTAAGAAGCGCCATCAGCTGCCCATGTGTATGACTCACCTTGACATATTGTCTCAGCTATTACTACTGGTGCTGGCTTAGGCGTTACTGTAAGGATTAACTGCTCATCTGCAGTACAACCATCATTAGCAACATCGTAAGTACCACCAACATTGTAAGTCGTACCATTTGCTGACCATGTATAGGTCTCACCAGAACAAACGCTCTCGGTAATAACTATAGTTGCCGGCTTAGGTACTACTGTCAACACAAGTACTTCATTATAAGTACATCCATTTGCATCAGTTTGAGCTGAAGTATATTCTCCAGAAGTACTGTAAGAAGTACCGAAGAAGTCAAACGACTCACCTGCACAAATTGATTCACTAATTACATTATCTGAAGTCTGGCTCAATACTGTCAACTGAAGTACTTCATTATAAGTACATCCGTTAGCATCTACCTGAGCAGACTCATAAGTTCCTGATGTAGAATACGTCTGACCAAAGAAGTCAAATGACGCACCTGCACATATTTCCTCTGTTGTCGTCACATCCGGAGATGCTGTATAAACAGTCAACTGAAGTACTTCATTATAAGCACATCCATTAGCATCCTGCTGTACAGAAGTATAAGTACCACCTACAGAATAAGTATCACCGAAGAAATCATAAGAATCTCCAGGACAAATTTCTGCTGTCGTCGTATTATCTGGTGTAGGGTCACATGGAAGCACACTGAAAGACATTGTTTCTTCAGTAACATTTCCACATTCATCCGTTGCTGACCATCTGTAAGTTACGAGGTAACCTGCACAGATATCCGCATTGAATGGATCTACAGAAGCTGCAACATTAGCATTAACACCACAAGCTGAGCTTGCAGATAATACTTGTTGTACTGGAAGCTGAGCGTTACAGCTGATATCAGCTATTTGCTGCGGTGCTTCGATAGTCAATCCATCATTCACAAGAGTGATAGTCTGGCTACATGAAGCATTACCTCCACAATCATCTGTTACTGAGTACTCCATCGTATAGATAGAAGTATTACATCCTTGTACACCACTAACTAGAGTCGGTCCGTTAGTAACTACATTTACACCAAGACCACAATTAGATGTTGTCTCAGGTGTCAAGTTACCAACCTCATCCAAACAAGCTATACTAGCTGCTGGAGGACAAACTATTGTTGGTGCACCAACTGTCAATGTGAAAGTCTGATTACAAGAAGCAGACTG
>CALEAC010000002.1 GCA_937944095.1 uncultured Saprospiraceae bacterium
CTTCAGCCTGATCTGACAAACTGAAGTGATCATATAGATATAGCAATGCCAGCAGCCCTAATAGCAGGTAGATACTTATAGATAGCAAATTGTTGACTCTGCCTTTGTTCATTGTTTTCGCAAGTTAAATATTATTATTTATTATAATATGTACCCACATGATATTGACCTTAGACTTTGCGTGATTGTAGTAACTTTACACTAAGTATGTGGTCTATCGCTATTGCGATTGTAATAGAGGAAAGTCCGGACTACGTAGGGTACCGTACCATCTAACAGGTGGGTCCTGCTCGTCAGGAACAGAAAGTGTCACAGAAAACAGACTACCTGTATTAGCAATAATGCAGGAAAAGGTGAAAACGTGAGGTAAGAGCTCACGCCTGAGCCGGGTGACCGTCTCTGGAGATAAACCTTACGGGTAGCAATGCCATGTATACCTCAGAGCCCGAAAGGGATAATAGTTACTCGCTATAAATCACGAAAGTGTCACTGAGGGTGGGTAGGCAGCTTAGATAAATGATAGACGACCTGATCTGATCAGGTAACAGAATCCGGCTTACAGCATACTTTTTATAAAAAAAGGGCCCACGCAAGTGAGCCCTTTTTTTCAATTATATCTGTAGCTATAGGATTAATAATCTGAGGTCAATGCTTCAAAGTCAAATTGCAGCGTGAATCTCAAGGTATTATCCAGGGGGTTTCTTCTATTATTAGTAGGAATGAGATATGAAATGTCTAGAGCAAAGACGTTGTACTTCAGACCAATTCCTGTCGTGAGAAACTGTCTGTCTCCTTTTTCTGGATGCTCATAATAGTAGCCTAGTCTCGCAGCGAATTGCTTAGAATACCAGTATTCCACACCTAGGGAATAGTTGATTTCTTTGAATTCTTCTCCGCCACCGCCTTGTGCATCTCCGAATGATCCGATCGCAGCTGCAAAGATGGATTGTTCCTTTGTATCAGGAATGCCGTTCATCGGATCATCGTCATATCCAGGAGATGGTTCATCTAAGCCAGTTTCTGGATTTATAGTCGTCGGTGCTATTGGCGATGGAAGCAATAGTTTGTTAACGTCTACATTAAAGGTCATACTATTATACTCATCGAAATTGAGCATCAATGCAGCACCCAAACCAAGGTTAGCTGGTATAAAATCCTTCGCTTGACTCGCACTATAGGTCACCTTAGATCCTAGATTAGAGATAGCGCCACCAAAGGTCCACTCACTACCGTATTCAGTGATATTACCTTTTTTCTTATAAGTAACCGACAAATCAGCTGCAAATGCATTGGCTGATGAGATTAGGATACCATCTACCATCTGACCCGAGGCCAAGTTGGAATAGATATACTTAGCCGTCATCCCTGCCGATAGGTTCGTCGCCAGTTTTCTATTATAAGATACCGCAAATTCGAATTCTCTAGGATTGCCTTCGCCAGTACTATTGCCATTGACATCAGTAAATTGGATGCTGCCTAATGAAAAGAATCTGAAGCCCATACCGATTGTCTGGAGATCATCTACTTTTTTGTAGCCAGTTAAGTAAGCTAGATAGACATCTCGTAAGCCTAAGTTTCTGAGCCATGGTGTATAAGTGGCACTAAAGCTCATGTCCTTGTCGATAAACGCCAGCTTCGAAGAGTTGTAGTGTAGACTATTTGGATCTGCAGAAGTCGCGATGCCAGAATCTCCAAGTGCACCTCCTCTAGCATCAGGTACCACTCTTAGAAAGGGCACAGCAGAAAGGATAACATTTGGAACACACTGATCATTTGCGTCTACGACGCAACCTCTTAGTGGATTATATTGTGCAATTGTGCTTGTATGCCCAAACATATAGATTAGGCTTAATATAAAAAACGCTCGTTTCATCATTGAGTAAATAATTGGTAATCAGAATTTGCAGTGATATAAGTTAAAGGAAAGTTGGTTACGATCTTTGTCAGTTTCCTAAAGGTCTGCTTTCGCAAAGATATATATTAAAAATATAATTAATTTAAAATCACCAGTCTCATGAAATCGCTTTCACGACTTAGATTTAACTCAGTGGCTTGTACTTTTATTTTATACAAATAGATTCCTTTGGCAATTTTACTACCTAGATCATCTTGGGCATCCCAGTGGATATCATCTATTCTAGAGCCAGCAGAGAACCTATCTGCCTGAATTGTCTTGATTAGTTTGCCTGATATAGTATATATGTTGATTTGGATATCAAGATCATTATTAATCAGATCATGCTCAAAAGTGAAATTCGTAGAGCTAGAAAAAGGATTAGGATAGTTCAGAACATTCTCTAAGAAGCCTTCTTCATTCTCAAAAACGATAAACTCTGATATCTCCTCAGATGAATTATTGAGTATATCCCATGCTTTGAGATAAATCTTATGAGGACCGGCCTCTAATTTTGGCATCTGGTAGGTTACGGTTCCAGACCCTAATTGATTAAGTGCAGGTTCATAGAAGGCATTGAGTACTGTCTTTTCACCATTTTTATCCTCTAGGGCAGCAGTTATATCGTGACCTATGCTGGTGCTACTTAGGTTAATTCCATTTTCATCCTCTAAGTCTACAATAAGTATCGGCTCCGCATTAGTCTTACCACCATAGACAAAAGATCGATCATTAAAGTAGATGTCAATCAGAGGACCTTCGTTATCTGCTATAACGTTAGCTGTAGTGCCACCTACTATAATCTGATCATAGCAGCCAGCTGCATCAGTCGTCTGCTCGTCGGTAGCATATAGGAGTATACTACCAGGACCGAATTCGAATTCTATATCCTTCGGAAGGATGTATTCTATTTCGAACTGGCCATTTGCTACTGAGGCACTACCCCGATATAAGATGTTTTTCTTGACATCGAAAGCCATGGATGGACCTTGGTTATCATTGACTAGGGTTCTCAGTTCACTCGGTTTGTCATAGATAGAAATAGCCACTTTTCCATTGAAGTCAGTTAATCTACTGCCATCTCTATGTAACACAATCTCTCCCTTGAATTTTCCTTTGGATAGCGCACCTAAGGTGTCGACTGTGGTATCTAGGACTGGTTTGCCATTGAACTCAGTTATGTTTATGTCATGTCTAGGTAATCCTATACGCATACTTGGGTCTCCTATGAGCAGGAATTTCCGTGTATTCTCGTCAGTTGTATCTCTGTTTTGAGAGCTAATAAGTACATCCCCTAGACGCTGTGGAAGACCATCCTCTCTATTGAAGAGGCTTCTAAATAAGTCTCTAGTAAGAATCTTGTTCTGTCGAGCAAAGACTGACCTTACTGTCGTGAATAGGGCTACAGCACCGCCATTTGGGTTTAGTATGACCTGCTCACCTGCTGATAGGAAGCTGGGCTCATCAAACCCGGTAAATGAACAGGTTGCTGTAATGAAGACAGGTAATTTATTAGAGTTATTCCAGTTCCTAATATCCCGAATCTGTAGAACGCGCTCTTGGGAAAGGCCCTTAGGACCTCCATGACCTAAGTAATTGAAGACCAGTTGGCCTTGGAATATATTATCGTTGATGGCTTTGTTCGCGTCTGGATAACGTGCCCCACCAGGTGTGGCTTCTTGGACGTAGGCATCCATATATACTTTCTGTTGTAGTAGGCAGGGACTGTTTTCCTGTACCTCTCTTGCAATCTCATCAGAATCTCTCATATGTGCCGTATCCCATGATGCATCCACGTCATCCGCTGCAAAGCCTATCCTAGTCCGCCAATCTCCGAAACGGTCTATTTTAGTATCATAACCCACTATCTTATTGACGACAGCCATCGCTTGATCACTAGTGGTGCATGGAATACGACCGATTCCGATATCCAGACCACCTTCCATATCATCCGCACCTTCGCTATCAGAAAGTAAAGCAAAGAAATCATCCGATGGATAGCCATAGATAGGGCTTAGTGACTGATCTGTCTGGTAGGTCGGGACATAATTCTGATAATCTAGATTGGTATAGATACCCCTATAATCATAGGTGGCATCACCCAATAGCAGCATATAATTGAAATTGGCCGATCGCTTATGAAACATCCTAGCCATGTCTCTGATAGAGATAGGATCTTGTTTGCCGCCTCCGAATTCGTTATATATATGGTCGATATCTATCATTTCTACCATCATGCCATCATTAGTTGTTCTATGATCGAGCAGCTTCTGAGCAGCCTCTCTGAAATCTTTATGGAAGATGATGACGAGTTCTGGTGTCGTAATACCGTGTATGTTTTGGGCAGTTACTTTACTTAGGAATTCAGCTTGATTCAGCGCTTGATTCAGGTCAAACGCCTGAAAATACCGATGTCGGTCAGTTGATTGATACCCGAACCTGATGGTTCCTGATCTATTTGCATCTACTTGTTTAATATTATGAAGGTCTGAGATATCCCAGATTCGTAGGTCTGAGCCAGCATGCTGGAATTCGAACCCTGAGTTACCTGTTTCTACAGCGATTGGATCGAATAGTAAAGTCTGACCCCTGGCCACATCAATATGCTCATTAAAGGTCAATTCGATATAATCTAACCACGCTTCACTCGTATTCGTAGATGGAGAATATTTGATCTCTACTTTTGGAGAAGCATTAGTGATAGTCACCTTGTTATCTAGGACGACAACCTTAGCGTAGACAGCTTCTACTTCACCGACAAAAGACTTCGAGATGTCACCTCTGAAACTTTGTCCTTCGATAATGGCTTCCATCTTCGATACAGTTCCACTTCTAGCAGCAAAGCTCACTTTGAAATCAGCTTCTGTCCCAATGACAGCATTTCCAGATTCAAAATACCGATCAAAGATTTGTTCATTATCATTGGTGAAGGTCTCACCGAACCATCTTTTACCTGTGCCTTGAGTACTGCCATATTGGCCTAAGAGGTTCTCCAAATCGTTCTCATGATGATAATAGGCATAAGTATAATCTAGATACTTGTTTGGTTCTATAGAACTAGTGACCTCTATGCGTTTTCCTAAGGCTGCATTGAATCTGACGAAAGCATAGTTACCGCTATCATAGATGTTTTTCTCATAAGTGTAGCTGCCATCTTCGGAAATACGAGATACATCAGCACCTTCTGCATAGAAGATGACTCTATCGCCAATATCAAATCGGCCATCTTCAGCACCAGTAATCATGACTGCCAGTTCTTTGAGATCATCGGTTCTGGAGGACTTGTTTTCTAGTGGTAAGAGCCCACCGTGATTAGAATAGACCTGAATTCGGTCAGGATCTATGGCTGACAAATCGATATCCGGGATACCAGATAAATCTTCATGATTGAGTGCATAGACACCACTCTGAGGCAATTTAAATTTATACAGGTTGCCATCAGCAAGGATGGACCTTTGGGTGTACTGGGCAGAAAGCGAAATAGTACACATCGAAAGAAGTAAGAAAAAATGGAATCTGTTCATATGGCTATTACCGAAATTATTTTCGTTATTGAAACGTTAAGTTAGTCCAGATGTTGTTATCATAATCTGGTAGAGAATAAATTGGGATAATATGTCTTGTAGAATAATTAATCAAAAAGTATTGGTAGGACTAAGAACCCTAATGGTTTTGTGTCTACTTAGTTCTGGTGTAGCTGGTCAAGATATCATCTTTAGTCAACACTATATATCTCCAACTTTAACAAATTCTGCCTTTGCAGGTTTAAATGCCTATCCCAATTTCTCTGCCAATTATAGATTACAGTGGCCTGGGCTGACTAGCGCATATAATACCTACGCGCTGACTTACGATCAGTATTTTCCATCTAAGAATATCGGTTTGGGTGCAAGTGTCTTAACAGATGACCAAGGCGGGGGCACCCTCAAAACAACCAAGCTAAAGGGTATTATCTCGTATAACCTAAGATTTGGTGATGGTTGGCAACTGAAATTTGGCGTAGGGGCGGCTTATATTAGGAACAGTTTAGACTGGAATAAATTAATATTCTCTGACCAGCTGGACCCACAATTTGGATTCGTCGATGCCTTAGGTAATCCGTTGATTTCTATGGAACAACGACCAGCTGCCCTTAATAATGGGTTTTTTGATCTAGATCTAGGGTTCTTAATCTATAATCCGAAGTATTATTTCGGTATCAGTATGATCCATGCGAATAATCCTTATGATGGCTTTCTATTCGATCAGTTAGACGGAACAGAAGTTTCACTACCAATCCTTTTGAGTTTAACAGCTGGATACCAAATAGTTATAGATTATGACAATAAGGGTAATCCTTCCACGTTTATATCACCAAACCTGTTATATGCACGTCAGGGTTCCTTTGATCAAGTCAATGTCGGGGCCTACGTTCAGAGAGACAGGATTTTTGGAGGGATATGGATGAGACATACTCTTGATAATTTGGATGCGTGGATTTTCTCAGCTGGCGTGTTAGTTAATACAATGCGAATTTCTTACAGTTTTGATTTGACGACTTCACAGCTTGGATTTAGCAATTCCGGCGGTAGTCATGAAATCGGAATTACTGTAGGATTAGAGAAGCTAGAAAAGAAAGTGTCAAAATTGAATGATTGTTTGAGTTTATTCCGCTAAATTCGGAACAGTTTATGCAGGTGTTAATGTTCGACATAGCTTGTATAAGCAAGAGAAAGAAGTAAACAAGCTTTCATTTACAGTTAAGAATCAGTTCTCTGGTGGATATAAACATATTTTATATCTTCAGGGCTTTTAATAATTATAGTTAAAATCAGTTAATAATGACAAAGGGCATAACATCATTATTATTCGTATGTGCTTTATTCTCACTAATGACTACATCTTGTAAGAGAGGTGCTAGTACTGGTGGCTCAGGCGAACTTTCTACATCTACAGGCTGGGAATACGGCAATCAAGATTACGGTGGATTCGAGAAACTAGACTATGAAGGTCAAGTTAACGGACCTAACCTCGTACTGATAGAAGGTGGTACCTTTACCATGGGACTCACTAATCAGGATGTGACCTACGATTGGAATAATATACCAAGAAGGGTAACAGTTTCTTCATTCTACATGGATGAGACTGAGGTTAAGAACATCGATTGGAAAGAATACGAATTCTGGACTAAGACGACATATCAGTCCTATCCAGAAATATGGAAAGACCTACTCCCCGATACGCTAGTATGGAGAGAGGAGCTTGCATACAATGAGCCATATATCAAAACTTACTATAGACACCCATCTTACGATGAATATCCAGTGGTCGGTGTTAACTGGGAACAAGTACAAGACTTTTGTGCTTGGCGATCTAACAGGGTCAATGAAATGCTGCTTATCGAAAGAGGCATCCTAAACCCTAACTCAGGAGAACAAATGGACAGCGAAGCATTCGATAGTGAGTCTTATCTCGCTGGTCAGTACCAAGGTAGTGTAAGGAAGAACCTAGAAGATAAGTCTACTGGTGGCGAAAGACCTGTCAGGTTCGAGGATGGTATCCTCTTACCAGGCTATAGATTACCTACAGAAGCAGAGTGGGAATATGCTGCTCTTGCACTGCAAGGCAATCAGCCAGAAACATTAGATGAGAATATTACAGATAGAAGGCACTTTCCATGGAATGGAAACACAGCTCGATATCAGAAGCATAATGGTCAGCAAGGTATGATCCAAGCCAACTTCAAACGAAGTAGAGGAGATTATATGGGTATGGCCGGAAGTCTAAATGATAAGGCATCTGGACCTGCGCCTGTAAGAACTTATATCCCTAACGATTTCGGTCTATATAATATGTCTGGAAACGTTGCTGAATGGACGCAAGATGTCTATAGAGCACTCACAGCTCAAGACCTTGTGGATGCAGAGAATCATGATTTGAATCCGTTTAGAGGTAACGAATTCGAGCAGATTGTACTTGATGAAGAGGGCAGACCCGCAGAGAAAGATAGTATGGGTTACCTTAGATATGAGCTAGTAGAGGATGATACACTAGGTGTCAGAGAAAACTATAGAAAAGGGGATGTTAGAAATTACTTGGATGGTGACAATGAAGAGATAGTCAATTACGGCTATGGAGAATGGTCTCTAATCTCTGATAAAGCCAGAGTAATCAAAGGTGGTTCATGGGCTGATAGATTATACTGGTTATCTCCAGGAGCTAGAAAGTTCAAAGACCAAGACAAAGCGGATAACAAAATTGGTTTCAGATGTGCTATGATTAGAGTTGGAGGCGAGACTGGTAATGAAGATACCGGAGGAAACGTTTTCAAAGAAAAAGGAAAGAAGATCAATAGGAGATATAAATAATTATCCCCTCTCAAATAATAAAAAAGGCTTTTATCTTACATTGATAAAGGCCTTTTTTATTGATGGAACAACTGTATCAAATATATCTAGCGTCAACTGGCGTCAGTATCGATTCTAGACGTCTAACGGACGGTCAATTATTCTTTGCTATAAGAGGTGATAACTTCGATGGACATGACTATGTATCTGCAGCTCTGGATAGTGGTGCCAGCCATGCAATCATAGATGATGCTAAGTATCAGGATGGCGATAGAACTATTCTGGTACCAGCTGTCTTGGAGTCTCTTCAGTTACTTGCTTACCATCATCGTTGCCAGTTTGATATACCTGTTATCGGACTCACTGGATCAAACGGGAAAACCACAACTAAGGAATTGCTTAAGGTTGTCTTAGATCAAAAATTCAAAGTACACTGTACTCGTGGCAACCTGAATAATCATCTTGGCGTACCTCTCACCATACTGGAAGCCAGCTTGGATTCTGAGATTCTTATAGTTGAAATGGGGGCAAATCACATAGGCGAAATCGAAGCATTGTGTAAGATCGCGATGCCTAATCATGGACTGATCACAAACATCGGTTATGCGCATATAGAAGGTTTCGGTTCGTACAATGGTGTGGTAACAGCTAAGACAGAACTATACAGGCACCTTTCCGATTATGGAGGCCACATTTTTTATAACCCCTCGGATAAGGTTCTCGTAGATAATATACCACATAACGCCTCAGTAACAGCGTATGGACTAGATATAGAGCTAGGAACAGGCCATAGCGAAAGTCTAGAATTCAGGATTGTAGGAGATGAAAGAGTTAACCAAACTAAATTATTTGGCAGTTATAATCTGACTAATATTAGTGCTGCTAGGACTGTAGGAAAATACTTTGGTATAGCTGATAGAGACATAATAACTGCAGTTACAGCCTATACACCAGCTAATAATCGATCTCAGATTAGAGAGGTCGGTGATGTGCGATTGATAATGGATGCCTATAATGCTAACCCGTCTAGTATGTTACTCAGTATAGAGAGTTTCACAGCTATGAAGACAGACAGAGGGAAGGTGCTCATTCTAGGTGATATGAATGAACTAGGTGATGACGCTATAAGCATGCATAGGGACATACTAGCCCTAGTAGCTAAGTCTAACTGGGCCGATGTCATCTTAGTCGGGCCCATTTTTGGGCAAGCACGAAAGGCAGACCAATACAGTTACTATCCCAATACAGCAAATCTCGCACGAGATAAGGCTCAGCTGGCCAATAGGCTAAAAGATAAAGTCGTATTACTAAAAGCGTCTCGATCTATTGGTTTAGAACAGATAGAGACGCTTTTTAGTTAATTCAAACCGCTTCTAGAGGCATAATAGCATCTGGAAGTTGACCCTGAGCTATCGCTTTGTAATCTTGGTCCGAACATGGTAAGTATTCTTTACTATCTGGATGTTGGTACCACCATCTTCCTGTCTTATGACCGACGACAAACTTAATCGGCTCCGCATGGAATTCTGACGAAACAAGGAAAATATCGTTTTCTTTCGCTTTCATACTTTCAATTTCTTTATTTATTCGACCTTCTAAAAAATACCAAATTATTAGAGCAATACAATCTGAGGTCTTTTGGTTTAGGCGACCCTCAGCTGTATTAATAGTGATGGCGTCCAATTGCCTAGACAACCCTGCTAAGCGCATGAGTTTGCAAGCCTCGTAGATATCCATCCCAGTTGTGTACGAAAATTTTGAGCCACTATCTTCTGCTCGTACAGCATTGATGTGAAAGTGGATCTGCTCTGCTTTTCTAACTTCAGTCATAGCATGACTGTCATCCGCTCTAATTTCACCGAGGCTGATAGACCCAGGATGGTAATTAGAACCCAGATGTCTCTGGAACCCAAGATGTAGTGCATGATTAGACGCCTTGCTGGCTATATGTAGAGTTTTAACACTTTTTCTTTCCGATATTAAATGTATATCTGTAAATTCACCTATAAATAAGGCCTTACCATTAAGTGCCTTCTCTTCTGAATACATTTTTTCTTTCCCTTTTTCATTATCCATCCAGCCTAATCTCAGTTCTAGAGATTCGAAATTGTCTTCTAAGTTCTTAAATGAGCTAAGGAGCGCCATCGCTATTTCTCGATTTCCTGCAATCAAGTAGAAATACGCTTTCCGAGAATCGTCAAAGGAACTGAAGTTTTTGGCTAATTGACAATTAGCATACATTTCCTGCGGGGAGGTGTCACGGTTTTTGTCATACCAGAGTATAGTCATGAATGATATTACATATGATGAATAAAGCAAATTTACTACATGCTGAAAATAAATTCATTAAATATTACATATTTTCGTAATATATTATGTAATTTCGTTCTGAAGAATGACCAAATTGTATTGGTATGCCATTTTGTGTAGCCAATAATAAACTGTATTGAATTGATAATGAGCCATTTATGTATTTGATAAATACGTTCATGTAAACCTAATTTTGCATTATGACTTTCAAGTGGATTAATTCTTTAACCCTTTTCTTACTTTTCAGTATTACGGCTGCCTATTCTCAAATAGAAGAAATAGAGCCCACTATAGAAATTGAAACTGAGGAGGTAGATCTCTCAGTAGACACTGATCAAGTGACCACAGACAAGGATTATAAGGACACTTGGCGTACACCCTACGTCAATGATGATATGACTGCTGATCCAGAGCAGAACAAAAGCTGGAGAATGGGTGAGTATAAGTATAATTCCAGACCTAAGAACTCATGGGAAATTGGACTTCACGGCGGACATTTCTTTATAGATGGTGATGTCGATAGAAGAATTCCTGGCGGATGGGGTGCTGGGTTACACCTGAGAAAAGCAATGAATTATATATTCTCTATTAGAGCTTCTGCCTTCTATGGTGTTGCCAAAGGATTAGAGAATCAGCCATGGAGGCATAGATCTATAGGTGGTGGTCTCGTAGAGCCGACTTTTAGGCCATACGATGTAGATGGTGGTGGACCTGGATATTGGTTTCCTTCGCACAAGACAACTTACATTTCTGGTGACCTTGCTGTTCTTCTTAATATCGGTAACCTACTTTTCCATAAGGAGAGAAATAAGTGGAACTGGTATGCAGGTCTTGGTATCGGAATAGATCACCATGATGTAAAACTGGATTTGTTAGACGGATCAGTACCATACGAAGATCTACAAAATAGATCAGGCTATGCTGATGGTGATTTCGATACAAAAGCAGGTCGAGACGCCATAGAGTCTGCGTTGGATGGTATCTATGATGGTATATATGAAACACCTGGTTTCAAGAAGAAAGGAATCTTCAGAGTCGGTGATGACTTCAATATTCACGTTGTTTTCATTCCTTCTATGGGTATCTCTAGAAAGATTAACAAAAGAGTCAATATAGCCTTAGAGCACCAAGCTTTCCTTTCTGATAACGATTACCTAGATGGTATCAAATTCAGATCAGCTCTAGATCAGACTAATAATGTAGATATAGGTCATTACACGCATGTCCGAGTTGGTATTAATATAGGCAACTTCGATAAAGTAACAGAGCCTCTCTACTGGCTTAACCCATACGACGCTGCATTCAATGATATTGCGGACCTTAAATCTCAGCCTGCGCTTGATTTAACAGATGACGATAATGATGGGGTGCTAGATATTATAGACCAAGAACTCGATACACCAGAAGATTGTCCTGTAGACACAAGAGGTGTCTTACTCGATAGTGACGGTGATGGCATTGTTGATTGTGAAGATAAGGAACCTTATTCTCCACCAGGCTGCCCGATAGATGAGTTAGGTGTCGCACAATGTGAGCAAGATTTTGCTGCCTCAGAAGAGGCAATCAATGAAATCAATGAACTCATCGATAAGAGAACTGTAGAGCTTCAGAATATGATGTATAGCAATGGTGCTAATGGCGTCAATGGTACAAGTGGTGCAAACGGCGCAGCTGGTGCTACAGGCGCAGCTGGCGCTGCAGGAGGTGTCGTACAGAATAGATTAGAAACTAGGACAGTAACAGATCCTGATGGTACGACCCGTACAGAAACTGTCGTTGTTCCAGTACCTGCTTCTGCAACTACAACCACAAGAACAATAGTACAGACAGGATGTGGGGACTGGTTCCTACCTATGATACACTTCGATCTAAATAAATCATCGATTAAGCCAGAATATTACAGTCACCTACATAATGTAGCACAAGTAATGGCTAAGTGCTCTGAAGTTTGTGTCGTCGCTCAAGGACATACTGATTCTAGGAATTCTAATGATTACAACACTGTACTTTCATACAAAAGATCTAAAGCCGCAATTGATTATCTAGTAGATAATTACAATATCGACAGAAGTAGATTGAAGATGATGTATGGTGGAGAAGAAAATCCGATGGTCAAATCACCAGACAGCGAAGCACACCACTTCATGAATAGAAGAGTAGAATTCCGTACTTGTGACGGAAGTGACTTCGATATGGATCCACCATCTAGCGTTGGTTCTAGTGGAGATAGCCGATCTGGAGGTATAGATTCATCTCAACCTGAATATTACAATGGAAACAAGTCTTCTGGTTACTAAGAAGATTAGAATATAACAGACGAAGCGGTGATGGTGACATCACCGCTTTTTTTATGTCTAAATTTTTAGAATACGAACCATTATCAAGTTTTAACCTCATAGCATTACCCAAATCTGTCTACTGATCATCGAAGACAGTCCTTATCTATCTTATAAAATCTATACACCGACTTGTTCTCCAGAACCTGATGGATTTATCGAGCTAACAGCCAAAGATGGCTATGAAGTAGGGTTTGGTACCTGTCAAGAACATATTCAAAGCAAATCCAGAAATACATGGCCTTCAGATAATATGGGATAACCATCCAGAAATGGAACCAGTAAGTTCTTACATCAGTGGAGAAGACGTTTTCTATGTTCCCGCAATTTTCGATAAGATTCTGAGTGATATTAAGGTCATTTA
>CALEAC010000003.1 GCA_937944095.1 uncultured Saprospiraceae bacterium
GATAGCAAAACCTTTCATGGTGACCAATGGATTATCGCTGAGGCGGTTGTACTAGGTGACTCAATTTTTCATCATATACTGAATGGGGACACGGTTATGACTTACGCCAAACCAACAATCGGCGGTTGGCTACCTGAGTTCGACACCTTGAATTTTGTAAAAGGGACACCCCTTACCGAAGGCCTTATCTCCATACAAGCAGAGAGCCATCCGATAGACTTTAAGTCGATAGCAGTGCTTAACCTCTGTGGGTGCATGGACAAAAAAGCAAAGAATTACAAATCTTATTTTATAAAAGCAACTAACAGCACCTGTATATATTAGAGCTATGAATAGAAAGATAAGAATGGGCATGGTCGGTGGCGGACAAGGCGCCTTCATCGGTGACGTACATCGGATGGCAGCTCGACTAGACGGAATGATAGAATTAGTTTGTGGCGCATTCAGCTCTAATCCTCGAAAATCAAAAGCCAGTGGCAAAGCACTATTTCTAGATCCAAAACGGGTCTATAAGGACTATCGCGAAATGATGCTCAAAGAGAGCCAATTAGATAAAAATCATCGTATGGATTTCGTATCGATTGTCACGCCTAATCATGTGCATTTCGAACCAGCTCAGTTGGCACTAGAATCAGGCTTTCATGTTGTCTGTGATAAGCCTGTCACTTTCTCTTATGAACAATCTATAGAACTAAAAAAACTAGCTAAAAAAAATAAGAAGCTCTTTGCTATCACACACAACTACACTGGCTATCCGATGATAAAGGAAGCCAAAGCCATGATTGCTCATGGTGAGCTCGGCAACATAAGGAGAGCCATTGTAGAATATCCGCAAGGCTGGCTGAGTACGAGACTAGAATCTTCTGGTCAGAAACAAGCAAGCTGGCGAACAGACCCAAAGAAATCAGGTAAAGCTGGCTGCATGGGCGATATCGGTACCCATGCAGAGAATCTATTAGAATATGTCACCGGACATCAGATTAAAAAAATGTGCGCCGACCTCAACACCTTCGTGCGTGGCCGAGCGCTAGATGATGACGGAGCCATCCTATTAGAACTAGACAATAAAGTCAAAGGCATCCTCTTTGCAACTCAGATAGCCGTGGGCGAAGAGAACAATATTCGGCTACGTGTATATGGCACAAAAGGCAGTCTAGATTGGTCACATGAAGACCCTAATTCACTACTGGTACGCTGGCTAGATAAGCCCAAAGAAATCAGACGGACAGGCGTCGGGCAGCAATATCTTACGACCCAACATGCTATTAGAGTGCCTGCAGGTCATCCAGAAGGCTTTATAGAGGCTTTCGCCAATGTCTATAAGAACTTTGCGCTGTCGCTGAATGATATCCACCAAGGCAATAAACCAAACCCAGTACACCTAGATTTCCCGACAATTGCAGATGGTGTCAGAGGCATGAGATTTATAGATAAAGTCATAGAGTCCAATAAGAGTAAAACCAAATGGACAAAATTCTAGTATGAAAATGAAAACAATAAAAGGACCAGCTATCTTCCTAGCCCAATTCATGGGTGACAAAAAACCATTCAACAAACTAGACACGGTCTGCAAATGGGCAGCTGACTTAGGCTATAAAGGCATACAAATTCCAACTTGGGATAGTAGACTGATAGACCTCACTACAGCAGCAAAAAGCAAAACCTACTGTGACGAACTCAAGGGTAAAGTCGCTACGCATGGTCTCACTATAACAGAACTATCGACACACCTGCAAGGGCAACTAATCGCTGTTAATCCGGCTTATGATCTGCAGTTTGACGCATTTGCGCCTAAGGCAGTCCATGGCAAGCCCAAAGCAAGAACCAAGTGGGCAACCAAAACCGTAAAGCAAGCACTTAGCGCGTCTAAGAATCTAGGTCTCAGTGCACATGCCACCTTCTCGGGATCACTAATGTGGCATACGATGTATCCTTGGCCACAAAGACCATCTGGCTTAGTCCAGATGGGTTTCGAAGAATTGGCAAAACGTTGGCTACCCATTCTAGATCATGCTAAGAAAGTGGGCGTGGATGTGTGTTTCGAATTACATCCCGGAGAAGACCTCCACGATGGCATCACTTACGAACGATTCCTAGCTGCAACTAATAATCATAGCCGAGCTCGTATTCTATATGACCCGAGTCACTTCATGCTGCAACAAATGGACTACCTCCAGTTCATTGATTTCTATCATGACAAAATCAAGATGTTCCATGTCAAAGATGCCGAGTACAACCCCAGTGGCAAGTCAGGCGTCTATGGTGGTTACCAAGATTGGGCAGATAGACCAGGCCGATTTAGATCCTTGGGAGATGGACACATAGACTTCGGTGCTATCTTTAGCAAACTAACTCAATACGGTTATGATGGCTGGGCCGTAATGGAATGGGAATGCTGTATCAAGTCAGCTCAACAAGGGGCTCAAGAAGGGGCTCAATTTATTGCAAATCATATTATCGAAGCGAGTCAGACTTCTTTTGATGATTTTGCAGCGAGTGGTGGGAGTAAAGCGGTGAATAGAAGAATCTTGGGGATATAGGGATGCCGATGATTAAAGATGGACGGTACAGGGGAACGGTGGAGGATGAAAAGTGAAAAGTGAAAAGTGATGAGTGAAGAATGATGAATGAAGAGCGATGAAGAATTGAGAATTGAGAAACATTAGGGGTAACAATTATTGAGTTAAAAAAAATGATAATGAAGAGGATATTTCTAACGGCAGTATGTATAGTAGTTTGGATTAATTCATATGCACAAATTACTCAGCCAGAGGCTTCTGAGGTGTGGGAGCCTGAACCAAGAGTGGTTCATGTAGATTCTGACAACTGGATCCCTTCGGATGCGACAGTGCTGTTTGATGGTACGGACTTAAGCCAATGGGAATCAACTAACACAGGTGGCCCCGCTGAATGGACGATTACTGATGATTTCATGACCGTCAAAGCCGGTACAGGCAACATACAGACTAAGGCTTCATTTGGGAGTATGCAACTACATATAGAATTCCGGACACCATCGGTAATAGAGGGCGAGGGCCAAGGTCGAGGGAATTCTGGTGTCTTCTTTCAGAAAAGATATGAAGTGCAGGTACTAGATAGCTATAAAAATCGGACTTACTCTAATGGGCAGGCTGGCTCAGTGTACAAGCAATACCTACCACTGGTTAATGCTTCATTACCACCTGGCAAATGGCAAAAATATGATATCATCTTCGATGCGCCTGAATTCAATAAAGATGGTATAAAAGTGCGATCAGCCTATCTGACAGTTTTCCATAATGGCGTCCTTATTCAGAATCATGTGGAAGTGCTAGGGACAACAGAATACATCGGATTCCCTAAGAATATCGCGCATACGGAAGATAAGATCATGCTCCAAGACCACAGTAACCCAATCAGCTATCGAAATATTTGGATTAGAAATCTGTAACCGCATCACTTTTTTT
>CALEAC010000004.1 GCA_937944095.1 uncultured Saprospiraceae bacterium
TTGCAGCCCTTAGACCTCGGATTCATAACGCTAAAAAATCGCGTGCTGATGGGGTCTATGCACACCATGCTAGAGGAAATTCCTGGGGGTAATATCATGGCAGCGGCCTTCTATGCAGAACGCGCTAGAGCAGATGTGGCCCTAATAGTTACCGGTGGCATCGCCCCTAACAAAGCTGGCGCTGTCGCAGAAGGTGGCGCAACTATGATGAATGAAGCAGATGCCTCACATCATAAAGTAATCACTGACGCCGTACACCAAGAAGGAGGTCTGATCTGCATGCAAATCTTACACACTGGTCGCTATGCTTATAATAAAAAACTAGTCGCCCCTTCTCCGATTAAGGCCCCAATTAATATGTTCACACCTCATGAACTCAGTAGTGAGGAAGTCAGATCGACTATCGATGACTATATCAACTGTGCAAAGATGGCACAACTAGCCGGATACGATGGCGTAGAAGTGATGGGTTCTGAAGGCTACCTAATCAACCAATTTATCGTCACGAGGACTAACCATAGGACTGACGAGTGGGGTGGCAGTTACGAAAACAGAATCAAGTTTGCACTAGAAATAGTTAGCGGTATACGCGAAGCGTGTGGCGACAAATTCATCATCATCTATAGATTGTCACTACTCGATCTAGTAGAGGATGGCAGTAGCTGGGCAGAAGTTGTCCAACTTGCCAAAGCGATAGAAAAAGCTGGTGCAACCATCATCAACTCTGGCATCGGCTGGCATGAAGCGCGTGTGCCGACAATTGGCTCATGTGTCCCTAGAGGTGGCTTTGCCTGGGTCACTAAGAAACTGATGGGCGAAGTCGCCATTCCCCTCATCGCGACGAATCGAATCAATACACCTGAGATCGCAGAGCAGGTCTTATCAGATGGTTGTGCTGACATGGTATCGATGGCACGCCCTTTCCTTGCAGATCCAGAATTTGTACTCAAGGCCAAAGAAAATAGAGCAGATGAAATCAACACCTGTATCGCTTGTAACCAAGCATGCCTCGACCATACGTTTACCATGCAGCGCTGCTCGTGTATCGTCAATCCACGTGCCTGCTACGAAACAGAACTTAATTATCTACCCGCGGAATCCAAAAAACAAATCGCTGTCATCGGCGGCGGTCCAGCTGGTCTAGCAGCAGCTGCTATTACGGCCGAACGTGGTCACGAAGTCCATCTCTATGAAGCCACGGATCGTCTAGGCGGTCAGTTCAATATGGCCAAAATCATACCTGGCAAGGAAGACTATGCGGAGACCATCAGATACTATAGCACCATGCTCAAAAAGTATAAGGTCAATATCTTCCTAAATACCAAAGTAAGCGCAGCGCAACTCAATGAAATCGGTTACGATGAGGTCATCATCGCTACGGGTGTCACACCTAGAGCAGTAGAGTTCAAAGGAAAGGACCACCCTACCGTACTATCGTATAGAGATCTATTGTGGGACAAAAAAGCGGTCGGTCAGAAGATCGCCATAGTCGGTGCAGGTGGCATCGGCTTCGATGTCGCAGAATATCTCGCACATGATCATAGTACAATTGGGATTCCAGAATACATGAAAGAATGGGGTGTAGATATGGATTACAAGGAACCTGGGGCTGTACTAACACCAGATGACAAACCCTCAGCTAGAGAAATCTATTTATTAAAAAGATCTATCGGTAAACATGGTAAGAACCTCGGTAAAACCACTGGCTGGATACACCGCGCTAGTCTAAAAAAGAAAGACATCAAAATGCTCTCTCAATGCGAATACCTAGAAGTGTCGGACCAGGGTTTTACCATCAGTGTCAATGGCGTTACTCAAACACTACAAGTCGACAATGTGATTATCTGTGCTGGACAAGAAGTCTATGAACAAATCTCTACAGGTCTTAAGTTAGGATCCGAAAAGGTGCATATCATCGGTGGTGCTAAAAATGCAAAAGGCCTAGATGCTAAGCGGGCCATCAAGGAAGCAGCACAGCTTGCAGCCAAACTTTAGAGTTACTTTAATTTTTCTTTGAGGTACTTACCGGTATGTGAGCGTTTGACCTTGGCGAGGTCTTCGGGTCGGCCTTGGAATAGTAATTCGCCACCGCCTTTTCCACCATCTGGACCAAGGTCGATGACCCAGTCAGCTGATTTGATCACTTCCATATTATGTTCTACAACCACGACTGTATGTCCTTTCTCTACTAATGCATTTAAGGCTGTTAATAGAACATTGATATCATGGAAATGCAAGCCAGTAGTTGGCTCATCGAAGATGAAAAATATTTTTTCAGTACTTTTTTCTTTACCTAGGTAAGAACCTAGTTTGACCCGTTGTGCCTCACCACCTGAGAGTGTATTAGAACTTTGTCCCAACTTTACATAGCCAAGACCAACATCATAGAGCGGCTTAATCTTAGTAAGTACCTCTCTATTTTCTGCAAAGAAATCTATCGCCTCCTCGACACTCAGATTAAGTACATCGAAAATGTTTTTGCCTTTGAACTCCACCTCGAGGACATCATTCTTAAACCTTCTGCCTTTGCAGTCCTCACAGACCAATTTGACATCCGCTAGAAACTGCATTTCTACAGTTTCTTCACCTTCGCCTTTACACTTTTCGCAGCGACCACCTTCGACATTGAATGAGAAGTGTTTCGCTTTGAGGCCTTTTATCTTAGCTGCTTGCTGAGTGGTAAATAAATTCCTGATGGCGTCATACGCTTTGACGTAAGTCGCAGGATTAGACCGACTCGATTTACCTATCGGACTCTGATTAATCAGTTCTATCTTAGTAATCTGTTCGATGTCGCCATTAAGTGCTTTGAATAGACCAGGTGCTTGGGAGATCGATTCACCTAGTCTCTTTTTCAGAGCTGGATATAAGATAGACTTAATCAGAGTTGTCTTACCTGAGCCTGAGACACCTGTCACGACCGTCAAGGTATTAAGTGGGAATGTGGCATCTACATCTTTGAGGTTATGCTGCCGTGCGCCTTTGAGTTCTATCTTATTGACGATTGGGCGCCGATGCTCGGGGACTGCGATAGATCTCACCCCCGTAATATATTCGGAAGTCAGACTGATCTTCTTTTTCTTCTTGAAGTCCTTATAAGTTCCTGCATACATCAACTCACCACCGAAGATACCAGCCTTAGGACCGATGTCTATAATATAGTCAGCGGCATCGATCACTTCTTCCTCATGCTCTACGACGATGACTGTGTTTTTTAGATCTCGTAAGCCTTTGAGTACACTGACTAAATTAGCTGTATCCTTAGGGTGTAGACCGATACTGGGCTCATCTAAGATGTATAGAGAATTAGTCAGATTAGAACTGAGTGTTCTCGTCAGATTAATCCGCTGGGTTTCTCCACCACTCAGTGTCGAGGAGATCCTATCGAGTGTCAGATAGGCCAGTCCAACGTCAAGCATGGTTTTGATACGGGCATTGAGTTCGATGAGAATCCTTTTGGCGATGGTTTCATCATGCTTCGATAATTTCAGTTTATTGAAAAAAATCGCCAATTCATCCATCGGCAAATCGATTAATGCGCTGATACTTTTTTTATGGACTTTGACATAGGCTGCTTCAGCTCGAAGTCTGCCACCATCACAGTCTGGACAGGTCGTGCGACCACGATAACGCGCCATCATGACACGATTCTGAATCTTGTAGCTCTGCCTTTCTAGTTCTTTGAAAAAATCTTGTATACCATCCACCTGCGTATTTCCGTTCCATAACAGCTCTCTCTGACTCTTCGTCAAATCTTTATATGGTCTGTGAATGGGAAAATTCTGATCTTCAGAATAGGCGATAAATCGATCTTTCCATTTGCTACTCTTCTCGCCTTTCCAGCAAGCGACAGCACCATCATACACAGAGAAATTCTCATTGGGAATAACCTTATATGGATCGATACCAATGATACGTCCATAGCCTTCGCAAGTTTTGCATGCACCGTAAGGGTTGTTGTAATTAAACAATTGGTGGGAAGGCTCTAAGAAGATCAGCCCATCTAGTTCGAAGCGGTTATTGAACTCTACAGTCTTATCTGTATCTAATAGGTCTAAGATGAGATCACCATCTCCTTCATAGAAAGCCGTCTGTATAGAATCTGCAATTCTCTTGAGATTTTCTTCTTCGTCATTCACGACAAAGCGATCGATAAGGACGAGAATCTCCTTTTTCTTGAGTTTGCCGGTTAGTTTCTCTAACCATTTAGGTGCGGCTTCGAGTATATCTTCTACTTGCTCTAGACCTTTCTTTCGCTGAATACGTGTAAAGCCCTTCTGCAGTAAGATCTCTAGTTGTTTTTTTAGAGTCCGATCATCATACTTCGCAGTCAGTGGACTGAATAGTTGAATCCGTGTACCTTCTTTGAGTTTCTTGATTTGTTCTAAGACATCTGTGACTGTATGCTTTCTGACTTCCTTACCAGATACAGGACTGTAGGTTCGGCCGATCCGTGCATATAATAATCTGAGGTAATCATATATTTCTGTCATCGACCCGACTGTGGATCGCGCATTGCCTGAGGTCACCTTCTGCTCGATAGCAATAGCTGGACAAAGTCCAGTTATAAAATCGACTTCTGGCTTCTTCATCCGACTGAGGAATTGTCGAGCATAAGAGGATAAGGACTCTACATAGCGGCGTTGGCCCTCTGCATAAAGCGTCTCCATAATCAAGGAGGACTTACCAGAACCTGACAAGCCTGTGACAACAATCAGCTCATTCTTAGGGATCTTAAGCTCAAGGTTCTTGAGATTATTAGACCTAGCACCTTTGATATGGATATATTTCTTGTCCGTGATATTGGGTTTCTTACACTTCTTAGGAAATGTTTTTGAGAAAAGATGTAAATGTAGGAAGTAAACGTATATAGCTGAATAAAAGTTGATTAAAGTTATAATATACTCATTATCAATTAGTTATATATATTTGCCAATTAGCAGACAATTCGGAGGTCATTTTGCATTGAGACAATAATGAGTGATTTTTCGAGTTAAACAAGTGTTAATCGGGAAAGAGACTGGATACTTTGCTTGATTTATGTTTTCTTTGTTTCGGATTATTCCACTTCACTAAATCGTTATTGCCTATAAGCTACGTACTCTACACTAATAATTTTTTACATACGACTTATTTCAATTGTTAGTTATGAAAGTGCAGCAGCTTAACGACAAGGAACTCATACTTGAGTACCTGAATGGCAACGACAAAGCCTTCGAAATTTTATTGAATAGACACAGGGAGAAGATATTCACCTCTATATACCTATTCACCAAAGACACAGAATTAGCAGAAGACATCTTCCAAGATGTATTCATCAAGATTATAGATACACTCAGAAAGGGTAAGTATAACCATGAAGGTAAGTTCCTGCAATGGGCCCTAAGAATATCTTATAACATGTGTGTCGATAATTTCAGACGTTCTAAAAGGAAGACAAAAGTCTCTCCAACTGAAACTTTTGACATTTTCGATGTGTTAGAATGTAAGGATGATAACATGGAAACGACCATTATCAAAAGCCAATTGCATACGAAAGTCCGAGAGTTGGTAGATAAATTACCAGCAGAGCAGCGAGAAGTTGTTATCCTGAGACACTATGCAGAAATGAGCTTTAAGGAAATTTCCAAGCTCACAAGAGTAAGTATCAATACAGCCCTAGGTCGTATGAGATATGCGCTCATCAATATGAGAAAGATGGCTAATGAGACAGAATTATTGCTCTCATAAGCTGAAAAGATAACTCTGAAGCGATTCAGATTTTAAGACAGGTGCTAACAGAGATTGAGTTTTGTTAACTAAGCGCCTGTCTTTTTTTTGTCCCTAGACGACCTTCTTCTTCCTACCATTCTAGTGTACTTGGCGACCTTTCCATTCATACTTAGAGACAAATAGAGACAGTGTGCCTATTATCATTAAGTATAGCGGGTGGAAGAGACTACTAGACCAAAAGTATTTCTTGATTCCCGTATACTCAAAGTGCTCGGATAGCTCGGATAAATAAATCCGGTCCATTACAAGCTTACACAACAGATGAAATAACAAAACCACGAAGGCTGTGGACCCTAGAATGAAGAGCAAGACCAGGTGTACCATTAACCATAATGCATTCAAGTAAGGGACTATCATAACCCACTGCAACGTCCTATTACGCGTGTATTTGTTCTTGGTGGCCCAGCGTAATCGCTGCTTATAGAAATCAGCTAAGGTCGGCTCAGCAGGTGTCGTGACTAGGGTCCTGATATCTTTATTAAAAACAATCCGACTACCAGGTTGCTGACTGACCCGCTCGATAATCTGCATATCATCTCCTGAGGCTCTATCCGCCCCGTCAAAGGACTGACTCCCTTTCCGATAGGTGAGATTAGCGCCATTAGCCATATACCATTTTTTAGCATGTATGCCTGCACCTGTGACACCCATCATCCCTATCATATCCAAGGTCTGAAAATGACCCAAGTGACCGACTCCTGTAAAAAGAACAGGGGCTGCAATCACAGTAGCACCAGTCAGCTGGATCAGTCCTGCAATCGATTCTAGGTGCGATACTGGCACAATAACATCCGCATCGACCTGAATGATATAATCACCCTGTGCATAGGCGTTTCCTAGTGAGATTGCTCTTTTCTTATACGCATTAAGCGGACCACTTAGATGGTCTGATAACTGGATTAGCTTGACCTTCGTACCATACGCACTAACCAATTCTACAGTCCTATCTGTGGAGTGATCATCGATGACCATTACTTCTACCTCATGTGAAGTGGCTACAATATTTCGAAAAACGGCATCTAGGGTAGCTTTGATTTGGTCTTGCTCATTACGAGCTATAATCAAATAGGTGAAGCTCAAGGGACTATTATCAACCTTAGGATTCGTGTAATTCGGGATATTCTCCCACTGTTCCAGGATATAGACAAGAAGACTAACATAACTCCCAACTAGGAAAAATGTCATAAGGAGATATAGGGCAATCAGGAGAATAGACTATGAATTAAGAAAAGAGATCTTCATAATCATTATTGGATTTTTGCTGAGTCGACTTGACCTTTTGCTTAGCATGTGCCTTATCGAGATCCTCGAGATCAAGAAAGTCTTCACTGTCATCGACTTCTTCATATTTGACATAGTCGCCCTTGTCTTTGGTTTTTTGCTTACGCTGATCTTTGACAGAAGGTCGATTAGAACCAAGTGCTCTTTTAGTATAGGCCTTGAGCGCTAAGTAGCCAAATACAAAGGGATAACCGACAGCAGTGGCTGCTGCTTTAATCAAGCCCTTGCCAGTGTCTTCTCTTATATCTCGGAACAGCCCAGTAAAATAATCAGTGACCACTGAATAATTGAGGAACAGTGCAATCAGTAATAAGGGAATCGCTAGATAACCATATAATAACTTGACAGCAGTGCTGACCACTGTAAGCAGAACCCATATCATGACCACAAAGAATAACAATGGGACGACTCTAGTGAAGATCCCTGCCCTATTAGTTGACTTACTCATCCGAAAAACTTTGAATCATGAAGTTAGGTAAAGCATCTTATAATTGTAGGTTAAAGTTGAGGTCCTTGTCAGACCATAGCTCTTTCGAACTGCTTCTCATACAATTTCTTATAGGAGCCATCGGCCTTATTAATAAGTTGGTCATGGTGCCCTTGTTCGACAAGTCGACCACTATCCAGTACTAGGATATTATCTGCGTGTCTTATAGTTGATAATCTATGAGCAATAATGATAGAGGTTCTCTTCTCGATGAGCTTCTCTATAGCAAACTGTATAATAGCCTCAGTCTCAGAGTCTATAGATGAAGTTGCCTCATCCAGAATCAATATATCTGGATCCATGACCAGTGCCCTGACAAAAGAAATCAACTGTCTCTGGCCCATAGAAAGATTTGATCCTCGTTCGGAAACGATGAAGTCATAGCCATCTGGTAAGGCCATCATAAATTTATGGGCACCGATGGTTTTGGAAGCTTGTATGACTTGCTCTCTGGTAATATCATCATTCCTCAAGACCATATTCTCATAGATTGTGCCCTGGAAGAGGAAAACGTCCTGAAGGACCATCGCTACTCTCTTTCGGAGTGCCGAATGCTTGAATTTCTTGATATTAGTCCCATCTATAGTGATGAGCCCTTTCTGAATCTCGTAGAATCGATTCAGAATATTGATAATGGTTGTCTTTCCAGAACCTGTACTGCCTACGATGGCCAGTGTCTCTCCTGGCTCTAGCTCAAAACTCAAATCTTGGAGTACATAATTCTCATCATCGTAGGCAAAAGAGACCTGATCAAATTCGATGTGTCCTTTTAGACCTATCTGAGTTAGTTCTCCATCATCTGGAATCTTCTCATCATTTTCTAAGATATCAAATACTCTATCCCCTGCAACCAGACCCATCTGCAGTGTATTCAACTTATCAGCTAACATTCGGATAGGTCTGAACAGCATATTGAGGTACATCGGAAAAGAAACAAATGCGCCGACCGAGATAGTGCTGTTCCATATGCCCTTAGACCCCCACCATACTAGCATCGCTAATGCGATAGCTGAAATCAATTCGACAACTGGGAAGAAGATTGCATAGTACTCGATTGTATCCAGATTAGCGCCGGTATATCTTCTATTAATCTTCCTATATTTTTCTGATTGGACCTTTTCGGCAGTAAACAGCTGTACGACTTGCATACCAGATATCTGTTCTTGTAGGAACGCATTCATATGAGAAATCTCATTCCTGACCTTCTGGAAGGCAACTTTGACTTTTTCCTTGAAGATATAGGTTGCCATAATAAGCAAGGGCATAGTAATCAAGCAAATGAGCGTCAGTTTCCAGCTCGTATATAGCATAAAGCCAATCACAGCCAAAATGCCAAGGATGTCAGCAAACATTGTAAGTACACCCTGGGTAAAAACCTCATTGACGGCCTGTACATCACTGATTGTCCTCGTCGTGATCTTACCTATAGGTGTCTGATCGAAAAATCTAAGTCGTAAGCTACTCACATGATCGAATACCTTGACCCTGAGGTCTTTAATGACTGATTGGCCTAGAACGGAAGAATAATAGATGAAACAATACCTCAGAATGACATTAATAAAGACAAAGCCGAGATAAATCAAAGACATCTTAGCTAAGCCAGCCATATCGCCTTGCATTATGTTCTCATCGACAATCTTGCTGATTAGGAACGGTCTTACATTGGAAATAGGGGCTATAATGACTGCCATGAACAGACATAGGAAGAACAAAGTTCTATAGGGTTTGGCTAATTTCAGAATCTTAGTCAGAGTGACCAGATCCAATGTCTTTTTTTCCTCCATGAATTATGCTAACAAATATAAGCTTATACAGTTGCTGATATAATTTGTGCGTACCAAGTCTCTCATTAGCTTTATATTCAACCTTTCAATTAACAAGGCCTTCTAATGATCTTTCCGATTGGTGATGATAATATTATTGGTGGACATAAACCATATGTTTCATATGGACTCATTATTATCAATGTCATCATCTTTATCTACACCATCTCTCTCGGACAACAATACGGATCAGTGTTCCTGAACAAATTTGGGACAATCCCCTTTGAGATAGCGAGTGGTGACGATTTGTTCACACTGATTACTAGTATGTTCCTACATGGTGGCTGGATGCATCTAATAGGTAATATGCTGTTCCTCTGGATTTTTGCAGATAATATAGAAGCTGTGTTAGGCAGCTATTATTTCTTAATCTTCTATCTAATAGGTGGTCTATTTGCGTCTGGGGTACATATATTAACTGATTGGGATTCTGCTATACCGACAGTGGGTGCTAGTGGCGCCATCTCTGCAGTCATGGGGACTTATCTCATCATGTTTCCAAAATCTAGGATCAAGATTATTTTTTTACTTTTCTTCAAGACTTTCCATGTCCCAGCAATTGCCTTTTTGGGCCTATGGTTTGCGCAACAACTTTTCAGTGGGATCGGAAATATAGCCCCACAATCGGCAGAAGATGCAGGTGGTGTTGCTTGGTGGGCACACATAGGCGGATTTATCTACGGATTAATACTCGGTTGGTTATTTAAAAGAAAGTTTGCAAAAAACTACAGTTACACAACTCTCAACGAAGCATGAGTTTTATGATGTTTTTACCATGACTTGAATTATAGTTTATTATATATTATAAATTTTCATCTATGTTAAATATCCCAAACTATAACGTCTTGACTCACCAAAAAACTTAGATAAAAGCATACATTAGTTAAGGAAAAAATAAAGTTGATTCCTTGCATTACTTTTTAATGATTTCTGAGTCTAAAGGTTGTAACCAAAAAGATTTTGAAGACATAAAGAAGTAAGTCAAGATAGGAATTGATCAGCATTACTAAAAGGACCTTGCAAAAGTGCATAGGTCCTTTAGTTTTTATACCCCCTAAGTAGTCTGATTTCATATCTTGCGCATAATGGATATCCACTTAAATGATTCGATAAATTTCCTAAAAAGCTTAACGCCTATCAGAGTGATTAATGCTCTGAAGATTTACAGCTCCTTCTATCTATCTAAGTGGACAAGACGTGTATACCACTGGGGTCTGCCGATGACCATCAGCATAGAACCTACAACAGCTTGTAACCTCAGATGTCCAGAATGTCCTTCTGGCTTACGCGCCTTCTCCAGAGCTACAGGTAACTTAAAAGAAGATTTCTTCCGATCCACAATAGATCAACTTTCCAAACAGCTCATCTACCTCATATTCTATTTCCAAGGTGAACCTTATATCAATCCCAAGTTCCTAGAGATGGTTAGATATGCCAGTGACAGAGGTATATATACTATTACCTCCACTAATGGTCACTTCCTAGATGACAAAAATTGTAAGCAAACAATCGAATCTGGACTAAAGAGAATCATCATTTCTATAGATGGGACGACACAAGAGACCTATGAGAGCTATAGAATAGGTGGATCATTAGACCAAGTCATAGCAGGTACTAAGAGACTTATCGACTGGAAAAAGAAAATGAAGTCGTCTACGCCTCACATCATTTTTCAATTCCTCGTCGTCAAACCCAACGAACACCAGATCCCAGAAATCTATAAACTAGCAGAGACCTTAGGTGTAGATGAGGTGAAACTAAAAACTGCGCAAATCTATGACTATAAGCATGGAAATGATCTAATTCCGACCACAGAGAAATATGCCCGTTATAAGAAGACTCAGGATGGGACTTATAAGATTAAAAACGAATTAGCAAACCACTGCTGGAAGTTATGGCACGATTGCGTGATCACCTGGAATGGCACCGTTGTACCCTGTTGTTTCGATAAAGATGCCAAGTATAGTATGGGCGACCTCAATAAAAATGACTTCTCTTCTATCTGGAAAGCACCCACTTACCAGAAATTCAGAAAGCAAGTCTTGCTTGGTCGGAATCGGATTGATATTTGCACGAATTGCACTGAAGGCTGTAGAGTCTGGGGCTAATACCTTCTAGTACATTGATTTTCAGGGATTTTAACTTATATTTGGAATAAGGGCACTCGCGTTCTTGACTTCAATTATATAATTTTTCTAAAGACCATTTCATCTTTTTGTGAAATGGCATGACTTAATTAATAGGATAACATAATAAATGCTTTACAAAACGATCATTCAAGGCAAAATTGAATTTGGGAATCAGAAAGCCTATGACATGGCGCTTAAGATGTATCAAGCTAGATCAGAAAAGTATTACAAGAATGACCTGTTATTTGAGAAGGAAGATATCTTCTTCCCTGATTCTCTTTCTCTTATCATACCAAGATTCGTCAAGCAATCTTATGATAAATCTTTCAAAAACACTTCTGCGTTATTAGAATACATCGTACAGTTCGGTCTAGCCGGCGAAATAGACATATGGCAGATAGGTGAAAAAGGCGTCAAAAACTTCAAACACCTAGAACCAAATAGTGACAAAGTCGCTGTCCAACAATATATCAAGGGCAAATCACTCGTCAAGGAAAAAGGTAAAGAGACAGAAGCCATCACTGCTCTCACGAAAGCAATAGAAAAATATGATCGGCATGCTCAGGCTTATGAGAGAAGAGGTCGAGTAAATCTTAAGCTTAAAAAATATCATGATGCACTTAGAGATTACAACAAGTGCCTCGCCCTAGATCCTGATAATCCTTATGCCTACTTTGGCAAAGCACTCGTGCATATCCACAATAAAGAAAAAGAGCAGGCTATAGAGGATATGCAACAAGCAATCAAAAAATCAGTTGCACTACAGACTATACACTGGAAAGCACGCCGACTAAAAGGAAAGTTACACCTTGAACTAAAACAGTTCGAGAAAGCTCAGTTTGAATTAAAACTATTCGCCAATAGAAAATTCAAAGAAAAAGACCAAAATCTCCAATGGAAAAGACAAGGCCATTTCTTATATGGTCAAGTTCTATTAGCTCTGAAAGAATACAAACCTGCTATAGAACAGTTCGAGATGACCCTGGAAGAAGAAGTCGGTAAGGACTTAGCGCCAGTTGCGGAAGTATATAGGTACCTTGGTATGACCAAACAACAGTCCGGTAAAAAAGAATATCTCAAAGAATTTCTCAAGGACATCAAAGAGGCAGCAAGCATGGGTGATAAGCCAGCCGCCAAACTGCTTAAAGAATTTGCTTGATATACCGCTGCCCCTTAGTTTATCTTTGAGGGACAATACTCATTATGGTATCCAAGATATTCTCCATATTCCTAGTACTTTCCTTATGTCTAACCTTAGCGGGTCAACAAGCTGGTGTATCATTGCAACAACTCAGCAAGAAGGATCAGAAAACCTACTCCAAAGCTCTAAATTGTCTAGCTAAAGGAGAAACAACAAAAGGAATACAAAAGCTAGAAGAACTCGTTGCTAAGAATCCCACCTTCAGAGTAGGCTTAGAAAAGCTCAATAAAGCAGCATATAAAGCTGGACACTTAGATAAGTCCCTTAACTACCTACAACAACTTAGAACTACTTTTCCTGAACAGAAACGCTACTATTTCTGGGCCGCAGAGGTGCACGAAGAATTACAAGACTTCGATGCTGCCCTAGAGATAATAAATGAACTTGCCGGACATCCTGAACTCAGCGAAGAAACAACACGAGCTACTCAAAGAAGAATTGGAGAATTACAATTCAGAAAAACAGCTTATACAACACCACTTGATATCAAACCTATCAGACTAGAAGGTCAGATCAATAGTACTGACATGGAATATCATCCTGGATTCAGTGCTGATGGCGAGACGATGGTTTTCGTTAGAGTCTCTTCTGGAAAATTCAAACAAGAGGATTTATACATCACACACCGTACCGAGCAAGACAGCTTTGAGCTAAGTCGACCGATATCTAATATCAATACGCCCGAATTCCAAGAAGGAGCTTTCACCCTATCCCAAGATGGACAGATTCTCGTGTTTACCGGCTGTGGCCAACAAGGCTCTGTAGGCGGATGTGATCTATACATTAGTTTTCGAAAAGGAGATAATTGGACTCGACCTAAGAATCTAGGACCTAAGATCAATTCCAGATTCTGGGATGCCGCACCGACCTTCAGTTCGGATAGTCGTACGCTCTTTTTTGCAAGCAAAAGACCTGGTGGCTTAGGAGGTTCTGATATCTGGAAAGTCGAACTAGATGCCTCTAACAACTGGCAAGATCCAGTTAATCTAGGCGACAAGGTTAATACACCCGAAAATGATGAATCTCCATTTCTACATCCAGATGGTAAGACACTATACTTTGTCTCAGATGGGCATATCGGTATGGGTTCATACGATATATTCATCTCTAGATTAGAAGGAGAGGAATGGTCAGCTCCTAAGAATCTGGGTTATCCAATTAATACGTCAGAAAGAGAAGGCGGTCTATTTATCAATCTACAGGGTCAACGTGCCTATTATAGTAGCCAACTCAGCTTTGTCGATACGATTAATAAAGAACAGACCGGTGGAGATATCTTTTACTTCGACTTGCCGACAGCACTGAGACCACAACTCGTCACTTACATTAAGTTTAATGTAACGGATGCAGTCACTGGATCACCCCTGCAATCACAAGTGGTGATTACGGATCTAGATAGCACAACAGTAACACAAAGTATCAGCACTAATCAGGCTGGGACAACCACTTCTATTATAGATCTAGGTAGATATGCGATTAGCGTTAATAAAAAAGGCTACTTGTTCCATTCGGAAAATGTTGATTTAGACCAAGTCGCTTCGAGTGTCGAACCGATCAATTATAATATAGCGCTCATGCCTATTGTTCCTGAAACCAAGGTAGTACTAAAAGAGTCGAAACCTATTGTTCTGAATAATATATTTTTCGAAACAGGGTCCGCAACTCTACTACCTGAATCAGATACAGAGATAACAACGCTCACAACTTTGCTACAGGATAACCCTTCATTGATAATTCGAATAATTGGACACACAGATAACGTGGGACGAGAAAGAGACAATCTCATACTCTCAGAAAATCGAGCCAAAGCTGTCTACAGTAGAATCTTATCAGCGGGCGTCATGCCCAACAGATTGTCCTACCTCGGAAAAGGAGAAGCAGAACCCATAGCTACTAACGACACCACTGAGGGTCGTGCTAAAAATCGTAGAACAGAATTCATCGTCATATCACAATAAATAAATTGGGCAGAAATAAAACAAAAAAGATCAAGGAGAACATTACCATCACTGGTATTGCAGACAAAGGCCAAGCAATCGGCAGAGATGAAGAAGGCATGGTCTATTTTGTCAAAGGCGCCGTTCCTGGTGATGTTGTCGATGTATGGGTGCGGAAGAAAAAGAGTCGTTTCAAAACAGGAGAAGTAGATCAATTCGTCTCTTACTCAGATCTAAGAGTCCAGCCATTCTGCGAGCACTTCGGCAATTGCGGTGGTTGTAAGTGGCAAGACCTCAGTTATGACTCCCAGTTGAAATATAAAGAGCAAGCTGTCGTGGATGCCCTAGAGCGACTCGGCCGGCTAGAGATCAAAGAGAAATTACCTATACTTGGCTGCGATGAGACGAGATTCTACAGAAATAAGATGGAATATAGTTTCTCTGATCGTCGATGGGTCCCTCAGGAAGAACTGGATAAGGAAGGTGAGGTGGACTTCGGTCCAGCAACTGGTTTCCATAGAGCTGGGGCTTTCAATAAAATCGTACAGATCGACAAGTGCCACTTACAGGAGGATCTATCTAACCAGATCAGAAACAAAGTCCATGCCTTTGCCATGGACAAAGAATGGACGTTCTATAATGCCAAGGGTCATACCGGCTTCATGCGTAACATGCTGGTGAGGAATACAACACTTGGAGAATGGATGGTCGCTGTGATATTCGGAGAGGATGTACCCGAGCAACGTCAGGAAATGATGGATATGCTTGCAACAGAATTTCCAGACCTCACAGCACTCTATTATGTCATCAACACTAAAATGAATGACAGTCTAGCTGATCAGAAATTTATTCTGCACAAAGGCCAACCTAAGATTCAGGAAAACCTAGGTCATATTAGTTATCAGATAGGACCACAGTCTTTCTTCCAGACCAATACACATCAGGCTAAGAAACTCTATGACAAAGTCGTCGAACTGGCGGAACTCCAGGGTACTGAAGTTGTGTATGATCTCTATACCGGCCTAGGTAGTATTGCGCTCTATATTGCTGACAAATGTGAGAAGGTCATAGGAATAGAAGAGGTTAGTCCAGCCATAGATGATGCCAACCAGAATAAGCGTCTTAATAACATCACGAATGCGACCTTCGTGGTCGGCGACTGCAAGGAGGTGTTCAACGAGGAATTCATTTCTGAGTATGGTTCTCCAGATCTGATCATCGTCGATCCACCACGTGTCGGCTTACACAAGGACGTCGTCGCTATGCTGGCCAAAAGTCAAGTCGAGAAGATTGTCTATGTTTCCTGCAATCCTGCGACTCAGGCACGAGACATCAGCTTACTGTCAGAAGAATACACAGTGGAACTTATCCAACCAGTAGACATGTTCCCACATACACACCACATAGAAAATATTGCAATACTGAAAAAGATCTAGGATATGGATGAAATGAAAGAGGCAGAGAAACTAATGGTCATCGAGAATGAGATGAAGACCTATACCAAGCTGATGTGTGCCGCAGCTGATAAGATCAGATCTAGTAAAGCCAGTGCGTTCCCAATCTTCGTTGTTGCGAAGCAACCTGTTGCTCTAGGTATCAATCTAATTGACAGAGAAAAATCTAATTCTAATTGGTCGATTAATGCATCGAGCTTAGAAGAATTTGTATCTAAGAAACTGATTTTCGAAAATAAAGAAGCAGATTTCAAGAAAACTTATAAGGATCCACTAGAGTATCTCTGCCTCTTTGTGCTTAGTGATTTAGGGGCTCAGTACTTGTTCTTGCCTAGGCAATAGCACTCGATCCAATCTTTGTTTATAGGAATAGAATAAAAGAAATAGGAAACACTAATTCAGAGCCTACTAATCGGTCTATACCGTCTCCAGCACAGCATCTGGCTGATAGATCATCTCTTCGTAAGGAATAATCGTATCATATCCTTTGGAAGAAAAATATGCTTTTACGGCTTCGTGCCCAATATCCGTGGCTGCTAGAATAAAGTCACCACCCCAAGCACCCAACGACTTAATACCGCCTTTGAAATCACTGAAATGTTCTGTCTTAACTGGTGCCAACCCTAGGTGTTCGCTGACCAGCGCTTCATGCTCTGTCATCAGTTCGATGAACTTAGATAGCGATTGGCATTTCAAGAAGCTATTTGTCAGTTCTGTTTGTTTCTTAGCTAGTGTCTTTCGCTTCTTCCCTTTCTTGAGATAGTACTCGATAGCACTTTTAGAAGGTTGCTTCTTATTCTGATAGATAAAGTAGAGCTTATCGACAAACTTCGGAAAATAATCCACCTGCGTATAATTAACTGATTCTGCATCAGTCATATAGGTTATAGGTGAGTCAGAGCCCGCACAAGCCACATCATAGCCAGAACCATTGAAACATGAGAAATGCAATAAGAGTGGGTTCACATCAGCCCATTCCGCGACCATGTAAGTGAGTGATGAACTAGAACCTAAGCCCCAGTCTTTATCAAATTCCAAATATGTCTTAACATCAAAGCCATTCCACTTAGATAAGAACTCAGAGTTGAGTCTAACGGCCCCTTTTAGCAGTTTCTGTAAGTAGGTGGCCTTTTCCTCGTCGGTTGTCTTGACTGCAGAGAAGTCGTATAGAGAAATCTGAGCGGAAAACCACTCTTCATCATTTTTATCATAACTTTTCCAGAAAAGGTCGGATTTACGTGTTTGCTTGGTGGTCATTTTTTGACCGAACTTAGTCGGTATGGCAAGCGCCAATGCACCGTCTAGAACACCATATTCAGATGTCAGCAATAATTTCCCGTGTGCATAGAAAGTGCTGATAGAATTATGTTTTTAGTTGGCTATTAAGTTCACGTATTCGCGAAAATAGCACTTTAAGATATAATTGGATAAATTATATTAATAATAATGCCATATAACTTATAGTCCAAGAGTGGTATTCCTCAAATATCAGTCTAGACGCAGCTTTTCTAGATATGCTCTGACGGCACTAAATGATACAATTTCGTCAGCGAAATGCTCTATCGCCGCTAACTCCTCAGCCTTATTGGCCTTGAGTTGATTGAGGATGTTCTGAAGGTGCATTTTCATATGGCCTTGTTGGATTCCTGTCGTTATTAGAGAGCGCACAGCCGCAAAATTCTGTGCGAGGCCAACTGTAGCAATAATGCTCATTAGTTCCTTAGCATTCGGATCTTCGAGTAACTCTAGTGACCGCTTAGCAATCGGATGTAGTGACGTCAGCCCACCGACAGTCCCCACTGCTAGAGGTAGATCCAGCCAGAATTTGAATTGACCATTCTCAAGTTTACAGTGACTTAAGCTGCTATATTGACCTGAACGTGTCGCGTAAGTATGACCACAGGCTTCTATAGCTCGAAAGTCATTTCCAGTGGCTATAACGACCGCATCTATACCATTGAAAATGCCTTTGTTGTGGGTTGTTGCTCTGTAGGGATCTATTTCAGCTATCCTAATAGCTTGTTTGAATTTGAGGGCAAATGCTTCTGCGGACATGCCATTTGGAAATTTACCCAGCGACGATATAGGACATTCTACGTAAGCACGCACGATGCATTCTGGTGTATAGTTAGACAGTATACTCATGATGATTTCTGCCTTAGCTTCACCTTGGAAGTGGGGACTAGTGTCAAAGAAGTTCATCAACGAAGTAGAAAACTGTTCTAGACAAGTATTGATAAAATTAGCGCCCATCGAATCACAGGTCTCAAATGAACCCAACAGTTGGTAGAGATTGGACTCCTGGTCGGTCAGGTCTATCAGTTCGATATCTAAGATACCACCCCCTCGTTTGACCATACTACTGGTAATCGCAAAGCACTCGGTGATTAATTTCTTCTTGATGTCTTCGAAGTAATATTTCAATTTCGCCGCATCACCGCCCCAAGTAAAATGAACCTGACCTAATTTCTTGGTTGATAGAATCTCTGTCCGAAAACCACCTCTATCCATCCAGAACTTCGCACCAGCGGAAGCCGCTGCAACAACGGAGCTTTCTTCTATAACCATCGGAATACAGTAAGTCCTCCCATCGATAATGAAGTTAGGAGCCACACCGAAGGGCATCGGAAAATTACTGATTGTGTTTTCACTAAAGTTATCGAGTATTTTCTGCTGCTCCTCATTAGAATGCCAATAGCTCATCAGCTCAGACATCACCGTGTCAGGCTCCTTGAAGAAGTTCTGAACTATCCACTTGATCTTACCTCGTTTGGATAGTTTGGAAAAGCCGCTTATCGTCTTCAGATCCTTAGGCATGCTCTAAATTAATCTTTCAGCGACAAATAAGTGTTAGCCATCCGCAAGCCTTCTATTTGTATGTCCATATATTGCTCTAATTGTACCGGATCCAACGCATATTTCAGGAAGCCAGAAGCCTGAGCATAGAAACTAGGCAACTTACACTTCTTCATATAATAATATCCGTCGAGGAAGCCACGGATACCACCAGAAATAATCACTTGCTTACAAGCTAAGGGTTCTTCCCTATCCATCAGCTCATTGATATAGGAAATCATTTCGTCACAATCATGTCCTAAGCCTAATACAGCAGCCATACTCTGTTTTCTGAGGTCTCCAGACCGAGTCAGCTCTAACTTAGAAAAATTAGTGCCGCCATACCCTGCTAGATCGATCGCCGCTAAGGGGAGCTGGAACAGCGCCTTGAGACTCTCAGGACCGAACCCCTGCCCGACTTCTTTGACAATAATCGGGTAGGTTGCCATATCCACTAGGCTTGCTATTGTCGCAATAGGCGACATGAGTATCCTATCGCCTTCTGGCTGAACCCATTCTTGGAGCGGGTTGATATGTATAATTAGACCATCAGCCCGCAGTTTAGAAATTAATTTTTCTATCCGTTCCGTTTCTTTGCTATAGATAAGTTGCTCGACTTGAGCAATGCCTAGATTGATCATGAGTGGCTGATCTCCAAGGTACTCTCGTATGTCAAACTCTGATAGACGCTGATCATCATACAGTAATTGCCTACATGACCCCAAACCCATCCCTAAGCCATACTTACCACATAACTTGGCCAAGTTAGTGTTGATTGACTTCGCTTTTTGTGTTCCACCTGTCATACTAGAAACCCAAATAGGATAAGACAGTCGCTTTCCCATAAAGGGCACAGCAAGGTCCATCCCCGCATCATAGCCTTTCAATATGGGTTCGTAATAGAATCTGGGGTCTTTCTCAGACGTTTTCGTTACTGATTCTAGAGCTAGATCGATGTGATCTTCCTTACGTGCAGCTGCTTGTGTATCCGCCTCTGGACTCAACTTTCTCTCCATTTCTTCTAAATTAACATTCATTTAGCACCCTCAAAATAATAAAAGCCGGTTTCACTGTCGTTTTTATATCGATTTTTGCAGCTTTCAACCCGCCTGTCCACAGTCTAAATTAGAATATCTATGAAGTATATCATCTTGCTAACAAGCTTTCTGCCTGTAATGTTGCTCTCACAGAGCCCAGAGGTCGTCGAAGCATATAATAAAGGTGTGACAGCTGCCAAAGCCAAAGATCATTCAGGTGCCATAGCCGCTTACAGTGCAGCAGTGACCTTAGACCCACTATACCACCCAGCTTATTATAGTCGAGGTATCTCTAAAATGAAGATGAAGGAATTAGAAGCGGCAGTCGTCGATCTCAAGAAATGTACAAAGCTCAAGCCTGACCATGCCAAAGCACATTACTATTCCGGTTATTGTCTAATGAACATGAAGAAAAACGAAGAAGCAATCAAGAGTTTCTCGAGAGCCCTTAAGAACGACCCTAGCCTGTCCAAAGTCTATTATTATAGAGCCTATATCCAGATGCAGGCTAAGAATTACGAGAGAGCGATCAAAGACTTCAATGAAGCGATTGCCAAGGACGAAGCAAGTGCAAAGGCCTATTACAATCTAGGCGTATGTTTTATGAAAACCGATGACCCTATGGGCGCAATGCAATCATTTGATTCAGCCCTCAACGTCGATAATACCTATCTACCTGCTCTCAATGAAAAACTAAAGCTAGCCTACTCTAATGCCCAATTCGATGTCGCCATATCAACCAGTTCCGAATTACAAGCCATCGAACCAAATAATGAAAAAGCCGCTCAATATAAAGCACTGTCGCTCCTCAAAATGAAAGACTACCCCGCTGCCTATGAGGCTATGAACGAATGGCTAACCATAGAACCTACTAATATAAATGCACTCAAGAATAAAGCTAATCTCAGTCTACGAATGAAAGACTACAAAGCGGCAGTAGCGGACCACACAGCACTAATCACAGTGGATAAGGAAGAAAAAAACCACTTCTATAACAGAGCACTCTCTCAGATGCAACTAGAGAACTGGAAAGCAGCACTAGCTGACTTAGGACAAGTCATCCATCTTGCACCAGAATATGCAGAAGCTTACTTTAACAGATCTAATGTCAAGATACAACTCGAAGATACAGAAGGCGCTTGCAGTGATATGCGTAAAGCTGGACAGTTAGGTTACGATAATGCCATAGAATACATAATGGGACTCTGTGGTGCAAGATAATTACAAGCTTACTAGAATATAAAAATCGCTTAGGATTAATCTGTTTAGTTCGTTTTATAAAAAACTTGATCGCCTGTGTAATTAAGAGAGGTTCGCCATCTTATCCATGTAACAATAAATCAGCACTGCACACATCTAGATGCAGGGTCTAGTTCTGATACATTCTTAATATTATAAAAGAATTTGTTTATGAATAAGCTAGCTATAGTATTGCTATTTCTCGTGACCACATCGGCCCTACTCGCGGAGACTTTTCCGATCTCTAAGGTGACCGTTTATAGATCAGGTGCTTCAGTGCTCAGGACAGAAAATATTAATCTCACTGCAGGTGATAATGAAATAGAGATCTCTGGATTACCCTACAACTTAGACTTGTCGACCAGCCAGATATTTGTTGATCCCAGTATCAAAGTCCTCTCGATCAGAACAACACCTGACAATCGTATACAAGAAGAAAAGAGCCAGGTCAGATCATTGCAAGACAGTCTAGAATGGTATACTCAAGAAGCTCAGTTAATCAAAGAGCAATTCGACTTACTCAAGAAGAACAATACCTTATCAACAGACATCTCGACAGACTACGCTAAGGAACTAGCACTATTGATGGACTATTACAAAACCGAGAATGTCAGACTTAGAAAAGCGAGTATAGATCTAAAAGAAAATATCTCTCGTCTGACAACCGAGATCAAACTAAGTCAGTCAAACTCTATACAACAACCTGTTAGTGACATCATCTATAAGAAAAAGATTATTGTCTCGCTCTACTCCGAAAGCG
>CALEAC010000005.1 GCA_937944095.1 uncultured Saprospiraceae bacterium
AGAAAACCCCACTCCCATGGCCTTAATCATTGGCGTATACTTCTTATGTCTGATGCCTAAGGAAGTAAAGGCACTCTGAAAACCATGTAACAAGTGTAAAGCCAAAGCTATTAGGCCGATAAGATATACGATGACTATCCATGCTTGAGAAAAGGCCACACTAACTCTCGTATAAAGATCCTTCATCTCGACACCATCATAGGTTACCATGGCAAGGCTATCCGTAAATTTAGTTTTGTACCAGAAATCACCCATGTGTACACACAGAAAGAAAAGAATCAAGGTCCCTAGCAAAGCCATGTTTTTTGACATCCAGCTGCCGTTTTCGTAAGTCGATACGGCATACTTAGATCCCTTGGCCTTCTTGTTACTCAAGGCTATAAGGATACCCTGTACAGCATGTAGCAGTATCCCTGCATATAAGCCTAGGGAGATAAACTTAATCAATGGGTTCGACGTCATGAATTTCGCATAGACATTGAAACTCTTGCCACCATCAGGGACTAAGAGCTGCAGGTTTCCGAGCAGATGCACCACAAGGAAAGTAATAAGGAAGAGTCCCGTAAGACTCATGACAAGTTTCTTGCCTATACTAGAAATTAGAAAATCAGTTAGCCAACGCATCGTGATTGTTTTGCTTTGTTCAAAAATAAGGATAGTGCCATATTAATACGTGATTTAAGCTATTTAGATTAAGTCTAGATTGCTTGGGTTGACAGGCTTGCTATCATATACAGTACACGAATCTCGGAACTTTAAAGCCAAAGAGGGTGTATCTTTGTGTTAGAAATGAAAGATAGTGTTCTTGACCTCGCAACATTAATAGGATTCTTCCCTGAAATAAAGCCTCCTGTTACCTTGTCAGCTGACAGTTCTCACCGTTTCAGTGCAGAAAACAGGCCATTTCCTGAAATAATTACTGCCTATATCTTTAATAATTGGGATTCTGGAGATGAATACACAGAATTCTTGCCCTGCCTGAGGTTAGCTGTTTCGGAAAATTTCCACACACTAATCTATTGGAAAGGCAGCCTTTTGAGTCACGAATATATTCTGGTAACCATCTCTAACAAACTGGAGCTGATCTCCAAAAAGGTTATAGCTGGTACTATTTCTAATGGAGAAACCATTAATTCTTCCGTCGCTCACATAGACGATGAATATTATATCTATTCCACTAGTGGAGTAACACATACTGACAGTAAGTACGACCCTACCAAGAGTACCGCTTTCAGCTTTATGATCTTACCTAATGGACAACTAGAGTCCTTCAACGAAAAACTGTTTCCAAATTAACTACATGCCTAATCAAAATAAAAAGAAATCCAAAAAAGTCGATGCGCCCCGCATCAAAGAAAAAGTCCTAAAATACTTCCTCAAGAATCCGAAAAAAAGAATGAATGCTGGCCAACTCTCTGCCAAACTCAGGATTAAGGCTACTAAACCTACAGTACATGCGGTACTTATACAGCTAAGAGACGAGGATATACTGCGACAGGTAAGCGAAAATAAATTCGTTCTCAACAAAAAGCACAAAGCAAAGACGAGCAGCAAAGCATCAACTGGTAGCAAACAGACCTATGAAGGTAAAGTGGACATGATAAAAAGTGGCGCCGCTTACATCCTAGTAGATGGTCTAGAAAATGACGTCTATGTACCCGAGAAGTTCATGAACGGTGCCATGAACGGGGACGATGTCCTCGTGTCTGTCAGTGCCTCTAAACGACGTAAGCCCGAAGGCAAAGTCAAAAAGATTACCAAAAGAAACACCACCCAAGTTATGGGGGAACTAACCAGGCTCAAGAAAAAGCTCGGTGTTATAACACCAAGTTCTGCTCGATTCAATGCGAAGGTATACGTTGCTAAAGAAGACCTTAACGGTGCTGAAGAAGGTGACAAGGTACTACTGTCAGTCAAAAGCTGGCCCGAAGAAGCTGGAGAACCTATCTGGACGGCAGTCAAGAAAGTCTTCAAAAACGTAGACCCGCACAACTGGACGATGGAAAGCATCCTTGTCGAGAGTGGCTTCAGCTCCAGCCATACGCCTGAAGCTATGAAAGAAGCAGAACAATTCCCTAGTGAAATCAGTGAAAAAGATATAGAAACGAGACGTGACTTTAGAGACATCCTCACCTTTACAATAGATCCTGATACGGCACAAGATTTTGATGATGCTATATCATATCAGAAATTAGAAAATGGCGATCATGAAATCGGTGTACATATCGCCGATGTGACGCATTTTCTCAAGCCTGGTACAAAACTGGACCAAGAAGCATTCGAAAGGTCGACTTCTGTATATCTAGTCGATCGGTGTATTCCTATGCTACCAGAAAGATTATCAAATCACTTGTGCAGTCTTATGCCCAACGTGGATCGTCTTGTTTTTTCTGCAGTCTTTACTTTTGCCAAAAAATCACATGAAATGACTTCCGAGTGGTTCGGCAAAGGCATCATCCATTCTGATAGAAGATTCACTTACGACGAAGGACAAGAATCACTAGATGACAAGTCGGGTCTATACCACAAGGAATTAAACTTGATAAATAAGGTTGCATATAAACTAAGAAAACAGAAGTTCAAAGAAGGTGCAATAAACTTTGAGACAGATGAAGTCAAGTTTATCTTGGACGAGAAAAACAAACCGACTGGTGTCTATATCAAACAGAGAAAAGACGTACACCTGCTCATAGAGGATTTCATGCTGTTGGCTAACAAAAGAGTCGCTCGTTTCGTTGCACTCAAGGAGAAGGACCCAGAGATTCCTTTCGTCTATCGAATACACGATTTACCAGATCAAGATAAATTAGCAGCCCTCGGTGGTTTCATGAAAGAGTTTGGTATAGATCTGGATTTCTCATCACCTGAAAAAGTATCTTCTGCCTTCAATTCATTGTCCAAGAAGGCCAAAGATGATGATACCTACAAGTTAATGATGCTGCTCGCTATTAGGACTATGTCTAAGGCTGTGTATTCTACAAACAACATCGGCCATTATGGTCTCAGTTTCGAACATTATTCCCACTTTACTTCTCCGATCCGTCGGTATTCCGATGTATTGACTCATCGTCTGCTAGAGAAGAATCTTACAGGCAAGCCATATCGTGCTGATAAGAATAAACTCGAAGCACAGTGTATCCACATATCAGCGCAAGAGCGAAAAGCGATGGAAGCAGAAAGAAATTCCATCAAATACAAACAAGTCGAATACATGAGTGATCATATCGGCGAGGAGTTTGTAGGTCTTGTGTCTGGCATGATAGAACGCGGTGTCTTTATCGAATTGACAGAAACAAAAGCAGAGGGCTTTATTCCGTTCACTGGTTTCAAAGAGAAATACACCTTTATATCTAGATATAAGGCCAACTCTAGAAATGGCAAGAAGTCCTTGCGTATGGGTGACAAGATAAACGTCAAAGTGACATCAACTGATCTGGATAGCCGTCAGATTGAATTAGAGGCAATCTAACCCGCAATTAATGCTGCGACATATAATCTAAGGTCAAATAAGCCATGGTTTTTACGCCAGTAAGCATTCCTGATTCGTCGATATAAAAGTCTGGTGTATGGTGAGGTGCTGCATCTAGTTCAGCAATGTCTAGCGGTTTTCCACCCACAAAAAAGTATAATCCGGGCACCTCTTGTGCAAAGAAAGAAAAGTCCTCTGCACCAGTGGTCGGATTCATAACGATGACTTTGTCTTCTCCTGCTGCCTTGTATAGACTAGGTAGCATCTTCTTAGTCAGTGTATGATTATTAAACGTGATCGGATACCCTTTGTCTATTTCTATCTCTACCTCTGCACCAGAAGCTGCTGCAATATGCTTTACGGTATTACGTATGCGTTCGTGTATATCTTTTTGCATGTCTTTGTCCAAGGTTCGAATGGTGCCTAACATCTCTACCTCTTCTGGTATGATGTTGCTCCTAAATCCACCTTTGATCTTACCTATAGTAATAACACAAGCCTCCTTCGTTAATTCCATCTGTCGGCTGACTATAGTCTGCAGACCTAAAATCATCTGAGCTGAGACCGTAATGGGGTCGACGCCTGCCCATGGTCTAGATCCATGTGTTTGTTTCCCCTTAACCGTGATCTTCATAGAGTTAACTGCAGCCATAATACCGCCTAGTTTATATCTGATTTTTCCAACATCTAAACCTGAACTTATATGCTGGCCGAACATGACTTCGATACCGTATTTATCTAACATCCCTTCCTTAATCATCAACTCTGCTCCACCCTCTTCTCCAGGAGGTGCCCCTTCCTCAGCTGGTTGGAATACAAAGACGACCTTACCCTTTAGCTGATCCTTCATCTGTGTCATCACTTTAGCTGCGCCTAGCATCATTGCGATATGTGTATCATGGCCGCAAGCATGCATCACGCCTACTTTTTCGCCTAAGAATTCTTCTTTTTGTTTTGATGCAAAGGGAACTGGTGTTCGTTCGACAACAGGAAGTCCATCTATATCTGCTCTCAGCCCAATAACTGGTCCTGGTCGTCCTGTATCCAAAAGACCGACAACGCCTGTATGTGCAACACCTGTTTCGACTTGCAGGCCGAGCTCAGTCAGGACACTCGCTATCTTTTCTGCTGTCTTATACTCTCGATTAGATAATTCTGGGAACTCATGGAAATGTCTACGCCAAGCTATGACTTGCGATTCCACTTCTGCGGCCAGTGCCTCTATAGTTACGTTCTTTTCTTGAGCGTGACCGAATTGCCACAGTAATAAGCATAGGATGATATTCCGCATCTTGTTTTGTTTTTAGAAAAATAAGGAAACAAGAGGGAATTTTATGGATTGTGGCTGAGTTCTTTTTGGTCTGCGTTAGTTACGCTTATCTAAGCCCCAATTCAGTTTGTTCCTAATGGTACTCATAAAACTGTCGCCTTTGACCTCGATTAACCTTGTTTTGAAAGGGCTTTTTCTGATGGTTAATTCATATTCTGAAGTAATTGTAGTATGTCTACTATCGAGTGTACATAGATAGTTTTCCGAGCGCCCCTCTATCTTAAAGGTCAATACGTGGTCGCTGGAAAGAACGACAGGTCTCACATTAAGATTATGAGGTGCGACAGGTGTCAGAATAAAGTTATCTGACGTCGGGAATATAATCGGACCGCCACAACTTAGGTTGTATCCAGTCGATCCAGTTGGCGTAGATACAATCAAACCGTCTGCCCAGTAAGAGTTCAGAAAGTCGCCATCAACATAAGTATGTAGCACGATCATAGATGAGTTATCCCTCTTAAGAATAGTAAAATCGTTCAGTGCATGGTTTTTTCCCCTAAAAACCGCTGGTGTAGAATCCAATTGGATCATTGCTCTTTCACTTATCGTGAATTCACCGCCAAGGTATAGATCAATTGCCTGCTCTAGTCTTTCTTGTTCGATACTGGCTAGAAAACCTAGTCTACCAAGATTAATCCCCAGGATAGGCACTTCTAGGTCCTGTATCATATCTGCAGCAGAAAGAATCGTTCCATCTCCTCCTAAGGTAATAACAACATCCGGTGAGAATTCTTCGAGCTCTTGTCTATTCTTTATTGTGTCTAACGCCCGAAAAGGGCTTATTGCCTCTTGTGCCAGTTTCTCAGACAGCCTTATCTCAGCGTCGACTGCTATTAGTTTTTTCATAAGCAGCTCTATGAAAGCACTATCTCCCTTTTTCCATCTCTGTCCGAATACTAATGTCTTCATTGTGTTGTCTAAAAGGCAATTGTGTTATGAAAGAAGAGCCCACGCTCTCCGATGTCATTGAAACTATACTCAAAGCTAAATAGAAAATTATTAAACAGTAATATATCCAAAGCAGGACCATAACCATATACCCATCTATTGTTGAGGGAATTTGTCTCTATGTAGGTCCGTTCATTGACATAGGCTGCATCTAGATTGGTTCTCAGGAAGAGCGTAATATGCATTTTTCTAAATTGCTTCGGAAGCCATCGTACGGTATTTAGATTCCTGTCTACAAACTTATATTTCAGATTATTCATACTGATGAAATAATCAGTACCATCCATTACGTATAATTCGTAGCCACTAACGATATCACTACTCCAGCCTAATCCTGTGTTATTGGCAAAAGCCACGACATTACGATTAAGATTCATCTTGGCCTTGTTACGTGTGGACAATATCAACTTACTCTTGAACTTATAATGTTTCTCTGCACCTATGCCTAGACTGAAATTATTATAATCCTTGAGGAAGCCTAGGCCTTCTTTTTTGATATTGGCGAAGAGCAAGAAGCCGCCCTGTGGGTAGTGGTTATAGAGTCGCTTATCATAATTGATATCATATTCCAGATAGAAAAACCTTAAGTCTGTCCGACCATCCAAAAAATAAGCAGGGTTTAGTTCCTCTGCCACGATGTCAGCGACTTTGTTGTGATGATATTCGAAGCGCAGTGAATGGAACAGTGTTCTTGTCGGTCTATACTTTATTTCTGGTCCTATCCTGAATCGCGAAAGCATTCTTCTTTCGTCTTCTTGCTTATTGAATAGTGTTTTGTTACCGACTGTCTGATAAGCTATTTCTCTGTTCTCACTGTAAAAAATGCTTCCTGCAACACCCAATTTATTATCCATAGCTAAATAGGGTATTGAGTAGGTCAGTTCATATTTTCGGGTGTACCCGAACTGTATTTTGAGCTTAAGTGGATCTCTATTTCCAGAAAAATTATAATGTCCTAACCTCAGGCCGTAATTAACCCTAGATAACGACCTACCTTGTTCCTCCCACCAAACAGAAAAATTTCGATCTGCTAGTTCGAAAATAGGGACAGGGAACAAATACCAGTTTTCTTCTAGACTAATTTGGATGGATCCTGACCCTTCAGAGACTTTGTAGTTTATTAGATTAAGCGTGACATCGTTAAATAAGCCCGTGCCTAAGATTTGTAATTTATTGTTGTGAAATTGATTATCCAGTTCCGCGAGGTCCAAACTATCCCCTACCATAAAGTCTAACTCTCTGAGAATAACCTTCTTTTTAGTCTTGTGGTTACCTAAAATAACGATATCGGATATGTGTATCTTTTTTGCTTGTGCAAAGACACTATTGGAGAACAAAATAAATAATAAGAAAATTGTATAAGATCTATACATTCAGATAGGTCATCAGTAGGTCATACCTACTTTTCAGATCACTTTCGTATTCTTCTTCTGCAAAGGTTGCGTGTATCTCATACTCATACCGTTCTAGTGCTGTGAGTATTGTTTGTATCTCTTGTTGATTAATCTTAATCGTTATCAAAAGATCTGTACTTCCTTCTAGTGAGGTTAGGAAGCTTGCAAGAATTTGCCCGCCCTCCATCTCTATTACTCGAGTAATTTCCGATAGAGAATATTGACTCTTGTCTATCTTAACCACAATTATGCTCCCGGGTTCTTTGAAAGAAAAAGTGCTGGCATAGAAGCGTATCAGTTCTTCCCCTCTTATAAGGCCGAGGTATTTTTCGTCTTTGTCTACGACAGGAATGACAGAGGTTTTGTTCTCTGCTAGCTTGCCTAGAATTTCGAATACATGCTCGCTATCATTTACAAAAGCATATGAGGGGTTCAGGTGTAACTGGGATATTTTTTTGTCTGGGTCTGTTGTCGTTACGAGATCTTCTGAGATTATACCGAGTAGTACATCCCCCTCCACTACAGGCAGGTCTGCTACGTGATAGATGCTCATCATGGTCATCGCCTGAGCACAGGTGTCATCTGGCCTAAGTGGCAATATATCTTGTGTCGTGATTTGTTTTGCTAACAAGTGTCTCTTTTTCTATTAGACGTGATCAGAGGCCCAAAGGTTTGTTTAATTATTGTCATCTTCTCATTAATTTATCTTTTTCATAGACAAACTCTCTTTCTGACAATAAGCCGCGTTCTCTTAGTTCTTTCAGTTTATTGAGTTGCGACAGGAGTGCATCATTTTGTAGTAAATCTCCTTCGGGCGGTTCTATTGCGGATGGCTTAGCACTTAAGGTATAGCCATTCTGCTTAAATGTTGTGAATTGTGGCTGTATCCGCAAGAAGGCCAGTTCGTCTACCGTATCTATCTTTTCTAAGTCTTTGTAGCCCAGCTTAACGGCTTCTGCTAGATGGAAGAGACTCTTACTCGGTGTCTCCATAAGAGAATAGATGCAGGCTAAGTTAAAATGAACCTGTTTGTCTGCCGGTGAGATTTCTTCTGCCTTATTATAGTCTTCTAGAGCGCCCTCTAGGTCATATTCCTTAAATTTTTTATTTGCACTCTTCAGAAAAGGGTTATTTCTAACCTTCGTCTTGGTCTTTTTATAGACATATTTCTGTCTTTCCATTTCCACATCCCTCTGCTGTCTTGTCTGCGTGTTGGTTCTCTGGTTCTTTCGGACTGCCCGTCTCATGCCTGGCCTGTTATTATAACGTGCATCGAATTGTTTTGTCGACATTGCAAATAATCTAACTGCATCTATAACACCTAATAGTGTTGCGACGGGAAAGAAAGAACTTGCCATTAAGGTAATTGCTATGTAGAAGATACCCGTACCGGGGTCGTTCAGGTAGAACTTATGTATCCCAAAAGTGCCGCCTATCAGAGCCAAGAAGGCGGCTTTGTTTTTTGACTTGCCCATACTAGTAGGTTTCTGTGGTTATCAATTGATTGTAGTTGTAAGTATTGCTATGTCATCGACATATTCCTGATTTTCTTTAAAAGCATCTAATTCTGCTATTAGTTTTTCGTTGAATGCTTTAGGCGACAACTTGTTGTTATTCAATATAAATTCTCTCAATTTGCTTTCATCATAATAGCTGCCTTCATCATTTTGCGTGTCCACTAGTCCATCAGTGAAACACAATAACAGCGCATCAGCTCTAAGTTTTATTTTCTCTTCCTTGATAAATGGCAATTTCTCGAAGGCTCCTATGACGGTACTGCCTGTTTTGAGTTCCATTATTTCTTTTCCATTTTGAAGGAAAGGTGGGAAGTGTCCAGCATTTATATAGGTCAGTTCTCTCTTCGCTGTGTTAATCTCTGCTATAAAAAAGGTAATAAACTTATCACTTTGTGTAATTCTATATACCGACTGGTTCAGAGCAAAGACGAAAGTTTCCAAGTCCCGATATTGATGTATTAAACTATGAAGCATGGCCTGAAAGTTTGACATCAGTAAAGCTGCTGCAACGCCCTTTCCTGAAATGTCGGCTATTATAACGGCAAAGCGATTATCATCAAACTGGATATAATCAATATAGTCTCCGCCGACATTATAGTGTGGCTTATAATAGGTGTCTATCTGAAATAGTGGTCCTTGTGGAAACTCTTTAGGAATTAGCATTTCTTGGAACTCCTTAGCTAACTCCATTTCCTTGTTATAACGCTCCTGGACGATTTGCCTATTGAATAATTTCTTGTTCTCTATCGCTACTGCGATAATATTCGTGATTGTTGTTATGAATTGTATCTTATTATAGATGTCTTCTTTGTCCTTAATACCGCCTATTAGGGCATATGAGATGGCCAATTCTTTATGAAAGACAGGAATTACAATATCAAATAATTTCAAATAGCCTTGATCAGAATCCTTAACTGTGTGGAGTCTTTTGAATTTATCACATGCTTCGATTAATTCTGCTTCGTATTGCTCTTCGACATTGATTTTACTTGCAACTTTCCATATTTCATCTGTTTTGATAAAGAGAATCATTTTCTTGATTCCCATCTCCCAACTTAAGAAAGACTTATACATATTGAATAAGCCTTCTGCTGAGACATTATCATTGATCGCCTGTGTAATGGTCAGAAGACTCTTAATCTGCAACTCTTTTAAGCTCAGCTCCTTCTCTAGTTTTTCTAATAAGTCCAATTCTCTATTGACCACGTGTGCTATTGTAATTTTGGGTTTTCCTGATGCCTGTTATTGTCTCTAGAGGTTTTCTTTGCAAAGTTTTCTGCAATGGCCGTTTCTAGGTCTACTTCCATCTGATTAGCCAGACAGGTCACCACAAAAATAATATCTGCTATTTCTTCTGCCATATCTTGCTGGACGGTTTTCCTATCCTCTTCGTTCTTAAATGACTGTTCGCCATATTGCCGTGCTATTAATCTAGCAAGTTCGCCCACCTCTTCTGTTAGGATGGTCATATTAGTTAATTCATTGAAGTACCTGACACCATAGGTTTTTATCCACTGATTAGTCTGGTCTTGAAGTTCCCTGATTGTCATTCCTTATTTCTTGTATCCATCATTATCGTTACTGGACCATCATTGACATATTCGACCAGCATGTGCGCGCCGAATAGACCACTCTCTACCTGCAGGTTACTCTTTCGTTTTAGAAGTGAGATAAACGAATTTATTAAGCTATTGGCCATTTCTGGCTTTCCTGATCTCAGATAAGAAGGCCGATTGCCTTTTTTCGTACTAGCAAAGAGCGTAAACTGACTGATAACTAAGATACCCCCATTTATATCTGTTACTGATAGGTTCATTTTGTGCTCTTCATCATTGAATATACGTAGTCCGATGACTTTATTGGCTAACCATTCTAGATCCTCAGTTGTATCACTATCTTCAACGCCTAGATAGACGACCAGACCTTTCGGTATCTGACCTATTAGCTGGTCTTCTACTGTAACTGATGCTGTTGTGTTTGTTCGTTGTATGACTGCTCTCAAGACGTTAGTAAGTTGTTGTAAAGTTATACATATCAACACTCGAAAATCAGGCCAAGCAATTATCAGTGTTTTATATATCTTCTTTTAATATATATGAAAGTTCTTAATATTTTGGAGGTCTTTCTACTCATAGATCAAACCTAGATAAAGAAAAGTATTTATGAGTATATCACTTTTTCAACGTCTCTTAGATAATCGTTGATACGGGCAAATTACTTAGTTCTATGCTGTTAATTGCAAGTTGGTAACAAGCTATATAACTGACTATTTAAAATTATTGATAATAGTCACATCTCTCTTTCAAGATACTAACAGTACTAATAATAAGAGTTGATTTGATTTTAAATAGAAGACAATAATTATAGGAAAGTGTTAATTGTTGAAAACCTTATTCTATGAACTTTTTTTTCCTCTTGATATTAGAATGGTCATATGAGATATAGACCCGTTGTCAGGTATTGGTTATTAGCAGGCTGCTTTCTGCTGTTCATGCAGATATTCATAGGAGGTATTACACGTATTACTGGATCAGGTCTGTCCATTACTAAGTGGGAAATAGTAACCGGGTCTTTGCCGCCTATGACAGAGCAAGCTTGGCGTGAATCTTTTGATTTATACAAAGCAACGCCTCAGTATGAGAAGATAAACCAAGGTATAAGCCTATCTAAGTTTAAATTCATTTATTTCTGGGAGTATCTACACCGACTTTGGGCTAGAATTATGGGAATCATATTTATTATCCCTTTTCTGATATTCAGTGTGAAAGGTTGGTTAGACAAATGGATGTTTAGGCAATTGGGATTTATGTTTTTATTTGCTTGCTTGGCGGCCGTTTTTGGTTGGATTATGGTTGCGAGTGGTTTGGTAGATCGGCCTTGGGTAAATGCCTATAAATTATCTCTACACCTAGGCATTGCGCTATGTACTTATGGCTTTCTACTGTGGGCAACGATTAGGGCCTTTGATATGGACCTGAGTAGTATGAGTCATACACTATTCCACAGAAGAACTAAGCTTCTGTTGGCTGCAATTATTCTACAAATATTTTTTGGTGCTGTGGTGTCTGGCATGCGTGCAGCGCTGTATTACCCCACTTGGCCAGATATCGGTGGTCGTTATCTTCCGGCTGTTTTATTAGATGTTGACTCTTGGAGTATGGCAGCTATAATAGATTATGATCAGGATGCTTTGATGCCAGCATTAATCCATGTGTTGCATAGATATTGGGGATATGTCGTTTATATAATGGGTGTAATCTATTCTATTAGTCTATTCAGGTATCCTTTGCGTAGACGATTTTATGTGTTTAATGGGCTGTTTCTGGTCTTTCTGAATCTCCAAGTAGTTGTAGGAATACTGATATTATTGAATAGTCAAACCACTATACCAATCTTTTATGGCATAATACATCAGTCTATCGCTATCTTTATCCTTTCTGCATTACTATGTTTAGTGTATTTGTTCAAGAGACGAACTGACTGAAGAATGAGACCAAATGATGTCATCTTAGAGAATGGCTTCAAATATATCGACAGTAAGGAAGGTGATGAAGTACTCTTATTACTTCATGGCTTATTCGGTGCAACTGGTAACTTTAAGTGGCTACAAGATCACTTTAAGAAAAGTCATCGCGTTATAACGCCTATACTTCCTATAATGGATATACCTTTAAAGCAACTGGGTATGGAAGGTTTAGTGAATCATATAGTATCTTTTGTTGATTATATGAGGCTGAATAAATTTCATGTAGTCGGCAACTCCTTAGGAGGTCATCTCGCTCAGTTGTATACTCTGGAATTTCCAGAGAAAATACGCTCACTCACATTAACAGGTAGTTCTGGTTTGTTTGAGAATGCCATGGGTTCTACTTTTCCTAAGCGGGGAGACTATGAGTTTGTGAAGAAGAAAGCCGAGGCAACATTCTATGATCCTGCTGTTGCAACAAAGGAAATAGTAGACGAGGTATATGATACTGTCAATGATCGGAATAGAGCTATAAGAGTTATAGTGACGGCAAAGTCAGCTATACGTAATAATTTAAAGGACAGAATATCTAGTATCATCGCACCAGTGCTGTTAGTTTGGGGTAAGGAGGATAAAATCACGCCGTCATGGGTCGGAGAAAAGTTTCATGAGTTACTTCCTAATTCAGAACTAGCGCTTATAGAAAAATGTGGGCATGCACCAATGATGGAACATCCCCACAAATTCAATGAAATCTTGGAAAGCTTTTTATCCAAGCAATCCTAAGGTTGATTGATTTTCTTTTCACTAGCTCTTTTGGCTCTCTGCATCGGGTTCTCCCCTGCATTATAGCTTCTTCTCCCTGTTTTTTGTTTGAATAGTTCGAAACGATCTGGTGTCGAATTAGGGGCTAAGTTGTTGTTAGATACATCGACGTCAGCAGTTTCTAAGAAGGGATCAAGTTGTATGTCAATGACCTTTTTAGGAAATACGAAAGATTTCGTAACAGACTTTCCAAAGCGCCATATTTCTGCAGGTATTCTTTTTAATTCTTGTGTGCCATCATCAAAAGAAAATTGCAATATGACAGGCATAATAAGTCCATTGTTTTCCAATTCTATAGAATAGAAATGAGGATCCGCTTCTACTATTTTTCTTTCTTCTGGTGACAACCCTGCTATATAGTTTTGGTATTCCTCATCGTCTATAGCATCAGTATTAAGTGGATCATAGTCCGTATAGTAGTCTTCTATACTTGGATCAGTTTCATTTAGTGTTTTTGGTATAGCTGATCTATTTCTTTCTCTTGTGATGTCGTAGGTCGTTGCAGAACGTTGGGCCTTGTTTTCCTTTTCTTTGACCGAGGGGTTTTTTGTATCTATTTGTTTATAGCTCACTGCAGTTATGGCTTGGTCGACGTGTTCATTGGTATAAAACCAACCTCTCCAGAACCAATCTAAATCAAAAGCAGAAGCGTCTTCCATTGTGCGGAAAAAATCCGCTGGTGTTGGATGCTTAAAAGCCCATCTCTGACAATACTCTTTGAAAGCGTGATCGAAGAGTTCTCGTCCCATGACCGTTTCTCGTAGAATATTGAGAGCTGTAGCTGGTTTTCCATAAGCGTTGTTACCAAACTGAAATATGGATTCTGAGTTAGTCATAATCGGCGATATCTTTTCCTTGTCACCGCCCATATAGTCTACAATCTTATGTGCTGCACCTCTTCTAGAAGGATAGTTTCTTTCCCAATGTTGTTCGGTTAGATACTGGACAAAAGTTGTGAGCCCTTCGTCCATCCAGGTCCATTGTCTTTCATCAGAGTTTATAATCATAGGAAACCAGTTGTGCCCGACTTCATGGATAATAACCCCGATGTGACCATACTTCATTCTCTGGGAATAAGTGTTATCGTCCTCGCATCGACCGAAATTGAAGCATATCATAGGATACTCCATACCCATATTACCATCTATCGACCAAGCGGTTGGGTAGGGGTAATCTATCGTGTAATGTGAAAACCATTTAACAGTGTGTGCAACAGCTTTAGTAGAATATTTACTCCATAAGCAATCACCTTCTTTAGTCCACATAGAAGCCGCCATAACAGTTCTGCCATCATCCATGGGTACACCGACGGCATCCCAGATAAATCTTCTAGATGTGGCGAAGGCATAATCTCTGACGTTCTTTGCTGAATATTTCCAGGTTTTCGTTTTCGATGTGATGCCGTTCTCTGCTGCAGTAATTCTATCATCCGCCTCATCCATATTTGCTATGGTCACAGGTTGTTCTGCTTCTTTGAGCGCCTTTTTTAATCTTTTCTTTTGTTCGCTGGATAGGACTTTATCGGCGTTCTGTAGTTCTCCTGTTGCTGCTACGAGGTGGTCAGCTGGGACAGTTATCTCTACTTCATAGTC
>CALEAC010000006.1 GCA_937944095.1 uncultured Saprospiraceae bacterium
ATACAATCTCTAAGTTACTTAGAACGTGATGCTGGCACCGACTAAGAAGTTAATGCCGGCCTGAGGATATAAATAATTCTCTGTAATCCGATCACCGACTATATAGCTATAGGTGTATCCATTAGAGCTGTACTTCGTGTCTAGGAAATTATTCAGCATGAATTTCAGTTCAATTTCTTGGATGAGGTCTGTATTCAAGGTGTACTTAGCCAATAAGTCATTAACCAAATAGGGATCTAGTGACTTGGATGCTGTTGCCGTATTATCTAGGAATTGTCTCCCTACATACTTACTCAGTAATGAGATAGTCATACCAGAAAACAGTTTATAATTGACCTGACTGCCGACGACAATAGAAGGTGAAAATGCGAGGTCTGTATCCTCATATTCTGTTTCTCTGACCAGCACCTCTGTAGCGGTATACTCGAGGACTTTTTCAGTAAATCGACTGATCTTATTTCGGCTGAGAGAGACATTGAGATTCCAGTCCAGATCATACGTTAGTTGGTATTCTGTCGCCAGCTCTAAACCAGTCCTATAGGAACGAGGGACATTAGTCCGGACAGCTGCACCGACATCATTAACAGCGCCAGTGAGAACTAACTGATCCTTATAATCCATGTAATAGACATTCGCAGTTAGCGCAAGATCATCCGTGAGTCTGGACCTGAGGCCTAATTCATAATCATCTAAGGATTCGGGAGCCGGTACCGCCGTGCCGATGGCATCTAGAAAATCAGATCTAACTGGCTCACGATGCGCCTTTGCATAGGAACCATACACCGAAGTGTTATCATTAAGCCTATAATTAAGCCCAAACTTAGGATTGAAAAATGAGTAGCTGGTATCGATCTGAAATGGTAATCTGTCGTTATCAGTACCTGTACTTTCGTAGACCAACGCCCGATACTGGAGGTCACCGAATAGCGCAAGTTTCTGAGACAAGTTATAATCAAAACGCAGATAGGCATTCAGGTCAGACTTGGTCCCATTGCTTTCGTAGTAGTTTTCTATTTCAGCAAGCGTGACATCAGTTACTTGCACGACCTCACCGAAGTGATCACCATCGTAGACATTATAACCACCTCCGATGGACACCTTCAGTGGGTCTATAGGTGTAATGACCGCATTCATTATGAGGCCGTAGAAATCATTGTCGAGCCATCGTCTTCTGACTAGGTCTGACCTAGTTATCATAGTATCTATAATCCCATAAAAGACTAAATCATCCTGATATCTGAACTGTTCGAAGAAGCCTTTTCCTTTGGTGAGGTGAGCTGTGGCTTTAAGTACGAACTCGTCTGCAGGCTGGACAGCATAGTGGAGCTGATAATGTGCTTGCCTATAATCATCGACCTGATTCGGATAAGTGTATGCATTATAAGTTCTTCCTGAATCGAATAAATTGATACTATCAGCTACTGTATTATAGTCTCCATTAGAGTTATTAAGATAATGTTCTAACAATTCGTCTGGGGTACCATCTACCCTAGCAGCAGGTACGCCATTCCATGCTTGGTAAGTTCTCTCCTTTCCTGAGAAAGCATTGAATCGGATAGACTGCTGCTTTTTTATCCTAGCAGCAGAAAAATACCATGAGTCTAGATCAGATGAGGCTCTATCTATATAACCATCAGAATTGATTACAGAATATCGACCCTCTAATAAGTAGAGGTTATTCATTAAGCCAGTGGACAAGGTGATGTTGGCTTTAGATGTATTGAATGAGCCATAGGTACCACTCATCTTGACGTATGGATTTTGTCTAACTTGATTTGTATTCAGATTCATCGTTGCGCCGAATGCACCAGCACCATTAGTCGAGGGCCCGACCCCTCTTTGTAATTGGATTTCGTCTGTAGAAGAACTGAGGTCGGGGAGATCTACCCAGAAAACGCCATGACTCTCTGCATCATTCAGGGGTACTCCATTTATTGTCACGTTAATCCGTGTCCCATCTACTCCTCTCACGCGCATACTTGTATATCCTATACCTGCACCCGCATCAGAATTGACGACGACATTAGGGGTATGTTGGACGATATAGGGCATATCCTGTCCTAGATTTCTGAGCTCTATTTCTTCCTTAGCCATACTGATGTAACTAAAGGGAGATTCGAGGGATAATTTGTTGGCATCGATTTCTATCTGATCTAACTGAAAGATGCTTCCTGAGAGGACCACATCCAGGTACTCAGTCTGTGTTAGATCTACGCTCATACTATAGTCCTCATAACCGATGTAAGTTACTTTGAGCTCGATAACTGACTGATCTATCCCACTGAGATCGAACCAGCCTTCATGATCAGAAACAGTTGCATGATCATGACTTCCTAGAACAAAAACCGAAGCCCCTTCCAGCTTTTCCCCGAGTCCATTAGTGACTTTTCCCACCAAATCATACTGGCTATATACCATCAAGCTTAAAAGACAAAAAACAATAGTTGTTGCGTATTTCATGGAGGTATTCTAGATTAATTACAGGGAAAAAGCCAAAAGCCGAGTAGCTTCTTAATTCCTTCTCAGCATTACCTGAGCAGGTTCTATGGGTATAATCTCAGCTCTGATAAAATCAGGGCACCCCTGTACCTACAAAGGTAGACAAAACATAGTAATTAATTCTATCATATGTTAGCTTATACAAGACATTGCTAGCTCTAATCTCTGTGTGCCCTGACCAGTAATAATATGATAGCTCTTATTCGCTGTGTCCAATTCTGTCTGGAATAGATCGAATAGCCATAGACGATCCCCTGGTGCTTCTCTCAGCGGGTCGTGCACCCAAGCTATATCGGGATACAACAGTAAGATATGGTCAAAGGTAGCTTCGTGGTAACGTTCCAATAACCAAGGATGCACTAGGCCATACTTGACCTCCATCCAAATTTTCAGATTAAGTAAGTAAGTATCCAGAATCAACCCTTGGTCAGTAGGAAAGACCTGTACGAGCTCATGGTGGTGCTGTCCGATGGCTAATATATCATCTGAATTATAATCAGCTGTCTCTTTGTTTTCCAGATAAGTCCTAGCGTATTCTGGAATAAGAGACAGTCCTAGCTTTTCTGAAATAGCCAAAGCCAGTGAGCTCTTACCGGTGCATTCTGGTCCTGTTATGAGTATCCTCATACGGCTGCTTCTGGAATCTTCTGACTATAAGATTTCTGCCACTGTAGATAACCTACCACGGACAGCAAGAAGTATATCACCATAAGTCCGCTATAGATTCGAAGGCCTCTATCCAGATATAACCAGATAGAGAAGGCATTAATAACCATCCATAAGATCCATGAGGATAAAATCTTATGGGCTTCCATGTAGCTAGCAATAAAACTGAAAACAGTCGAACTAGAGTCGGCAAATGGCCGCTGGGCGTCTGTATAGGATAAAAACAAACTACCCAAAGCGATACTGATTGTTGTTCCAAGGAACAAGGCGACTAAGTGATATATCTGAGATACTTTTTTGACCTTAAGCTTGGAGGCAATATCACGATGCCATACATACCAGCCATATAGGCCTATGACGATGTAGTATAGGTACAGGAAAGACTCTGCATAGAGTTTAGAACAGTAGAATAGATAGATGCTCAGGGCAGAGGAAATAATCCCAATCGGCCAACACCATATCTTCTCATAGATTAGTAATATGATGAATGCCAGTCCAGTTATAACGGCGGCGATCTCTATAATTAGAAGTTGGTCCAAATCCAGTCTTGAACAACAAAGATATTATTCCTAAATCGAGATCCTGTTCAGCAACAATTAAAACTTGAATCTATATTTGTGGAGATGCACGACATAGAGCCATATTACAAATGGAGGCAGTATTACATCTCTGCTGAGGATAAGAAATCGGTGTTTTTTGGTCAGCAGTATGATGAATTCACCTTTCGGAACAAGGTCTACAACTATTTTATTCATCCTCAATGGGACTCGATAGGGTCTCAGACGCTGTATGCAAAGGTCATATTTGCTGATTATGAAGAAGGGTATGCCTTTATAGAACTTATCGGCGAATGGAATGATTGCCTGAATAATGACATTATGTTTCTCAAGCGAAAACTTGCAGACAGCCTGATTGACCAATCTATCAATCAATTCATCTTACTTTGTGACAACGTGCTAGAATTCCATGGCTCTGACGACAGTTATTACGAAGAATGGTGGGATGACATCAAGGAAGACAACGGCTGGATTATTGTCCTTAACTCCCGTGAGCATATCACTAAGGAAATGGAAAAATCCAGAATACAACATTATGTTACCTTAGGAGAAGAATTAGAAGACATTGACTGGCGGAAAGCGGACCCTAAAATGTCTTTTCAGTTGATTTCAGAAATTATACATTCAAGAACTAAACAACTAAACTACTGAGCGACAAGACAGAAAATGCCATCCACTCTTCAGGATATGTCAACATCATAGGACGACCTAATGTTGGCAAATCCACACTGATGAACGCCTTACTCGGCGAAAAAATGGCCATTATCACGCCGAAGGCCCAGACAACTAGGCATCGGATACTCGGCATACTTAATTCGGAAACACATCAGATTATATTCTCTGACACACCAGGGATGATCCGAGATCCTAAGTATAAGATGCAGGCAGCTATGAATAGTGCAGCCTACTCCATCTTCGACGATGCAGATCTCATCTTATTCATGATAGAACCGCAAAGTGACCACGAGGATGATGACCTCGTCTTCCAGAAGCTCAGCACGCATCGCAGTCCAGTTATCTTACTCATCAATAAGGTGGACACCTCTGACAATAATGCACTTACAGCCCTAGCTGAAGAATGGAAAAAGAAATATGGGTTCGACGAGATTATAATGATCAGTGCCACCGAAAAGTTTGGGATAGATTACCTGCTCGAACGTGTCATGACCTATATCCCTGAAGGCCCAGCCTATTTTCCTAAAGACCAAATTTCAGATCGGTCTGAGCGTTTCTTTGTGAGTGAAATCATCAGAGAGAAGATCCTTCTCTATTATAAGCAAGAAATACCTTACTCGGTAGAAGTCGTTGTAGAAGACTATAAAGAGTCGATTAAGAAAGAAAAGCCATTTGCTCATATCAACGCGACGATCTATGTCATGCGTCAATCACAAAAAGGGATTATACTAGGCCATCAAGGCAAATCCATCAAAAAACTAGGGATAGAGGCAAGGAAAGACATCGAAAAATTCATTTCCAGGCATGTTCACTTAGAATTATATGTCAAGGTCAAGGAAAAATGGCGAGATGATGACAGGATGCTTAAGAGTTTTGGATATTTGCACTAGTATACCTTTCTAGTCATTCATCGTTCTGAAATTAATCCATGGCCCAAGTTCTTGCAATAGTAGGCAGACCCAATGTTGGTAAATCCACCCTTTTCAATAGATTAGTCGGTAAGAAGCATGCTATCACGGATAATATCAGTGGGGTAACTCGTGATAGAATCTATGGTGTCTCTGAGTGGAATGGAAAGCAATTCACTGTCATCGATACAGGTGGTTTTGTTAGGAATAGCGACGATGTCTTCGAAGCAGCTATTCGAGAACAGGTACACATCGCCATAGATGAAGCAGATATCATCATATTCCTGGTAGATGTCACGACAGGTGTCACCGATCTAGATGAACAAATGGCAAGAATCCTTAGAAGACAATCCACTAAGGTCTATCTGGCTGTCAATAAGGTAGACAATAACAATCGGGCTCTAATGGCCAATGAATTCTGGAGTCTTGGTTTTGACAATACGTTTTTCCTTGCCTCCATTAACGGGTCAGGAACAGGAGACTTACTGGACAGTATCTGTGAGAACTTAGAACCCACCACGGACGATGAGGATGATGAGATACCTCGAATCGCTATTGTCGGACAACCCAACGTTGGTAAATCATCTCTGACTAATGCCTTACTAGGTGAGGAGCGCAATATTGTCACTGACATAGCTGGTACGACGCGAGATAGTGTAGATAGCCATTATAAGAAGTTCGGAAAGAACTTAATCCTAATGGATACGGCAGGCATACGTAAAAAGAGCAAAGTTCATGAGAACTTAGAATTTTACTCCGTGCTGAGAGCCATCAGATCTCTGGAGGACTGTGATGTCGCTATACTGATGATCGACGCTGTGACAAGTATCGAGAGCCAAGACTTAGCCATCTTTTCGCTGGCTGTCAAGCGACACAAAGGTGTTGTCATCCTTGTCAACAAATGGGACCTCATCAAAGACAAGGAAACTAATACCGCTAAAGACTTTGCGACTAAGCTGAAGCATAAGATAGCACCATTCAATGATGTGCCGATTATCTTTATTAGTGTGTTAGAGAAGCAACGCATCTTCAAGGCCCTAGACGAAGCGCTGGATGTATACGCGAGAAGGAAACTAAGAGTCAAAACATCGGAACTTAATGAGGTTATGCTCCAGGTGATAGAGCGAACGCCTCCGCCATCACATAAGGGAAAATTTGTGAAGATAAAATACATCACGCAATTGCCTACCAGATATCCGGCCTTTGCCTTCTTCTGTAACTTCCCTGATCATGTCAAGCAGAATTACAAAAACTTCTTAGAGAACAAACTGAGAGAACATTTTAATTTCACAGGTGTTCCTATTGATTTATTCTTTAGAGCTAAGTAGCAATATTATATTCGCTACTTAATTAATACGAATGGGCATTATCAAAACCGAATTTAGAGGTCTTTATCTTTTTGAACCAAGGGTCTTTGAAGATGAGAGAGGCTATTTCTTCGAATGCTATAACGAGCAATTATGGCGGGAAGCGGGTATAGAATCAGTATTCGTCCAAGACAATGAATCTAAATCTAGATATGGCACTGTAAGAGGATTACATTATCAATTGCCCCCCTATGGCCAGGACAAGCTGGTTAGAGTCACTGAAGGCAAAGTCAAAGATATCGTCGTCGACATAAGGCCTGATGAGCCGACCTATGGTCGTAGCTTCAGTGTGATTCTAAGTGCTGAGGAAAAAAATCAAATGCTGATTCCGCAAGGCTTTGCACATGGCTTTGTGACGCTTACTGAAACGGCAGTATTCAATTATAAGTGCACTAATTTTTATCATAAAGAAAGCGAAGGACAGATCAACCCCTTAGACAAGAACTTAGCGTTAGATTGGGAATTACCGGAATCCGACCTGATCTTTTCCGAAAAGGATAGAGCTGGGGCTGCATGGGGCGAGCATAGAATTTGGATCGAAAACAACGCCTAGGTGTCTGTGTATTTTTTCATTAATTCTTCCCCTACAATCCAGTCATGGGGTTCATCTATCTCTAAGCCAGTATATTCTGGCATCTCGTAGGTGCCGATTCGTCCTGAGAGTCGATTGTGATTAGCAATGATATCTCCGACAGTGCTAATGTAGAAAGCACCATTCTCCATCAGGTAGCCATCGAAATCCTGTCGTCGTGGTCTATTACGGAAATCATAATTAATGGGCTGACCATCTTCATTCCAAAAAAACCTCTTAGTTCTACAACAGGAAAGCAAACTATCTATCGGCCTATCATCCATCAATTCTAAGGCTTCCCTAAAGTGCCTCGACTTGGTCAATGGAGAAGTGCACTGAACCAAGATAAACCGCGTATCTACAGGTAGCTCTACGGCAGATAGGTACTCTAGCATCGTGGACTCAGTAGAGGAGGTATCCTGAGCATTATCCTCAGATCGTCTGTATACCTGCACCCTAGGTAAGCCAAAACCGAGAACTGTCTCAGAAATCTGATCACTGTCGGTGCTCACGACAATATTATCGATCTGATCGACAGCATGTAAGGCCGCTAGATTCCAATAAATCAGAGGCTTTTCGCAGAATAGCTTGATATTCTTAAGAGGTATGGATTGACTTCCTCCTCGAGCAGGTATAAAGGCTATGGTCTGGATAACTATAATATAAAGTTAGATGAAAGCACAAGTAAGCAAGATGGAAATTTATCTTTGACTAAGCAAGAATTGTTATCACAAACACAGCGATGCAGCATATCTCAGATTTTATAGAACTTATTAAGACCAAAGTGTCCGAACCTAATTCTGATCGGCAAAAACAACTGGATGAGTTGGCTGACGTCATAGCAGAAGACCTAAAAACCAGAGGTCAATCGACAGTCAAATTCATATGTACCCATAATTCTAGAAGATCGCAAGCTGCAGAATTTCTATTGGATGTACTCGCCAGACATTATAACTTAGCAATCGTAGCACTCAGTGCCGGAACGGAGGCAACGAGATTCAATCAAAGCATGATCAGTGCACTCAATTTCTATGGCTTTGAATTTATAGAGTATGGTTTAGCTAGGAATCCACTTGTGATCTATAGTATGGAAGGTCAGGACCTCTACTATTACTCGAAAGCGTATACTGATAAGTTCATGTCGGACGATAGAGAGATTATAGTCACCGTATGCAATGATGCTGCAGAAAACTGTCCTATTATACCAGGTACTTATAAACGGCTACACTTGGGTTACAAAGACCCCAAGGAGAGCGATAATACAGCACACGAAGCCGAAACTTACCAAGCTAAAGTCTTGGAAATAGGAACAGAGATGAACTATCTCTGTAACAAGTTACTTAGTTACACCTAGTCTGAATCGTTCTTATGAACAAGCAGCTTAAATTATTATTCATCTTAGGCACTAGACCTGAAGCGATTAAGTTATTCCCTCTGATCCGCTACACGAGTAGACACGCTGACTATGATCTTACGGTATGCAACAGTGGACAACATAAAGATTTACTGGACCCCATCATTCATGATCTAGATATTCAGATAGACTATGACTTAGGGGTTATGACAGATAACCAGACACCTGTATCAGTAGGGAGCAAATTGCTACCACTGCTCTCGAAGCTAATAGACGAGGTTAATCCAGCGCTGGTCGTCGTACAGGGAGACACGGCCACTGCGCTCTATGGAGCTATGGCCGCCTATTACTCAAAGGTACCCGTCGCACATATAGAAGCTGGACTAAGAACAACTGACAAGTATGAACCATTTCCTGAGGAGATGAATCGACGGATTATAAGTCAGATAGCCGCGTTACATTTTTGTCCGACAGAAAAAAATCTGAATAACCTAACACAAGCAGGGATATCAGAACAGGTATATGTCACAGGCAATACTGGACTGGATGCCGTCCGAATAATCAAAGAAGGCATAGATAAAGGTCAATTTCCTCAAGCGCTAGTATATAAAGAAGAAGAAGAAGAAGAAGAAGACAAATACATCGTTGTCACGATGCATAGAAGAGAAAATATTGGTGCCGCTTTAGCTGAATTACTGGACACCTTAATTGCCCTTTCTGAAGAAATAACAAGTCACCAATTTCTTATAATCACGCACCCCAATCCGA
>CALEAC010000007.1 GCA_937944095.1 uncultured Saprospiraceae bacterium
TTTGATCTATTCAAGCAAAATAATAACCAGCCACACAAACTGATTATCTACGGTAGAAAAGCCTGGAAAAATGCAGATCTAGAAAGCACTTATGACAAAATGATATCCAAGTCTGAGGTGATATTTCTAGATAACTCGATACTAGACGTGCCGACTGTCATGGGTGCCGCAGTAGCCCTTTGTTATATTTCTCTGTTCGAGGGATTTGGGATTCCGATTCTAGAAGGCTTCCATGCTGGTGTACCTGTTATTACCTCTAATCGTTCATCGATGCCTGAAGTGGCTGGCGACGCTGCTCTCCAAGTCGACCCGATGGACACGACTGCCATTGCTGCTGCAATGACCAGAATGACCTCTGACCCAGAGCTCCGAAACAAACTTCTTACTAAAGCCAAAACTCAACGAGAAAAATTCTCATGGGACCGATCGGCTGAGCTAATCTATGAGCAAATAATAGTCGCTGCTGGCAAATAGGCTATGACTTTATTTCTGACCACTCATAGTTAAAATAACTAGAAAGGCTGTGGATTAGAATAAGAGCTGTAACTTAGAAACTCACAATCTAACCAGTTATGAGGAGGACTAATTTCTATATATTCAATTTACTACTTGCCTGCAACTTATTACAAAGCCAAAATGGTCTTGTAATCACTGAGATTATGTATAACTCACCCGGTGAGGATCTAGAATTTATAGAGTTCTATAATAATTCAACTGATACTATTGATCTTTCAGGTTATCAGATTGTGGCTGGTGTCAATTTTAATTTCCCTAATGAGCGCTTAGCACCGGGAGAATTATTTGTTGTGACTAATGACTCCTTAATCTACGATAGATTCTACATCCCATGGGTCATCGCCTACCAGTATCAGGGTTCCCTAAATAATGATGGAGAACTGATCGCCGTCACTGATAATCAGCAAGACACGGTTATTCAGTTAGAATATGACGACAGAGCCCCATGGCCACATCTTGCAGATGGCTTAGGTCCATCTATCGTATTATGCGATCCTAATTCACCGATGGACGATCCTGATAGCTGGGAAATGTTTCATGAATTTTCTTCCTACGGCTTACTGACAGGAGAGGATGTAAATGCAGACCCTGGCAGAACAAACACTTGTCTAGATGATTATGAATTCTGGGTTTCTGATCAGGACCGGCACCTCTTCTCAGAGGCAGCAGGTATCGTAGAGATTCCAATCTATTTAGCGAATACTTATAACGAAGATCAGACAGTGATTGTCTGGAATCTAGGCTCAGCAGCTCCAGACGAAGATTACAGAGTAATTCAGGATACCTTGACATTTTCTGCAGGGCAGACAACACCAGAATATTTTATCGTCGAACTCATTGATGACTCACAATCTGAAAGCTATGAAGCGATTACGATACATCTTAACTCCACGGCAGGTGATACGATTATCAACTTTCTAACTACAATTGGCATTCTCGACAATGATGGATCCCTAGAATCAAAAATCGAGCTTAGAGGCGTGATGCAGACGCCAGAAGTTAAAGCCATAGAACTATTTATACAGGAAGACATATTTGTTAGTGACCTATTATACTACGGCATCGGCAGTGCGAATAATGGCAATGGCAGCGATAGTACAGAATTCAATATCTGGGCTGGACAGACCTTGCTCGTAGAAACAGCACCAAGATTATTTTTCCTAGAAGAAGGCTGTGCATTTATAACTAACGACACCATCAGGTTCAAACAATTTTTTGGACCAATAGATAACAACAGACTAATATTACAGCAAGATCTCGGCATGTCATTCAATGGGAATGATGCAATCGAGCTTTTCGAAAAAGGGCAGGTCATAGATGTATTCGGTCATATAGACGAAGATGGGGCAGGCACTGATTGGGAATACACGGACAGTTGGGCCAAGAAAAGAATCCTCGGCCAAAGTACCGTCTTTAATGAAACAGAGTGGAACTACGGTAGCATCGGCGCCCTAGACGTCATGGCGAACGATGCATCCTCTGACCCCTACCAGCTAAAATGTGGACGTACCACAACTGAAGACCTAATCCAAAACGACGTTCTACTCTATCCTAACCCAACCAGCGGCTTAATCACTATTCAATCAGACCAACCCATAGAACAAATCATCGTCTATGACTTATGCGGCAGAATGGTTCTAACCCCAAATAACCACTACCAACTTAATTTAAGTGAACTGTTGTCAGGTGTTTATATCGCTCAACTAGAGATTGGAGATAAGGTCATCGTAGAGCGGGTGATTGTGGAGTGAGGTTAGACAATTGACAAACGACATGATAAGAAGCAGCAGACCGAAAATTCATAGAGGCTGACTCTAGTTAAACAATTTTGCAAGCTTACCTTGATCTCTTTCTGCGATAGTCACCAACAGGGTTTTTTTGCCATTTCGACTCTCTTGATAAAGCGACGTCCCAACAGACCTGTTCTCCGACCTTCTTGTCTGGGATAGCATATAGAAAGCATAAAATCACTAAACTACTAAACTAACATGTTGCGTTAGGTGTATACCCACCTTGCTATGATTAGTTATCATTTTATGATTTGCATCCGAAAGGTGTATCATTTTTGAAACACCTGATATTCTAGCTTGAATTCAGGAAGTATATGATCATACAAACTTCGAATTAACATATCGATTGCTTGATTCTATCGAAATTATCTATTACGGCTGATTGCATGGATCAACTCAAACTAGGAGGATATGTTACATCACCTATTGCTAGAGATCCTTTGTATTTGTTCGAGCCCTTCAGTAATTAATGAACTTATCTTAGAATTATTTACCGACAAATTTTGTAAATATTTTGTTACCTCATTTTTTATAGGCTCGTTTTTACATATCTCAAGAAACTCTAAAATAAGCAGCCATTCATGGGGATATTCAGATTTGATTAATTTCCATATTGAACGTAAGGCAGTTGATTCTGCTTTTTTATTAACTCTTAATTCTTTAACCTGAGTATACAAGGATTCCAAGTTCAAAATTTTCTCTGTCTTATCAGGTTGAGTGGTAACAACAGAAGAGGGCTCATATAAATTAGGAAAAGAATTTTCATCTGCACTTCCTGCATAAGCCGAAATAATCTTGCTACCTATTATCATATTAAAAATGCCATATTCTGGTTTGTAGAGCACTTCATCCATATATGTTACAGTGCAATCTTTCAGTTGAATTAACATAAGTTTTCCTTGAATATTTCTTATGCCTGTTATGTTTAGACCCTCTACCGTGATACCACTATCAAACTCGAATGAAAGCCATTTGTTATCATGAAAATTGTAGGCTTTTAGGTCAAAGGGGCCCATGTCTTCAATAGGTAGATTGATGTTTTTTAATTTCCCTATAGGAGACTTAAAGCCTGTTTTGTGCTGGTCTACTCCATGACCTATTAACTCTTTTTCGCGAAATGCCAATGCTGTTTGACCTGTCGTTTCAAAATAAATAACGTCATTGTTTTCATTTACTATGCTTCGCGTGAATTTCCCAGAAATTTGAAGACCTGTATTTATTTCTATAGTTCCGATCAATTTGGAATCGACTAATTTTTGAAGACCTGAGGCCCCACCTTTTCGTAAGCTAAGTGTGTTTGCAAAAGATTCTAACACCTCCATGAGTAGCGAAAAATCAGGTGTTACATATAATTGTGGTTGCGGCTTAGTGATATCAAATGCTTGTTTTGCAGCTTCAACTGAATAGGGTATTTTTTTTACGTCATTTTTCATACACCATTTGCTCTCACCAATGGAAGACAATAATCCCGCTCCATAGATTTTAGGATTTTCTATTGTACCAATTAATCCGTATTCAACAGTCCACCATTGAATATTTCTTAACTGTGCCATTTCAGATGGCTCAATTTTTTGAGATTGCAATCTTTCAATTTCCTCTTGTGCAGATTGTATCTCTTTTTTATCTACACCTACTGCTTCCTTGAGTATAGATAATTTTCTTACCGCTTCATACATTTCATTATCATAATTCGAGAGTATGGCTTTTGCTCCTATAGCTCCTAACCTTCTCAAATATTCCGCATAATCTGGATTTGCAATAATAGGTGCATGACCTGCAGCCTCATGCACTATATCTGGTGCAGACGTATATTCAATGTTTTCCAGTTGTCTTATGTCAGAAGCAATTACTAATACTTTATATGCTTGAAATTCCATAAAGGCATTAGGGGGAATAAACCCATCAACGGCTACTGCGGCCCAGCCAATGTCCTTTAGAATTCGATTCATCCCATACATACTTGGGATCTCTTCTAATCCGATTCCAGTTTTAGTAAGTCCGTCAAGATATGATGAATGCGCTACTGTGGATAGATAAGCCACATTTTTTCGCATGATGTATCTCCATACAGCTTGATTAATTGATGTGTAATCATTGTAATTTTGAGGCTTAATAAATTGCTTCAAATGCTTAGGAAGCTTATCAATTAATTCATTCCCTTCGTATTCAGGTTTTGTATTCATATTAGGATTCTAATTTCTAATAACAATGGTTCAGTTTCAAGTTATGCGGCAATCCTACCAAAGTCAAGCAGATTAGGTGTCCGCTCTTACATAAAAAAAGCAAAAGGAACTATGAAATGAACTTTGACTAGCCTTTGAAGAATTTCTTTCTTGGACAATACTTATTATATGACCATCTAATAATGGTAGATGCGTCTTGAATAATTATGGCGTAAACTTGATTACAGCATGGTCAATCCAATTTACGCAGTTACTTTTCTTCATATGTAATAAGACTCTTTTTTAGCTAACCATCTTCGTACTTACTTCAACTTTAATTTGATTTTTTAATAGATCTTCGAAAACTTCTCTCTTTCTAATTAACATTGACTCACCCTTTACCAGTAATACTTCGGCAGGCTTTAATCTTGAATTATAATTTGAACTCATAGAATAACAATATGCACCTGCATTCTTGAATAGCAGTATGTCACCTTCCCTTATTTCAGTGATGATTCTGTCCTCTGCAAATGTGTCTGTTTCGCAAATGTACCCAACTATAGAGTACATTCTTTTTTGACCTTCAGGATTTGAAATGTTTTCTATCATGTGATACGAGTCATAAAACATGGGTCTTATTAGATGATTAAATCCACTATTAACAGCTGCAAAAGTGCAAGCAGTAGTTTGTTTTATTGTATTCACCGTTGTTAAAAAATATCCGGCTTCACTTACTAAAAATTTACCAGGTTCGAATCTAAGGGTTAATTGCTTTCCTTTTTTCTTACAATACTCATTAAATAGTATGCTAAAGTTTTGGCCTATCGTTATGATATCAGTTTGATGGTCATCCTTTTTATATCTTACTTTAAATCCACTGCCAAAGTCAATTGACTTAATATCTTTAAACTGATCTGCAATAGAAAAAAGCAATTTGGCAATTCTATTAAATACTTCTGCTTCAATAATATCGGAGCCTGTATGCATATGGATTCCTTCCACACTTATATTATACTTATTTACTAATCTTTGAACTATGGGCATCTGGTGGATTGATATTCCAAATTTCGACCCAATATGACCCACACTTATTTTGCTGTTTCCGCCTGCCATTAAATGCGGATTGAATCTTATAAATATTGATAAATTAGGGTAATGTTGTCCTATTTTTTCCAATGTAGAAATGTTATCAACTGTTATTTTCGTTTTGAAATTAATAGCTTGGACATATTCATCAAAGGATACGCCATTAGGAGTATATATTATATCAGCTGGATCAAATCCAGCTTCCAATCCCAATTTGATTTCCTCAATTGAAACACAATCTAGGCCTGCACCGAGTTCTTTAAATAGCTTTAGTATCGTGATGTTTGATAGAGCCTTAGCAGCAAAGTGAATTTTTAATTTTTGTACATTAAATGCATTTTTGAATTTATTGTACTTAGCAATTATTGTGTCACCATCATATACGTATAGTGGTGAACCATATT
>CALEAC010000008.1 GCA_937944095.1 uncultured Saprospiraceae bacterium
CATACTTCTGACTTTTTGTTTGCAAGCTTCCTATATACTGATACCAATGGATCATGAAGGTCAGAAAAACCACCTCAAAGCCTATGGAATCGCCTATTGGGTCCTAGATGCTGGTCAGGAGGCCTATTGGTTGCTTAACTATAGAGGAGGCAGCTTTGCATTTGACCACAATGAGATTTTCGAGAAGGAATGTAAGACCAGAGGTGTCAGTTACAGTGTCATTTCTAATGCTGAATTTGCTCAGATTAGACAGGCCATTTCAGATCCAGAAAAGAACCAAGAGACCATTAAGCTAGAGCAACCGCCCAAAATAGCTGTTTATACCCCTGATTTTAACTCTAAAGGGGTCAAAGTACAGCCTTGGGACGATGCTGTCACGATGGTGTTAACCTATGCTGAGATACCTTATGAGACCATATATGACAGAGAAGTATTAGAAGACAAATTGGCTCAGTATGATTGGTTACATCTCCATCATGAGGACTTTACGGGCCAATATGGCAAATTCTACTATTCCCACAGTAGTAAGCCGTGGTATATCGCTAATCAGAAGAAAATGGAAAAGCTTGCGACCGAACTAGGCTTCGGTAAGGTTTCTGAACTTAAGCTAGCAGTCGTTAAGCGAATACGAGAATATGTAAGTGGCGGTGGATTTATGTTTGCGATGTGTTCAGCGACGGATACCTATGATATTGCACTTGCGTGCCAAGGTCATGACATCTGTGCAGACATCTATGATGGGGACGCCATGGATTCCGATCTGGACTCTAAGATGGATTTCTCGCAGACCTTCGCTTTCAAAGATTGGGAATTAGTCAAAGACCCATTAGTCTATGAGTACTCCACGATTGATAATAGGAAGAGAAAGGTCACTGCGAAGAATGACTATTTCACCTTGTTTGATTTCTCAGCAAAGTGGGATCCTATACCGGCGATGCTGACTCAGAACCATACTAGAACGGTCAAAGGATTCATGGGGCAGACAACAGCCTATCCAAAGAACCTGATCAAATCAGATGTTTTGGTTATGGGTGAGAATAATGCAATTAATGAAGCCCGATATATCCATGGATCTTACGGCTTCGGTACTTGGACATTCTATGGTGGTCATGATCCAGAAGACTATAGACATTATGTTGGTGATCCAGAAACGGACCTGAACCTACATCCTAATTCACCGGGTTATAGACTGATTCTTAATAACATCTTATTCCCAGCTGCAGAGAAAAAGAAGCGTAAAACGTAAATCTAGCTCTGGAGCGAATTACCTAAAGTGAGGTCCATAAAACAGCTAAGGGTCGCAGCGCCTTAGCTCATGATGAGGTAGTATTAATTTGAAATTTGGTAATCTAATGACTAAGAAGAACTTAATATGAGTTGGTCATTCTTTTGCCTAGTTGAGTTGTGATAGTCGCCTTGGAAAATTATCTGTGTTAGATCAATTAAGAACTGTAAGCGATACTTCTGATATTTTCTAAGACCTAATCCAATCAAACTGACCTCCATATAAGACACTGAATAGCAGTAAGACTACCAGAGGCGCTAAGCTGGCCATAAGCATAAAGCGGAAGTAACTCTTGGGGACTTGGGATTTTTGGACGAGCTCGATGATATATGCAAAGAGCAATAATGCACCGATAATAACTGACATAATCGTGCAGAGTAAGAACCCTGTATACTCACTCATCAGCCAAATAAGCGAGTAGAAAATGACTTGGATAAGAAAAGCCTCTTTATAGTAAGTCGTCATATCAATAAGTTATGCACAAGTTAGGGACAGAAACAAATCTGTAGTGATAATTGTATCTTTGAGTACATAATATAGAAGTGAAATTCGAAATAAACATATCAAGAATCAATCATCTACTTAATCTTTACAAGATTGAAGTTGACGCTTTTTTGGATATGATCAGTACTGGTTTAAAGAATAAGCTAACTAAGGAGGATATTTTATCCAAAGAAGTGAAGATTAGCCATTTAAAGAGAATAGACAAAGTATTCAACAAGGGGTTACACTATTATCTAGATCCTAAAGCTCCCGAAACCTCAAAAGAGTCAAGCATATTCTTTAGAAAAGAAAAATTCAATTCGGACCTTAATATTGGTGCTAAGAAAATAGTCAACAGATTCGAAGAATTCAAAATTGCATTGTCCGCAATATCGAAACTCAGTGAACTTGAATTTAAACGTAAACTCAAAGTATATAATACCAAAGATAATCCTTACCAAGTAGCTTTAGAGATAAGAAATATACTTTATCCTCAATTCAATGGAAATCTAAAGGAATTCCTGAAATCCTTAATCAGAAAGTTTGCTGAAAACAATATCCTAGTGTTTGAATTTGTAGAATACTGGAATCAAAAAGAAAAAGCTAACATTGATGGATTCTATTTGAATCCTAACGTAATAGTCCTAAAGAGACAGCAAAATTCATTCAGAAGGGAAATTTTTACGTTAGCCCACGAACTTGGACACTTCTTACTAAACGAAGAAGAAGTCGAAAAACTTGATTATGACCATATAGCAAATAAGAAATTATCAAAAATTGAAAGATGGTGTAATGATTTCGCACATTACTTTTTAATCGGAGAATATTCTAAGTCATTAGAGAAAATAAAAGTAGTAAACTCAAGCAATGATTATGTAAGTGATCTTATCGAAAGAATTTCGAGAGCTACACATTTGAGCAAAATTGCTCTTTACACAAGGCTACTCTTTGAAGGAAAGATAAGCTCTCGAAATTACAATAGAATTAGAACGAATTTTGAAAAACAATATCAAGCCAAGTACGAAGCAGATAGGCTTCAAAGAGAACTAGACAAACAGAACGGAATCAAAACAAGAGGGTCCGCACCACAACCGATAAAATCTCCTCTTCTAATCTCAACACTTTCAACTGCATTTGAACAAGGAGTAATAAATGAAAAGGAAATTTGTGAAAGGCTAAATATAAAGCCAGATAAACTTGACAAATATATCCTGTGAAAATAGTAATAGATACCAGCTCACTACTTTCTTTGGTACGTTACTATCTTCCATTTGACCAAAAGAACAAGCTTTTTGATTTCATTAAAGCAAAAATTGAAGCCAGAGAAATAATTGTTATAGACAAAGTTTATGACGAGGCAAAATTTCTTGCAAAGGGTATTGTGATTGAGAAATTTGAATACTTGCGAGACAAGACGATTCATCAGAAAACCACTAACATTCTTCCAAAAAAAAAATTTTTAATCAATTAGAGAATCAATTTTGCAATGTAGCGTGGAAAAATCAACTAGAACCAGTAGAATTTGAGAACAGGAAAAGTGCTTATCTAGAATCCGCAGATGCTAAAATGCTCTTATTTGCCATTGAACAAACAACTAAGGGTGATAATATATTGTTGGTTTCTGAAGAAACAGGTACTAGTAATGACAACAAAATCTTTAAAAAATTGCCAGCTATTTGTAAACAATTAAACTTAGATATTAAAACTCTTCCACAACTTATAGAAGACTTGGATGGGATTGATGTCCAGTTTAGATAGGAGAGCCAGTGAATAACAAAATATGACAATGGCATACCCTTCGGGATACACCGCGTATACTTACTACGATAAGGGTATCTCAAGTTAGATACATACGCGTTGATGTCAAACTAATGACAGAAAATATCCAAGAATAGCCCCACCCAAGATTAGAGTTAGCCCACCAGCTTTTTTGTAAAAGAAATAGTATAAAAAGCCTAATGCACAGATTAGTATCGTCTGCCAGTTTATTAATATCGATTCCCCCATCTGTATGCAGACAACAATCATGACAGCCACAGCAGCAACATTTACAGCTTCTAGAAAGTATCGCAGCGCCTTGTTGTTTTTCATCTTATGGATGAAGTTATTAAGCAGCCATACATAGAAAAATGAAGGAACAAAGATGCCGAGGGTAGCCAATATCGCGCCACCATAACCACCGACCTTATAACCTATGAATGTGGCGGTAGATAGTACTGGGCCTGGTGTCATCTGACCTATAGCTATGGCTTCTACTAGATCCTCATGGGTCAACCAACCTATGCCATCTATTAATTCTCCATCTAAGTAAGCGAAGAGGACATAGCCACTGCCAAATAATACCAGGCCGACCTTAAGGAAGATCAGCAGGAGCTTGATATGACTATAGGAGGCTGTTGCCAAAAAAAGTAGAGGTGCAAAATTGAAAATAGGTAAACTATTCTGACTGATGAGAGATTTGGCTATGAGATAACACAGGCCTGCGCCTAGGATACATATAATCTCATTGATCCCAAAGAAAGCTGCTATGACCACCATAACGGCGATAGCCAAATGGGTGGTGCCTTTGATCGCTTTCTTGCCAAGCTTGTAGATGGCACCAATAATCAGTGATATGACGGCTGCTTTGATCCCATTAATAATCGGTATAGTCCATGCTAATTCGCTGATCTTCTCAAAAAATACAGCAATCGCCAAAGTGATAGATACAGCAGGAATGATAAACGAAATACCTGCTGCGAATAAGCCCCTGACACCGGCATGATGATAGCCACAATGCATGGTCATCTCTGTGGAATTAGGTCCAGGGATGAGATTAGTCGCCCCCATGTAGTCTAAGAATTCCTGAGTGGATAACCACTTTTTCTTCTCGACTAAGTCATCTTGCATCATTGCGACATGTGCAGCTGGACCCCCAAAAGCGATGAAACCTAACTTGAAAAAATACTGGAAAACTTCCTTCAGCTTATTACTCATGTCTATGGTGTCTTCTCTGTAATATTAGACTTGCTATATGATTATATTTCTCCGGCGACAGATTCATTGATATTGACGATATGGTCTCCGATTCTTTCTAAGGACGAAAATAGGTTTGTGAATACCATCGCCGCATTAACATCATAATTGTCTTTGCCTAGGTGCTCTCTGTTGTATTTCCGCATGCTGTTTCGCTGGACATTTGTCTCTTCTTCTAAGTCATAACACTTGGTAAGAGAAGCGTCATCATAAGTTGTTAGATTGAGATTGAAATTCATTTCTTCAAATGATCGCTCTACGATTGCAAATAATTCGTTGAGCTGGTTTCTTTGTTCTGGAAGGAAATAGATTTTCCTGTTGATTTTACTTTCCATCGTCTTCGCAAATTGGTAGAAGATATCTCCGATTCGTTCCATGTCATTGCAGATATTGAAGAAGCTTCTCAGTCTGATGCTGGTCTTGTGTGTCATCTCCTTATCAGACAAGTTAGTGATGTACTCAGTAATCTCTTTCTCAAACTTATCGGTGATGTCCTCATATTTTTTCAGTTTGGATATGAGGGTCAGCATTTCTTTTTCATCGGTGCTATTAAGCAACTGCTTACTGAACCCAAGCATCCTAGTCGTGATCTCACCATAACGAGAAACTTCTTGCTGCAGTTCTACAGTAGCCAATTCTGGTGTTCTGTTCGCAGCATTGATGAACTTTAGTTTGTCGATACTATCCTCGCCAGCTTTATCTGGTACGGTCTTAATCGCCATCTTAATCAACCATGGAACAAACCCTATCAACAGGGCAACATTGAGAATATTAAAGGTCGTATGGAACGCAGCTAGAATATAAGTATTCATCGTCTGTGTTGCATTCAGATCGGCAGTTTTGATCTTCGCATTACTTTCGAATAGGCTAGTAAAGTTTTCTACAAAAGTTGTCAGAAATTCAATAACATGAGGTAGTAATAGGACCATCCAACAGACACCTATAACATTAAATAAGGAATGAATCCGAGCTGACCTTTTAGACTGCGTGTTTCCGATTAGGGAGGCCAATTCAGCTGTGATTGTTGTACCTATGTTTTCACCTAAGACCATTGCAGCTGCAACGTCCAGTGGTAACCAACCAGCATATACCAAAGTCAAGGTAATAGCCATTGCAGCACTCGATGATTGTACGATGACAGTGATCAAAGCACCTACCATAACAAATAAGATCCTAGAAAAGATACCAAACTGAGACCAACCTTCTATGAAAGCTAATGCTTCAGTTCCTAGGTCAGGAACGGCATTCTTCAAGTAAGAAAGCCCTAAGAATAGAATGGCAAAGCCTATCAAGAATTCACCCCAATATTTCCTTTTGCCGACCTTAGAAAATAGCATAGGAACCCCGACTGCAAATAGAGGAATAGAGTAAGCACTAAGCTTGACCTTAAATCCTAAGATCGCGATTATCCATCCGGTCACGGTTGTACCTATATTAGCACCCATCATGACACCTGCTGATTCTATCAGTGAGATCAGACCTGCATTCACAAAGGACACAGTCATAACAGTCGTCGCTGATGATGATTGTACGAGTGCTGTGATTAGAAACCCCGTAAAGACACCAAGAAATCGATTACGTGTCATCGTTCTTAGGATCTTACGCATTTGCGAACCAGCCGCGCGCTGGATGCCTTCACTCATCATTTTCATCCCATAGATGAAGAAAGCTAGGGCACCGAGTATGTTGATAATAGTCCAGAAGCCAAATGAAGCATCTCCACTACCAGCAAATGCAAGTGATGGTGCAATCAAGAAAGCTATTAATAGTAGAATGATAGATCTGTACATCAGCTATTTCTTTGTTTTCTGTTAAAGGTAATTAGA
>CALEAC010000009.1 GCA_937944095.1 uncultured Saprospiraceae bacterium
GTACCTGTGTTGCCAGCAAGTGTTATGCTGCCAGCAGGGATATTATCCGCGACACCATCACCGACACAGAATTCGAAGGGGCCACCTGCGATTGTGCCACCACTGACAGAACAATCATTTCTAACGACAGAGATTGGGTTAGATAGACTAAAGCAACCCTGAAGGTTATTGGCATTCATACCCATCTCAGCGCCTATCAGACCATCTTCGTAGGACAAGTGCCAAATGAGGCAAGTGCCTACTGGAGCGCCATCGAAGTCAGGAGCAGAGAAAGTAGGAGGAAGTCCTAAGATATTTCCTTGGTCGTCTGTTACGACCCATTGCGAGTTAGTACCGGTATTGCCAGTAAGTGTTATACTGCCAGCAGGGATATTATCCGCTACACCATCACCGACACAGAATTCGAACGGACCACCAGTCAGTGAGCCACCTTGAGGTTGGTTTCTGGTTACAGATATAGAGTTAGATAAGTCATATGTTCCATTGAGATCAGTCATGGCATTATTACCTACGACAGCACCTGTTAGATCATCTTCATGTGATAGATGCCAAATAAGGCAGACACCAGCACCTGCGCCATCGAAATCAACAACACTAGGCATAGAAGGAAGACCGAGGATGATGCCTTGATCATCGGTGACGACCCACTGTGAGTTAGTGCCTGTGTTGCCAGCAAGTGTTATACTGCCAGCAGGTATATTGTCCGCGACACCATCACCGACACAGAATTCGAATGGTCCCCCTGTAATAGTACCCCCATTTAGTGGTGTGTTACAATTTATTCTATTGACTGTTATTGGATTAGATAGATTGAAGCAACCAGTCAGTCCAGCGACGGGTGCATTCATGACAGCACCACCTAGGACACCTTCATAGCTTAGATGCCATACCAGACATGAGCCAAGTCCAGCACCATCAAAGTCAACAGCCTCAGGTGTAGGAGGTAATCCAAGTATTGTCGTACCGGTGCCATCAGTAACGACCCAAGCGGAATTAGTACCAGTATTACCAGTTAGTGTAATACCACCGGCAGGGATATTATCTGCAACATTATCACCGACGCAGAATTCGAAAGGTCCACCAGTAAGCGTACCGCCTTCTGATTGTGTTCTATTTACTGTAATTGGATTAGACAGACTGAAACAACCTGTTAGCCCGGCTACAGGTGCGTTCATCATAGCACCATCGAGAGTCCCATCGTAGCTTAGATGCCATAATAGACAAGTCCCTGGACCAGCATCATCGAAGTTAACAGCCTCAGGTGTAGGAGGTAAACCAAGTATTGTCGTACCGGTGCCATCAGTGACGACCCAAGCGGAATTAACGCCTGAGTTTCCAGTAAGTGTTACAGCCCCTGCTGGGATATTGTCAGCAACACCATTACCTGTACAGAACTCAAAGGGTCCACCAGTAAGTGTTCCTCCTTCTGCTCTGCAAGTTTCGGCACAGTCGACGACAACAGAAAGCTCGTCTAGGTCCCAGGCCTTAATATTGGCACCGTTACCTATAGGGCAGTAAGCTTGTAGGAAAAAACTGAACACCGCGGTTTCTTCTACTAAAAAATTGTCATCACTAGCAAAATCAAATTGCTCTAGGGTCCATTCTCTATTAGTTGTGATGTCTACTTGTTCAAAAACGGGTACACCATCTCTCAAGATTCTAATAGCATATCTAGTTGGGAAATCATTAATACCGCTGGCGCCATCTATCCAGTCAAACATGACAGGAGATTTCTCAAAGAATTCGAAACTTTGAATTTGAGCTGGTATAGAGCCATTAGCGTTAACTTCTAGGTCAAATCTAACCGCACGTTCACTTTCTGCAGCATAGTTACATCCTTCATCATAGCTTACACACATTCCTTCTGAATTATCTACCCCGGGTGTACAAGAATGGGTGTTCTGTGTAGGATTTGTTCTGTACAGATTACCCTGTACGGAGCGCAATGTTATGTCAGGTGTGTTCTGAATTGTTGCTATAAATTCACTGTAGTCTTCATTAGTTAGGTTGTAATTATATGAACTACAGGAATCCAAATCAAATGAGAGGACTGCTGGTGTACCGCTGTCTGCTACAGCCTTGGTGGCTATAGTAAGAATAATCGCTAAGAGGATTAGAGTAGAATGTTTCAGCATAGTAAATGAATATTTGGTTAACAATACTATGCTTATGCAGCAGCTACAGGATAGGTTGGAAAGTCTATTATAGAAAGTTGTTTTCTTTGACCAAATGTCTTTTCTAAGACTTTGGCGCAGTCATCACATTGCTAATTGACTATAAAAAATGCAGTGTGGACTAGGTTATAAATCTAGTTGAAGGTTTTAGCAAAACCAATGGAGGTGTTATAACTATTGAGAGAAGTTATGGGGTCGGCACTCTGTCTAAGACTGCTTACACTCATAAGCTTGCTGACTGTGCATAATAAATTAAAGTCATCAGCTATGGCATAGCTAAAGGCAATCCCAGTACTTATAGACACAAAATTTTTGCTAAGCCCAATGATTTCTGCCCTCTCAAAATGATGGTCACCCATCGACATAGTGTTCTTGTCCATAAGTGAGAATTGTGCAACTGTTTTGGTTTTTGTAATCCTATTTAAGTAGCCGTTTCCATTCAGTGAGAAGCAAAATTTATTACAATCAAATAGCTGATAACTGATACCTATTCCGGCACTAATGAGGTATAGTTGCTGCTGGACATTAGCATTTTGGGATAACTCAGCTGAGTCCATGTTTGCATGATTCATTTCTAAATTGATATCAGAATTTACTGCACCAAGTGGTGTCATGACCTCTTGCAGGTTATAATTCATGTTACCCTTATTGTCATAAACAAAGTTGAGCGAACCTGCGTCTTCTAACTTATAGAACAGACTTGAATTATTAATCTTGGAATAACCAATAGACCCTTGTAATCCAAATTTTTTACCTAAATCCAACATTCCGCCTATTTCAAAACTGTAACCAGAATAGTAATTTTGGTAGTCCTTTAATTCATATCCTAACTCATCAAGCGATTGCATTTTGAGACTGCTATAATTTCGACCTGATAGTGCTGTTAGTTGAAATCGTTTGTCTTTGGTGGATTCTTGATTCAGGTCTATTGTAGATAAGTTAAGCGCTCTAATTTCTCTGGATGGTATGGGCAGTTCTTTTAGGCTTGATATAAGTAATGGAGACTTAGTTTTTTGCTGCCTATACATTATTGAAGGTGGGGATACAACAGTACCATTATTATAGTCAGCACTAAGTTCAGTTATAGGTGCAGCACTGATATAATTGTTAGACAGATTAATTGATTTTGTGGAGCTGGTGGTTGCCTTACTCGTTAATTGGATGTTGGAGTTAGTAAAATAATCCTTTATTGTTTCGACTACTAAATCGTTATTGGTTTCTCCGGTTTTTTTGGAGTAGAACTGCTCAGATGTCGTTTCGATTTGGTTTTGTCTTATTTGAAATTCTCTAGTTAGAAACACACTTGAGCAAAGAAATAAGCTCAAGAAAAAGAATGGCCAGAGA
>CALEAC010000010.1 GCA_937944095.1 uncultured Saprospiraceae bacterium
AAACTCATCTTCGTATATTCTTACATTATCAAGATAGATTATATGTGAGGGATCTCCTTCTAACTTAAAAACCAGATTACCCGAGCCATTAATAGCGCCTAGATGATACTCGAAGGTTTGTTGTGCCGTATTGCCAACATAAAAAGTATGGATGGATCTAAAGGAAGAGGGATCATCTTCTTCAGTTAGATAGCCGAGATGTAACTCAGGTACAGTCGTGGAACTGAAACTCAAGTTGAACCCATACAGGTCGAATTCTAACTTTGTGTAGTTAGTCATATCCCAATATGGAGAGATCAACATCAGGCTTTCATCTCCATCACTTTGCTTGAAAAGATTGACTTCGCCATCAAACCAGCTTACAAAATCAAAACCAGCTTCTGTATATTGCGACCATGTGGTCGGGATGCCAGTGTCAAACCCTTCGTCTATGACTTGCGCCTCTATACTTGTACTCCAGGCTAGTAGGATTATAAAAGAGCAAAATGTAAAAATCTTCATGTTAGTATATTTTGAAATTAAGGTAAGCATTTGACCTGAGGGCACAAAAAAAGCCACAACATGAGCAGTGGCTTTTTTAATTTTGTTTGGTTTCGGCAGCTATTCAGGGAACCTCATAGCTCTCAATTCCTCTAATCCAGGAATTTTGTCTTCCCTTCCTTCAGCTTCGTAGAGCTCTTTGAGGTAGGCATAGATATCGACTCTACCGTAGTTCAGCTCTACGAGTTCCTCATAATCAGCAATGGCGGTTTTGTTATCTCCTGCGAGCTTGGCAAATAGGGCTTTGGTGAATAAGAGTGAGGTATCTCGCGACATATATCTAGGATTCGCTATCTCTAACTCATTCATTCTCAGAGCTGCTGTGTAGTAGGACTGCGCTTGTTTGTATAACTTCTCCTCATAGGCCTTATTGCCTAATTCCATGAGACGGACCTTGACGAGATACAGTTCATTCAGGAGGTCTTGACGATAAGTCATGTTCTCGTCTTTCTCAAAAGCTGTTGCATAATAACTATGCGTCTGATCAGCATGCAGCATCGGGTCATCCAGGGTTTTGAACCTGAGTATGAGGCCATTGGTTTTGGCACGTAAGGACAGGGCCTCAGGGTGGTTTTTCATACTAGGCTCTTCCATAAGTTCAGCCATGAGACCTTGGGCTTCCTCTACAGCACTAAGTTCTTGATCTGTCTTAAACGACTGGAGCAATTTTTTTACTTCCTTGATCTCTTGGTTCTGAGCACTGAGCTGAAAAGCAAATAAACCTAAAAGGCAAATTATTGTGTACTTCATATTTAAAACAATTTATTTGATGAATGAAAAATCTATTGAGTGGTACGTTTTGGCAATAAAATAAACGAAGGTCGAATTTAATTAAGTATCGCCAAAGGAGCCTCAGGTTAGTTATTAAGGTTATGTTATTGCAGAATGAGAAAAGAGTCAGATTAAATTTTAATCTTTAGTTCTATGAGAGAGGTAGCTATATACTTGCTTGTTTTATGCATTTGCTCTTGCACTGCTGTCTCGACATGGGATGTCGAGGAGTCTGTAGCATTATACAGACGGACTGACGATTATATCAAGGAGAATTTCGATGATTATGGCCATGTCTATGATCAACTGAAAGACTCTCTAAAATGGCGTGAGCAGAATAATATATATCCTTATCACCATTTCATTCTTCATGACTGAAAACTCGATAGTTTACTTATTCTTAGTGCTGATAGAAAGGTATGTGTAGCTGCAGCTTATTTTCAAAATTTGATTCACACACAATCAGATCTAGATAAGATCGTATGGTTTCGTGGTACTAGAATAGAAGGATTATGGTACTTCAGAAGGGGTCTGGTCATAATTATCCTAAGACTGAATATCAGGAAAAGAAGTACGAGCCGATGACTTTTGATATGCTGAAATATATACTGAGGTGCAAGAATATGAGATCTGCCTATATAGTTAATGACAATGGAAAATTAGAACCCAACGAAAAATACTTGGCCCTAAACCATACGGTCAAAGGTCAACAAAAGCGCAATCCGAGTACTAAATGGGACGAAGAAAAGTGGAATGAAAATATTCTGAGGAAGGAAAAGAAGAGAGGTTCTTACACTGAGGAGGCCTTAGATAAGTATAGGCGGATGATGCAGGAGCCTAGACCGGAAGAAGAAAAGGAGAGTAGGAGGACACGTAAGAAACGGATGAAAGACATAAAGCAATTTCAGATGATCTTAGATTCACTCGGGCTTCAGTATAATTGAATTAAATAACCATTTTCATATTGTTAGAATAATATCCTAATATGAATATTTGATTATTTCTTAGTCTGTTCTGTTTCTCTTGTACTGCTGTTTCATCCAACTAGAGATATTCGGATAGTGGCAATCACGATAATAATACTATATAAGGCAGGTCATAAGACTCAATACAAGGCCATATAACGTTGTAACCTAAGGAAATGGAAAAGAGAGATTATTAAGCATCACCCTTTAAACGTGAAACATGATAAGCTCAAAAGCGTTATTTTTAAGTATTAAACAATGACAATGGATGGAATACTTTATTTGACAGATAAAAATAACAAGAAGAGATTCGTGCAAATAGATATTGATAAATATGGTGGTGAATATCTCGAAGATTTAATTGATGGACTTATAGCTGATTCGAGAAAGGATGAAGAGTCAATTCCATTTAATGAAGCAATGGAAAAACTAAAAAAGGCCGGAAAGTTAGATGAGTAAATACGAGGTCAGATTTAAGAAATCAGCACTGAAAATATTATACAAACTCCCTAATAAGGAGGTTGTGAGAATCACTTCCCTGATAGGAGAACTATCAGAAGAGCCTCGCCCAAATGGGTGTAAAAAATTAAAAGGGTACAAGAATTTGTGGAGGATGAGGTCGGGCAATTATAGAGTGATATATAGCATAGAGGATCAGATATTGATAGTAGAAATACTTGAGATAGTAGATAGGAAAGATGCCTATTGAAAGTTACAGATCGTTTTAAGAATGTCTATGATTTCAAAGCTATATTATAAGTAAATCTCTGAGTAAAGGAAGGCTTCAAGTTCATGGAACCTACCAGAGGGTGTATTCTCAAGTCTGTCTAAAAACTTAACTTAGATAGATGGAAAATAAAGACTTTGAAGCAGTAAAAGCTCAAGCCTTAGAACAATTACTTAAAGGCGAATCATTGTTTGGAGAAGGAGGAGCCTTGGCTCCTT
>CALEAC010000011.1 GCA_937944095.1 uncultured Saprospiraceae bacterium
CGAGAAGGAAGATCTTATAGATTCTGATACTGATATCGAAGAGATAATTGTAGAAGATGTAATTGTTAATCCGATTCTTAATCGTTCATCTGGCGGAGGCGAAGGTGGACTTGATTTCGATTGCTTTGAAATTGATTTTCCATTTGGTCTATTAAGAGATGATGGTTCTAGACATGAGATTGCTTCGGAACAGGGTTTTTATGATGTTGTGTCAGACTCATTGCTGATGATTGTTGATTTTGAGTATCCGCTTAACATCACTTACGAAGATGGAGAGACTCAGGTCATCGAGAATAGTGAAGATTTAGCAGAAGCATTTGCAGCATGTATTCCTAGTGGTGGATGGACAGAAGATGTGTTTCCAGCCTACCTGATCGACATGACTAATTCATGTTATACAATCAGTTATCCGATAGAGATCGAGCCAGAAGCAGGTGAGGTACTCACTATACAAAGTGATGAAGAGCTGAGCGCGGCAATCGCCACAGATATCTACTACTTTGTATTTCCTTTGACCTTAGTCCAAGAGGATGGTACAGAACTAATTATACAGAGTACAGATGAGATGTTCGATGCATTGATTAATTGTAACAACATTGAAGTCAACGATTCTATCTATAACTGGCAGACAGGATTCGAGTATATCGGTTGTTACTTGTTGACGTTTCCATTTGATGTTATCCTGACGACTGGGGAGACAGTAACAGTTGAGGATCATATGCAATACTGTGACTTGATGCTAGAAGGTAATATTACTAACTATGCTTATCCGTTGTCATTGACTGATGAGAATGGGGTCGTATTAACTGTTTCTTCTGAGGAAGAACTTGCATTTGCGTTAGAGGATTGTTGGACAATTGGATTTCCTACAGAAGAGTTATTTTTACTCTTTGTAGGGTCTCAAGATGCAGTACCTGGCGATCCAGGTTGTTATGAAATAGTGTATCCTATTTCAGGGGTCACGGCTAATGGCGACATAACAGAATATGTTGACGGTGCAGCTCTAGAATCAGATCTAGAGCAAGTAGTTGGTATGAATATAGTATATCCAGTATCAGTAATATTGAATGCAGATAGCTCGACAGTCACTTTAGATAATTTCGAAGATCTACTTATATTATTCCAAGGTTGCTAGATTTTAATTAAGAATATTTATAAAGCTTGATAAACAGCTCTATTATATCAGCGTGTAAGCGTAAGAACGAAAAAGCCTTTAAGCAGTGCTATGAGGCCTGTGCCCCTTACGCTTACACGATTATTAAGAATTACATCCAGGATGAGAATAGCCGGCGAGATGCTATGCAAGATGCTTTTGCTGGCTTATTCACTTCCTTTGATAATTATGATCCTACTAAGGGCGAATTCAAATCTTGGTTTGCAAAGATTGTCGTCAGGACCTGTATAGCTAAGCTCCGAAAACGTAAAAAACTTAACCTGTTCGTGCCTTTATCTGAGACGCATGATACAGAACATAATATGGAGTTTTTATTTCAACTAAAGAAAGCGGATATAGAAAAACTGTTGGCAAAGATGCCAGAGGGATACAGAACCATCTTCTTGCTTTTTGTAATAGATGATTATACACATCAGGAAATAGCTGAAGCAATGAATATCTCAAAGGCGACTTCAAGATCACAACTATCACGTGCTATAAAGTGGATACAGAAAAACTTAGGTCACCAAGCAAAGACACTTATCTATGGGTAAAAAATCTGATCAACTAAAGGATATCCTAAGAAGCAATGAGGCATTACCTCAAGCATACACTTGGGATAATATGAGCGATGGTATTCTACAGAAAGTCGCTACAACAGATGTGAAGCGTCGATTGTGGTCGTCGAGGTATATGAATATCTTTTTAGCTCTTGTGTCTTTGTCATTATTGACCTATGTTTTTCTAAGTGATAGTAACAGCGATTTGCCTACCGAAGTCGAAGCACAATTACAGTTTAATTCGACCTATGCAGAAGGTCGTGATAAGCGTACTAAAGTTCATTCTATAACAGAAAGTAAGCGTCTAGAAATCGAAGCCAATAATCAGAAATCTCACGAATCTGCAATTGGCGGATCCGTAGTCGCAACAGAAACAATAACAAGAGAAACGCAAGTAACTTTATCTAAGGAAGCTAAGGAATTGAATTTAAATATTAACGATGCTCAAAGTGAGGTCCAATCAGATGTTCTGGAACAGACGATACAATTAAGAGAGTCCATATCGACTAAGGCCAATCTGAGTCTAACTGAAACATCTTTACCGATATCAGAAAAGAACAACGCGTCTCAAGCATTATTAGTGAACGATGATGCTCAAGCAATAACAGTCGAAAACAGAAACATCAGCGAAGTAGTAAACCCTCTGGGCCATAGGACTCTTTCCCTGGTTAGCACTAATCCCTTAATCTTACTGATTGGGTCGGAGCACTTGATACAGCAAGACGAATCAGTATCGAAAGTCCTTAATAGACCCGCACACACAGCAATAACTTTAGGACTAGGCGTAAATCAATTATCCACTGGCTTAGCTGCGGTAGATCTCAATACTGATCTGAGGAGCATATCAGAAAAGGGCCTATTTGGCTACTCAGCGAACCTTGGCCTCCAACGGCAAGTTTCCCCTCTCTGGTCATTAGGTCTTACGCTTAGCTATGATAAGCAAATCACAGTCCTCGATTATTATGATAGTCGATATGTAGAG
>CALEAC010000012.1 GCA_937944095.1 uncultured Saprospiraceae bacterium
TACTTAACAGCGAAAGCTATCAAGATAGCCTAGCCGAAAAAACCAAGTTCATCAGACCTCGATTCTTACTTCAGAAACCCATATCTGAGCATTGGTCTCTAGGTGCTAGATATGAAGGAGAAGAGAATATCAGGCGATACACAGCAACTAACAGCTTGAATCCACTTAGCTTTGATTTTGATATCTATAGCTTCTATGTAAAGTCAAATGAAAGCAAACCCTTTCATCTCAATGCTTCTGTAACTCATAGAATAGACAAAAAAGTTGTCGATGCTTTATTACCTATTGTCACTCGCTCACAAGATTACAACTTAGGTGGTGGTTGGACCCAGAGCGAAAAATCAACTTTGACGTGGAATATGACTTTGCGAGATTATATAGTGGAAGAGAACTATCTAGAATTTGATGATTCCAAGCAGACCTTGATTGGTTTGCTAGACCATAGATTGAAGTTATTACAAGGAGGATTACTGCTTAATACCTACTTTGAATCGAATAGCGGTCAGGAACCTAAGATAGAATTCCAATTCGTCAAGGTCCAAAAAGGAGAAGGTCGCTTCTTATGGTTAGATAGTAATATGGACAGTATACCACAATTGTTTGAATTTCAGACCGCACCGATATCTGACCTTGCTGATTATGAGAAAATAAGCATTTTCAATAATGAATTTGTCAGTACAAATAAGACGGTCCTGAATCAATCTTTCAAATTTAATCCTAAGAAATTCCTGAAGAATAAGAAAAGCTTCCTGGCTCGGTTCAATCTCAATTCTAGATATAGAATAGACCAGCGTTCGCTTAACGAAGGATCAGACCAACTTATCAGGCCTATTATCTTTGACTTAGCTGATACGACTCTAGTGTCTAATAATTCATCTATAGATAACAACCTCTTCTTCAATCGGGGGCATGCAACTTATGATATACAAATAGCCTATAGATATCTCAATAACCAGTTAACACAGATTAATGGCAGGGAAAAAAGAGGCACTAATGAGTATTACTTGCGCTGTCGTTACAACCTACTCCAATCATTAGATATCCTGACTGAGGTGACACTGGGGCAGCGGTTATATGAAATATTCGGCAACCTGAATTATAATATCAATTTCCTACGGATACAACCTCAACTTAATTATCGGCCAAATGCTAAACTGAGGTTCGTCGGCAAATACAAATGGGAGCAAGGGGACAATGATGAAGCGCTTGGTGCCGAAAACAGTCAAATCCATGACCTAGGGATCGAGACCACATGGCGGCGTTCCGCCACCTCTAATTTCCAGGCCTCAGTTAATCTCGTGATGATAGCTTACCAGGGCAATCCCAATACTGCTGTCGAATTAGAAATGCTTCAAGGTCTTAAAGATGGGACGAACTATGTCTGGAACTTCAATTATACAAGGAGAATCGGGAAGAACTTTGACCTGATTATGAGCTATAGTGGCCGTAAGTCAGAAGAAGCGAGGATGGTTAATAATGCTGGTGTCCAGCTAAGGGCCATCTTTTGATATAAAAAAAAGAAAGAAGACATGTCTCCATGCCTCCTTTTATATACTCAATCCCGAGTCTATAACCTCCTACCGAAGTAGTGGTATTATTTGATCATATCTGTTATCACTGGCCCCATAAAACCCTTAATCACCTCTTGTAAGCTGTCTGCCTTAATCAAGGTCAGAAAACAAACTTCACCTTTAGAAAGTCTAAGCACTGCCATCTTCTCACCAGGAGAAATCTCTAGTTGCTTCCTAATTTCCTTAGGAAGCACCACCTGACCTCTGTCATCACAACTCACTATGGCTTCTAGAGAAAATTTCACTTTTTGTAGTATCTATTGATAATGCAAATATATCACAATATTCAGAACAAACTACTTTTTCTTATTTTTCCGAATATTCATATTATTTAGATTTATCCTGTCGCATATTGCCAAGTCTTGTCTAATTCTGTAATTATTTTTACTTTCCAGTGTATATATCGAAACTCTGTCCGCATTGATATAATAACATGAACATTTCACTAGTAACGATATTTATATTTGTATAAAATTTAAATCCATGAGATCAGTTTTATTATTCGCGTTTATCTGCCTTGCGTTATCAGCTACAAGTCAGAATCCTTGGACTTTGATCCAGGAACCAGAGGTCATCACTAAGCAACACGGTGAGCGGTCTATTGTACCTACGACTTATCAGACTTTGACTTTGGACTTTGACTTGCTTAAGAAACGACTGAAGGCAGCTCCTATGGAAAATCTCAGAGACACAAAACAAAAAGGTGTCAAAATCCAACTTCCAACCGCAAATGGTGAATACCAGACATTCTGGTTTTCTGAAAGCCCAGCAATGAGTGAGGTCCTCTCAGCTAAATATCCTTCGATAAAAGCTTATCGCGGCACGACTCAGGCTGGCTCTAAAGCCTGGATAGATTTGGGCCCGAGAGGTTTTAGAGGCGTCATCAATGATCCTACTGGTACTATGTATATAGATCCTTATTACGATAATATCTCTGATAGCCAATATATCGTCTATTACGTTTCGGACCATAAGAAAAATACAGCCGATCTACCGCAGAGCTGTGGTGTCATGGACTATGAGCATGATATAGAGGAGGAGTTAATGATGAGGCTGAATACCTCTGCGACACCTAGAGGTAAAGCTGGTAGCGTAGTCACAAAAACAACCTACCGATTCGCTCTAGCCTGTACTGGCGCTTGGGGTTCTCAGCAAGGTGGTACAATAGAGAGGGTATTAGAAAGAATGAATACTGGAACTAACAGGCTCAATTCCTTATTGGAAGACGAGATGGCTGTCAAGCTGGTGCTCGTAGATAATAACGATCAGTTGATTTTCTTTAACTCTAATGAGCCTTATACTTCAGTAAGAGAAGGACGTGAATTGATACAACAGAACCCTGTGATTCTTAATAATATAGTTGGATCACAGAATTACGATGTAGGCCATGTCTTTACCATTAATTGCTCAGATGTAGGAGGCATAGCAGCTCTAGCCTCAGTTTGTACTGAAAGAAAAGGTGCAGGCGTTAGTTGTGTCGGAAATGCTAATCTGGATAGATTCATGGTTGGAACGACGGCACATGAGATCGGACATCAGTTCAACGCGGCACATACAATGAATAGCTGTATCGGACAGGAAGAAAATGTAAATACAGCGACTGGCTGTGAGATCGGGTCTGGGAAGACAATCATGTCTTATTTCGGTGGTTGTGGTACCAGTAACCTTTCTGGCCAAGAAGTCGCATTGTATCATGTCTGTACGATGGATAGAATGCTCGGTTTTGTTGCTGAAGGTTCTGGTAATACTTGTGGTGTACACGAACCAAGTGATAATCACAATCCAGATGTATGGATAGAGAAAGAAAGTGGGTTTACCATACCAAGATTTACACCATTTGAACTAACAGGGGAAGCTAGTGATATGGATGACGATAACATGTCTTACACTTGGGAACAAATTGATGTAGATTTCACTTCTGCTGATGTCGGCACACCAGTAGGCAACTCGCCTCTATTCATATATAAAGAACCGACCCAGAATAAAACTAGATTATTCCCTCGACTATCGGATATTCTTGCAGGTCGTGACTCCAGAGAAGAGCGACTACCAAATTATAACAGAGACCTTACCTTCTCATTTGTGGCAAGAGATGATAATCCTGTCGCTGGAGGTATTGGTTGGGCGACGATTGCATTTAAGGCAACGGAGACAGCAGGACCATTTACAGTGACATCACCAAGCACCTTGACAACTGCAGGTGTAGGTGATGAATTAGCTGTAGAGTGGAACGTAGCTAATACAGATGGAGACCTCGTTAATTGCCAATATGTAGATATCTACTTCTCTGGGGACAATGCACAGTCATTCCCTATCCTGTTACTTCCTAGAACACCAAATGATGGTTCAGAAACAATAAGATTACCCTATCTACCAACACAGAATGGCAAGATTAAGGTCAAAGCAAGTAATAGTATTTGGTTCAACGTTAATCGCAATAGTATTCGAATCGAAGAACCTACAGAACCTGGATTCTATCTCAGTACGCCAGATAATAAAGCTGAGTTCTGTCTTCCTGGGGATCAAGCATTTACCCTACAAGGACAAAGCTTTATGGGATTTTCTGAGTCGATTAACTTAGAGGTTATTGATGGCTTACCAGCTGACGCCTCATATACTTTCAGTCAGAATCCGATGCCTGCAGATGGCAGTTCGATTCTCGATATCGATATGAATAATCTTGACCAAGGTGGTGTATATAATGTCGTTGTCAGAGCAACAGCTCCAGGAGCTGATACTGTCTATCAGACCATATCTATACTTACTAAAGGGTCTTATATGGGTGACCTAGCTCTCACCTCACCAGCCAGTGGTACGACTGGATTAGCTACTATTCCTAAATTCACTTGGAACAAGGCTGGGAATGGTACAGGATATCGTATCCAAGTCGCGACTAATCCTGCCTTTGGAGAAGAGGACCTTCTTATAGACGAGGAAGTTGGTGATAAGGGTGAGGCATTTGAGGTCATCAATCTAGAGAATAGTACGATTTACTACTGGCGAGTCGTGGCTTATAATGCCTGTACGGCTGAGACCTATAGTGAAATCAATGTATTTTCCTCACCTGCATTCAGTTGCCAAGAATTTGCGGCAACAGACCTGCCACTTAATATAACTGCTTCGGGCACACCAACAATTACATCCAAGATAGAAATACTGGAAGATGGTACAGCTGCTGATGTCAATGTCAAACTTATCAGAGGAAACCATAACTACCTCCCTGAAGTAAGAGCTAGTCTCATTAGTCCGAGTGGGACCAGAGCTATATTGTGGCAAGGACTCTGTACGAATGTAGGTACAATCAATGCAGGTTTTGACAGTCAGTCTGTCTTCCCTAACTCTTGTCCTAATAGAGATGGAGATAAGGTCCAACCATTAGAGACCCTAGATATATTCAATAATGAATCTATACGCGGTGAGTGGGCATTTGAGATATGGGATACAGAAAGTGGTAATGGTGGAACAATCACTGAGTTCGAGTTAGAGATTTGTGCTAATTCTGTACTTAATACGCCATACATAGTCAATAACGAGATTCTCATGGTGCCTATCGGAGGTGGCAATAAAGTCTATCAAGAATCATTACTCACTGCTGATGATGATAATGCTGCTGAAGAGCTGATCTACACGCTTATCCAGACACCAACTAAAGGTATCTTAGAGCTAAGCAGTAGCCAGCTAGTTGTAGGTGATCATTTCTCTCAGACAGATCTCAATACTGGAAAACTGAGATACCAACATAATGGTACCGAAAGCGAAGAAGATCAGTTTGTATTCACAGTCGAAGATGGCAATGGCGGTTATGTAGACAAGACTATATTCACCATAGTTACGGATGA
>CALEAC010000013.1 GCA_937944095.1 uncultured Saprospiraceae bacterium
GTATGTAGGACTAGAATCTCCAGTTGGCTTAACCATTCTTGATGATGCCTAGATGGAGAATACGACCTCCAGCCTGATTCACGGGACTGACGCTCTTGCCGATAACGATACCATCTTCAGGTGCATAATACTCTCGGACAGTATCACCAAATACATTGCGCAAGCTGGCTATAAGCTCCCCTTTCTGGATGACTTGGGCGACCTGAGCATGCACTGTCAACAAACCACCAGTATCGGTATAGACCCAATATGACTTCTTGCAAATAACCGTCTCATCTGAGAGATCTTCTTGCTCAGAATCTGTAATACCTAGATAACTGAGTAGATTATGTATCCCGGTCAGCCCATCTCTAATAAAGCCTTTCTGAAATAAGTTTGGATTTCCGACTTCCATCGTTATCGCAGGAATGTCTAAGTCAGCGGCAGCACCTCTAAGAGTACCATCATTAGGTGGATTGTGTACTATTATCTGCGCGTTCTGCAGCAAGGCCATTTTTCTAACCACCTCATCACTCATATCAGCTCTGACATAATAGGAGTTAATTCTCCCATTACTTGCCGTATGGAGATCGACCAAGTAGTCGAAATGTCTAATAATTCGATTGACAACTCGCCATGCATACACTTGACTGACTGTGCCCCTTTCTCTACCAGGCATAATATGATTGATATCTACACCATCTAGAAAGCGGCGTTTCTTTCGTAAGAATGATGGGACATTGACGATAGGTATCCCTACTATAGCCCCTTTCAGAGTGGTGAGATCTATCTCATTATATATTCTCTGGATGACAGAGATTCCATTCAGTTCGTTGCCATGTACTGCTGCTGTAAGCCCGATCACTTTGCCTTTAGTATTGCCCTTGGCAATTATAACTGGTATCTTAATCGGTAACCCCATTCCATCTTTGACTATCTCGAGCCAATATCGACTAACCTCACCTTCTGGTGCCTGTTCGATATTAAGCTCCTTTATAATTTCTAATTCCTGCAATTCCATTCTTAGCTCTTCAGTTTGTTGTAATAATCCCAGATCAACTCGATACCCTCTTCTACTAGTGGTTTCTTCATCAAAGCTGCTATTTGTGGCAAGCCTCCTATACTGGTGGTATTGAGCTCTGACAAGACACGCTTACCATTATCCCCGACCAAGGTATCTATTCCATACATGACAATACCCTTTTCTGAAAGAATAGGATCCACTGTCGCGACGAGCTCATATTCATCTGGATCGACTTCAGCGATATGTGATCGACCTCCCATCGCGACGTTGCATAGCCAGTTGCCCTCAGCAGGTAGGCGCAAGGAAGCGCCCATTACTTTGCCATTGATAACAATAATTCTTTTATCACCTGCTGATACGTTCTTTAGATACTTGACACCGAGATAGTCTAGGTCCCTGGTATTAGTCAGTGTATCTACCCATGCTTCATAGGACAAAGTCTCTTTTCCCGTAGAGACCTCATTACCGTCTATTCTTACGATTCCTTGGCCACCATAAGCTCTAAATGGCTTAAGAACAATCGGAAAGGCTTGCCGATATTCGTTTATGTCATCTATCGTATGACAGAGTCGCATCGGTGCACATACTTCTTGGAATTGCATCAAAAAAGCTTTGCTACCTGTCTCATAGATGGCCTTGGGGTTATTAATCACAACAGCAGATGAGAACTGTTGTTCTATGTATTCCAAAAATGATAGACTCAAGGGTGGCGGTAAGCGTAACCAAATTAGGTCAAAATCCTTCAAGGAATATTGCTCTATATCTACCTCGAGTGGATGTGGGTTCTTATTGTATATAAGACCAGAAGAGACATCAGTTCCGAAGATGTGGTCGATTTCCTTTCCTTGAAAAAAATGGTCATTTTCGGGATTGGCTCTAGAGGCGACTACCAGTGAGGCGGCATGATGACTCTTAGACATGGCAGTGGCAAGAAGGTATAGAGAATTCTCACTGGTATGACCTGAGTGATCAGTTAATATCAAGATATTTTTAGACATGAATTCTATTCGTCATTTTCTGAAGAGCGAGCTACCTCATCTACTAATCCTTCTTCATCAGGTGATAATTCATCGATTTCGTCTTCTAGTCTATCTTTGGCTGATTCCATCAGGTTACCATCGTCGTCGTAATCATTATCATCTTCGACAATCTGCTGAGCTTCGGCAAGAGTCATTCTAATAAGATAATAGATTTCTTCTGTCTCAAAAGGCAAGGCACTAACGAGCTTACCATCTTTGTTTGTGAATCGAATAAGCTTTTTCTCAAAACCATATGGATAAGCCAATTTGATTTGAGCTAGAACCTCATCTGAAACTTTATCGTAGTCTTTGACATATTTTGGCTTGCTCATTCTTCTTCATTTATAAAGTGATGACGATACTTGGGTGGACGACTTTTGGCGGGGTCTAATCTCGTTTTCTTAACTCCTGTGGTTTTCTTGGGCACACGTTTAGAATCACGTTTAGAAAGCTCATCCTTGAATTTTTTTACTTTTTTCATGCTTATTACCAGTTTAACACATAAGCGAATATCAGTGGCGCAACGATCGTCGCATCAGATTCTATGACATATTTTGGCGTCTGAGGAAGGAGTTTCCCCCAGGTTATTTTTTCATTAGGAACTGCACCAGAGTAGGAACCATAACTGGTCGTGCTATCGCTGATCTGACAGAAGTAGGACCACATAGGGATGTGATCTAACTCTAAGTCCTGATGTAGCATCGGTACGACACAGATCGGAAAGTCACCTGCTATACCACCTCCTATCTGAAAGAAACCAACACCATTATCCTCCGTGTTATCCTGATACCATTGTGCTAGGAACATCATGTATTGTATACCTGATTTCATGGTGACTGGTTTCAGGTCACTCTCTATGCAATAAGATGCAAAAAAATTGCCGCAAGTCGAATCTTCCCAACCGGGTACGATGATCGGAATATTTTTTTCGGCAGCAGCCAGCAGCCAGCTGTCTTTTGGATCTATCTGGTAGGAAGGCTCTAGTATCCCACTTAAGAGAATCTTATAGAAATACTCATGAGGGAAGTAGCTCATCCCTGTCTCATCGGCCTCCTTCCACACTCTATACAGATGCTTCTCTATGGCACGCATCGCTTCTGCCTCTGGAATACAGGTGTCTGTTACTCGATTATAATGATTATCGAGCAACTCTTTTTCTTCTGCTGGTGATAAGTCTCTATAATTGGGGATACGCTTGTAATGGTCATGAGCAACTAAGTTAAATACATCTTCCTCTAGATTAGCGCCCGTGCAGGTAATGATATGCACTTTATCCTGTCTAATCATCTCTGCTAATGACTTGCCGAGTTCTGCTGTACTCATAGCACCTGCTAGTGTGATCATCATCTTGTTGCCCTTATCCAGTTGGCTTTTATATTCTTGCGCCGCATCGACTAACGCGGCAGCATTGAAATGTTTAAAGTGATGTTCGACAAAGAGGGATATAGGACCTGGTTGTGTCATGTCAGACTATTTTGATTGTGATACTTGTATGATAGCATTTTGTAATAAAGCTTAGCGGCTAGGAACTGAGGTGCCTTCATGCCTGGAATCGGTGCGAGTTCGACGATATCAAAACCCACCACCTCCTTCTGTTTAAATACAGCACGTAATAAATCAATGACAGTATACCAACTTAGACCTCCTGGTTCTGGTGTTCCTGTCGCAGGCATGATAGACGAATCAAAGGCATCTAAATCGACCGTGACATAGACCTGATCTGTCATCTTTTCTACGGCAGCTGCTATCCAAGCAGTATCATTTCTGATCGCATCAGCAAAATAGACCCTGTCCATATCCATATGCTGTTTCTCAGAGACATCCATACTCCTGATTCCGACTTGGATCAGATTGCAATGTCGACTTGCATCGTAGACAGCGCAAGCGTGATTATAGGGCGTACCATGATAGCTAGGTCTGAGGTCCGCATGTGCGTCTATCTGTAACACAGTGAGATGCTCATATTTTTCGTAGAATGCCTTGATGACACCGATACTAACGGAATGTTCTCCACCGAAAAAAGTGAGAAACTTATCCTGCTGCAAGAGTTGCTTCGACTTACCGTAGACCGATCTATACATCTCTTCTGGACTCGTATAGCCACTAAGCTCATCTGCTATTATAATGCCTTGTTTGTATACTTCTGAATCTGTCTCGATGTCATACAACTCCATATTCTCAGCTGCATCTAGAAATGCTTCAAACCCCTGATCCGCACCTTTACCCCAGGTGCTTGTGCCATCATAGGGTATAGACTGAAGAACAATCTTAGCTATATCTGGGTCTGCGTACTGAGCCTCTATACCTGCAAAAGTTCTTTTCATTATTTAAGATTTAATAGCCTAGTATGGAAAGCATTTCATCAACAGTCTGTTCCTGTCGATAGACAGTATCTATGACATTTCCTTTGGCGTCGCGGTCTATAATTATAAGTTTAGGTGCAGGAATAAGGCAGTGTTTTATACCACCATAGCCACTGATCGAATCCTGATAAGCGCCTGTGTGGAAGAACCCCACATAGAGTGGCTCCTTATCCTCTGGACTATAACTAGGTAAGAATAATTGTTGGTTGAAGTCTTCAGAATTATAGTAATCCGAATGGTCGCAGCTGATGCCACCTATATTGACCTTAGTATATTCATTATGCCACTTATTCACTGGCAACATGATAAATTTCTCTAGTATAGACCAAGCATCAGGAATGGTATTCATCAAGCTATTGTCAACCATATACCAAATCTCCCGATCATTTTGTTGCTTTTGCTCGAGGACAGAGAAGATAATCGCACCGCTCTCCCCCACTGTATATTTCCCAAATTCTGTAAAGATATCCGGCTCTTCGATTTTGGCTTCAGTGCAAGCCGTTTTGATATTAGAGACAATCTCATTGATCATGTACTCATAATCATAATCGAAGCCCAGGTTATTTCTGATTGGAAAACCACCGCCTAGATTCAATGCTTTTATATCGGGGCATAAGTCCTTCAGTTGCACGAAGAGCTTGATTGCTTTTTGGAATTCGCCCCAGTAGTAAACTGTATCCTTGATACCGGAGTCGACAAAGAAGTGGACCATCTTAAGCGAGATATTATCATCTGGCTCGATTTCTTCCTTATAGAAATCTAGAATCTCAGCAGGCCGTATGCCTAATCGAGACGTATAATAGGCAGATTGGGGCTCTTCATCGATGGCAATCCTGATACCTATTTTTAGTGTATCCTTATAAGCAGCAGCATACTTCTTAACTCTTTGGATCTCTGACTTACTATCCAGTACTAAGATAGAATTCTTGAATCCCAGCTGATTCAACTTGATGATCTTCTGTAAGTAGTCTTCAGTCTTATAGCCATTATGGACGATAATAACAGCGGTGTCGACTGCCCCTTCTTCATATAACTTGAAGATAAGATCGATGTCAAAGGAAGAAGACGTCTCTAGATGGACCTTTTCCTTGAGTGCCGACTTCACCACATGTGAGAAATGGCAGCACTTCGTACAGTAACAATAATTGTAGGAACCATTATAATTGTACTTCTTTATTGCTCTATTAAATAGGTTTCGAGCCTTCTTAATTTGATCACCGATACGAGGTAAGTAGACCAGCTTGAATGGTGTCCCATACTTTTCTATCAAGTACTTCAACGAAATCCCATGAAAGGTCAAGTAGCCCTCCTTCAGATCGAAACCTTCCTGTGGAAAATAATAGCTCTGATCTATGAGATCAAAATACGTATTTTTCATTATCGCTTACAGTCAAGATAAATCTTTTAATTTTCAAATCTCTCTAGAGCTCTGCTCTAATAAACATGATTGGAAGTATTACATATTCCGTTACAATGAGCGTCGTCATACTCCAACTAAAAAATCAAAACGCTAACCTAAAACGTTAATCTAACTTCTGGTTATAATCGTTACCACAAGACTAGCTATTACAAGTTTAGTATATATGTTTTAGCTTAATGTACCTGAAATAGGGTATTTATCAAAAAAGACAAAAACACTTTGAAATAGCGTTTTACAAACCTTCTTCTCAATCAATGAGTATTTCACTCAATAAGCTAGAATCATCATTCAAGCTTTTGAATAATTTCGGTCTAAACTTGCCTTGTTTATTAACAAGGTTCATCGCCATTTTATCTATCGCAACCATGGATAATACTGCTTGTATATAAGCCTCTATCATGTCATCTAGACCGATTCCTAATTTGTTGAAATCACGTCTATCCATCAGCACCAATCTATTTGTATCACTATCCCAGCCGCCGTCGCTTCTTTTTACTGAGAGATTAGTGCCGAGCATGGCCCAGCTATCGGTTCCGGTTTGTATATGATCCACCAGTGGCATCGCTGCTCGCCTAGCATAAGTACATAGAGGCATGATGCCGTTCTCGGTGGAACTGACCATCATGCGGATGTCTGCCACAAAGGTTTGATTCTTTTGGTTAGGAATCGTGCCGACATGATATAGCTTCCCTGAGGCGGTCGTACTACTCCAGTTAGAATTCCCGATAAGGCTTTGGACAATAAACAAGTCGTAATCAAACTCTAGTGCCATAAATGCGTCGAGTTCTGCTGGTGTCACAATCGTATAGACGCCCTGACCCGCATTACTATAGGGCACTTTGATAACTGCATGGCCACCCATCTTTCTGACCCAGATAGGAATCTCATTCTTACTGACATCCCAGATTGTTTCTGGCATATTAATCTTAAGGCCATATTGCTGTAATTCGGCATTGAATATATCATAAGCTTTGGCCGCGACCATCTTATTTCTACCACCAGCCAGGCAGGCTAGAATTGGATTGAGAATCTTCGTCTTAGAGTTGACAGGGATTCTATTCCAGGGCTTCTGAGTCAGATATCTAAATGCAGCTCGGATAGGATGCCATGTCCCTTCTGATAACACATGCATAACGCCATCTACAAACTTTACGGGAGCTGATTCATCATCTATATAATAGGGCACATAGAAGACTGGCTCTTGCATCACATCAGCGATAACCTTGGCGTAACCAGAGACCTCCATGGGATTCTTATCATAGATGACGGCTAGTCCGCCTTTGATCTTATTTCTTAGGTTTTTTAGGTAGGGCTTGAAGGTGCGCTCGACGAGTAATTTGTAACCGCCTTGCTCTTGATTGTCGTCAGTAAGTGGCATAGATTTCTGTCCTGATGGACAAGAATTATTCTCTATCACGACCATCTGTCGCTTGCCGCCAGCAGAGGTAACATTGAGCAAATCGGCACCTGCCCAGATAAAGTACTTGGATCGATGCATCAGAATCTCTTGTAATTTATCACGATTGACTGTCGGGTGCATATGACAATACCTCGTGATGATTCGCTCCTGACTTAGATTCATAAAAAAACTAACCATTGGATGAATGGTCGCATTCAGTGCCTTTGGATACCAATGGTCATTTGCTTCAAATTCCCCTGGTTGGACGATGAGTCCTTTACTCACTTTTCATAGTTCTGTACAACTTTATAAAGCTAATTTACAACTCGGATAAAACTATACTTTCCTAATCATTTGCACAGCAACTTAGGTCATTATTTTCACATTTTTTTTTGGAGCTATCACTGAAGACTACACCTTGCTATAACTATGGTTGCATCGGCACTTCCATAAGTAGCAACTTAGCGTCTTTAGACCCAGTGATTTTTATCTCAGCGGTATCCCAAATCCCATAGCCATCTCGGCGCTGGAGATCTTGGCCTTCTATCGAGAGTGCCCCTTCTAGTACAAAGGCATAGACGCCATTCGACTTATCACGTAGATCATAAGTCAGATGGCATTCGTCATCGAACGCAGCTATATGGAACCAAGCATTCTGATGTGCCCAGACGCCTGCATCCTCAGCAGATGGTGAGAGTATCTGGACCAATTCGTTCTTGGCATCAGCTATATCTATAGAGATCTGGTCGTATCTCGGTGTGACCTGTTTCTTATTAGGGAACATCCATATCTGCAGGAAGCGCACCTCCTCTGAGCTGTTCTTATTATATTCACTGTGATAGATACCTGTCCCGGCACTCATGACCTGCACATCGCCTTGCTTAATAACTGCGATATTGCCCATACTGTCCTTATGCTCTAGATCTCCCTGTAGAGGTATAGATATGATTTCCATATTGTCATGCGGATGTCTATTGAACCCCCTGCCGCCGGCGACGATATCATCATTGAGCACTCTGAGGACCCCGAAGTTCATCCTTTCTGGGTTATAGTAATTAGCAAAGCTGAAGCTATGGTGCGTATTCAGCCAACCATGATCAGCATGCCCTCTAGTGTCGGCAGGATGGTATACGGATCTCATGGTCTTTAGTTCTGAATTAGGAATATGATTGAACCCCACTTGGTCGATTAGCTTATCGTAAGTGGATATGCTTTCTTCTTTTGCTTTGAGTGAGGAGGCCCCGGCTGCAAGGCCAGCAGCACTGAGAATTGTTTTCTTGATAAAGTTTTTTCTATCCATAGCTCTATGAAGACTAATTATATTTATAAAACTTAGTTACAAAAGTAAACCAAGTATTGTTCTAAAAATGGACCTTCTTCTCTCATAGGGCCTCTTTCCGTATTACATCAGAAAAGGTCCGTATAGTCCAGCAATAACAATTGTCACCACATCGCACATAAGCAGGATGCAGTAGAATATACAGCAAGAGCACTTAACACAGAATTAGCTATAATGATTCCAGTATCTTGGCTGACTCTAAGGTAAGCTAAGAACGCAGAAAGCTCTGGAATCAATCATTATCATATCAGCCCTCTTTTTCCTTATTGCCCTAATCTACGCCTCAGCAGGCTTAGGGGGTGGCTCTAGCTATCTGGCTATTCTGAGCCTATTCTCTGTCAGCTATATCGACCTCCGGATGACAGCCTTGATTTGTAATATCATCGTCGTGTCTTCTTCTGTCTATTTGTTCCATCGTCACGCACAGCTACCTTGGCGCAAAGCCGCACCACTGTTACTGCTCAGTGTCCCGTTTGCTTATCTAGGGGGCCGCTATGTCATGGCACAGCAAAATTTCTATGTCCTACTCGGTGGCACGCTACTTATAGCGGCAATCATTATGCTAGTAGACACCAGAACGAAAGCAGTCAGACTACCCAGATTCTTCAATGCAGGTGTCGGTGGCGGCATCGGGTTCCTATCAGGTCTCGTCGGTATAGGTGGTGGCATCTTTCTCTCCCCTCTGTTACATCT
>CALEAC010000014.1 GCA_937944095.1 uncultured Saprospiraceae bacterium
GAAGACATCAGTAACAACTTACTCATGACTTGTTCATATCCTTTCTGGCGATGACCGAGCTCATGTGCATTATTAATACTCTGACCACAGGCCATCCCAAATGCTGTGACCATACCAATCATTTCATACATGGGCATACTGCTGTCACTGACACAAGTTAGGAAGTATATCAACAGGCTAAATTGAATAGAAAACAACGCATATAATAGATAATCATAGACTCTATCATCTTTGGCGACAGCTTCTTCTATCTCGTCCATATTAACACTAGAGCCTTTGAACAGTAACTCAGCAAGGGGTATAAACCCAAACAAGAATATAAGCGCTGCATAACTGTATATACCACCTAAAATCAGGGATAAGAATACCATGAACGGTAGACTTAATACTGACAAGTACTTGTAATGATTTAGGGTCATAGGGCGAGAGCTTCTTCTAGTAGACTAAGATAGTCGATTCTCTATAGCTTATTGAGCTAATAGCCTCTAATATATAGCTATAGTCCTGATAACTCAGACTCATACTAAGGCAAGTTGGATAAGTCCTAAACCATAAGTTTCATACCAGAACCAATACTAAATTCTACTATAATATGGTATCTTGCCTGCCTTAACGACTACTGTAAGAATGAGAAGATCTATCCTTTGTTTCCTAGCCCTGAGCCTTGTATTTGCTTGCTCTGAACCAGAAAAGACAGCTTCTAGACCATCGGTAGATACCTCCAATATTAAAATATTCGAAGAGATCGCACCACCGGCCTCAGGGGTACAGTTTTCGAATCAACTTACTGAGACCGTCGAAATGAATACGATCACACATGATGGTATGTTACAAGGTGCTGGTGTCGGTATCCTAGACTACGATAATGATGGCCTACAAGATCTATTTTTTGCCTCTAACATGGAAGGGGACAAACTATACAAGAACCTAGGCAATTTCAAATTTGAGGATGTCACCTCGGCTGCTGGTATCACACCAAAAAATTGGTCGACTGGTGTTGCTGTCGTTGACATCAACAATGATGGATTAGATGATATCTATGTATGCAAGTTTATGCATGTCGAAAAAGAAAAAAGAAAAAACGTGTGCTATATCAATAATGGTGACGGCACCTTTTCTGATAGAGCTGCGCAACTGGGCATAGATGATACCGGTTATAGCATCATGGCTAACTTCTTTGATTATGATAGAGACGGCGACCTGGATCTATACATCACGAACCAGCCACCCAATTACATCAGACTCAAAGAAGAAATCAAAGGACAAATTGTTCTAGACTATACCGACAAACTGTATCGCAATGATGGAGGTCGATTTACCGATGTCACCAAAGCCAGCGGTGTCGAAAACTACTCTTATAGTCTCAGTGCCTCAGCCATAGATTACAATAAGGACGGGTGGATAGACTTATATGTTGCCTGTGATTATGATGAAGCAGATTATTTCTATAAGAACAATGGCAATGGCACTTTCACGAATGTCGCTGATACTAATCTGAAACACATATCTAATTTCAGTATGGGAACAGATGTCGCTGATATAAACAATGATGGTCATCTAGATCTCTTTGTTGCTGATATGGTCGCCGAAGACAACTTCCGTCTCAAAACCAATATGAGTGGCATGAATCCTGAGAAATTCCATGCCCTGGCTAAGATGGGGCATCACTATCAGTATATGTTCAACAGCCTGCAGCTTAATAACGGGGACAACACCTTCAGCGAGATCGCACAATTATCAGGTATCTCTAGTACGGACTGGAGTTGGGCACCGCTCTTTATAGATATGGATCTCGATGGCTACAAGGACCTCTACGTTACGAATGGCATCATCCACGAAATGAGGAATAATGATTATAAAATATGGCGTAAGAAATTCTATGATCAAAAATTCAAAGAGGCCGATAAGTTACCTGGCAAAAAAATGGATATCAATCCCATGGAATTGCTAAAAGGGGCCACCAGTATCAAACTGACCAATTATACTTATCGGAATAATGGAGATTTAACTTTCGAGAAAAAGAATGACAACTGGGGTCTCGACAAAAAGACCTGGTCCCAAGGCGCGGCTTATGGCGATCTAGATAATGATGGTGACCTAGACCTCGTCGTCTGTAATATGAATATGCCAGCCTGCATCTACAAGAATACAATCAATGACAAAGACATCAATAATTATATAGCAATTAAGCTCAAAGGCCCTGCACAAAATACAAATGGCATCAACGCCTATGTCGAAGTGACGGCAGGTGGTCGGACTCATGTCCTCGAGAACACGCCCTATAGAGGGTATATGTCTACCTCAGAAAGAATCGTGCATTTCGGTCTGGGTTCTAATGAAACCATCGAAGAGATAAAGGTTATCTGGCATGACAATAAAATGAATGTTCTGACGACAGTCCCTGCTAACCAAGTCATCACCATTAACTATAGCGAAGCGAATAGTACACATAAGCGCGGCAGTACTCTAGCTAACCAGATATTTAAGCCCAAGACTGGTGCTGCGATCACGCATACTGAGAACGCCTATAATGACTTCATCAGAGAAATCTTACTACCCTATCAGACCTCTACCCTAGGCCCTATCTTAGCCAAAGGGGATATCAATGGTGATGGCCTGGAAGACATCTATGTCGGCAGCTCTGTCACTCAAGTATCGAGCTTATTAATCAACCAAGGCTCAGGTAATTTCGCTGAGATCCAAGATGATGACTTTATCAGGGATAAGAATTACGAGGATGGTGGTGCCGCTTTCTTTGATGGGGATGGGGATGGTGACTTAGACCTATATGTGTCTACCGGTGGCAATGAATTCAAAGTCGGATCAGAGAGGTATGAGGATCGATACTACCGCAATGACGGACAGAATAAATTTACCAGATTAGCTAACATACCGAGCATCAAGACCAGCAATTCGATTGTCATCCCTCTAGATCATGATGCTGATGGGGACCTAGACCTATTCGTCGGTGGTCGTCAGGTTCCAGGTCAGTATGGCAAACCAGTCGATAGTTATATCTTAGAGAATAACAAAGGTGTATTTAGAGACATCACCGCAGCTGTCGCACCACAGTTCCAAAATCTAGGAATGGTCACAGATGCTCAACTGGTAGATATGGACGGCGACCATAAAGAGGAACTCGTTATCGTCGGTGAGTGGATGCCTATTATGATTATGAAAACAGGTCCTCAGTTCTCAGATGTCAGTAGCAGCCTCGGTCTGAATAATACCAAGGGCTGGTGGAATACCGTAGAGGTCGCAGATATCAATGGTGATGGCAAGAAGGATATTATCGCTGGCAACCTAGGCCATAACATAAAGTATAAAGCCACAGTCGAAGAACCATTCAAAGTGTACGTAGATGATTTCGATAAGAATGGTACTAACGATGTCTATCTCGGCTACTACCAAGAAGGTCAATGCTACCCTGTCAGAGGTCGCCAGTGTTCGTCACAGCAGATGCCTTTTGTCTCTGACAAATTCGAATCATACAAGGACTTCGGACTCGCAACGATAGACCAAGTACTCGAAGGAAAGATGTCAGAAAAGACGGTCCTCAACGAAGCGCAAACTTTCTCTAATACCATCTTCCTTAACCGCGGAAACAGTTTTGAGACAATCGTCCTCCCTAA
>CALEAC010000015.1 GCA_937944095.1 uncultured Saprospiraceae bacterium
GTAGATAAGTTGACCAGATTCAGGTCGTGATTGGATTCCACTGTGTTATTGAACTTCGAATTGCTGATTAATGAGCTGATAGCCCATTCCGAATCTAATAAGATCGAGAAATGCTTATTAAGCTGATATCTAAATCCAGCGGAAAGACCGACATTGGTATTATTGAAGATAGATTCTCTGTTTTCTATAGGTCTATTACGACCAGTATTAGGCAGAGGTAAGGCGCTGCTTACGTCTTCGCTGTATGTATATCTAAGTTTGACACCAGAGTTTAGTTGTAATTCATCAGTTAGCGCATAGTTAAGGCTGACAGGTAGAAAGAATTGCTTCATGTTTTTCAGCCCACTATATAAGATGTCTTCCGTCAGAACGATACCAGTGACTACTGGAAGCAGGCTCTGTTGTTTTCTGTCTAGACCCGGTATGAAGTAATGCTCTCGACTCAGGAAACTTAGGGCTAAGCCAGTATTGATACCAAATCTTTTGCCGACAGGAATCTCGATGCCCGAACTAACACCGTATCCAGTAAAATCCATATCTGTGGAAGACGTTGCGGCGATACCAAGGTTGAATTTTATATCCCTATTTATCTGCTGCTTAGGTTCTATAGGATCGAGACCTAGACTAGAATTATTCTCTATGAGTTTAGCTTGATAACCTATAGATTGATCTAGGGATGGTAATATAGAAATATGGTCTGTGACAGCTCCTGTAATAAGGTCATCTCTAACGAAGGTATCACGATGCGCTTGTGTATCGATTACTCTAGCTTCTGACTCAGTTAATCTGGGAAGTATTGTTGCTTGTCTTGATCTAGTAAGAGCTTGATTGGGGCTATCTAGTTTCCGTGACTGATGTTCGGGAAGGTACTTCGTCCTATAGATGATGTGTTCTTTGGTCAGCTCAGCAGTCGGAATGAGGGACGTGTACTGGTACGCAAAATAAGCTGTAGCAGCGATGGATAGCACTAAGAGGCTGGAGAGCAGTAGGATGTATTTCCTATGCTTATGCACCGAGGCTGATATTGGCATTTTTTCATCTAACTGAGCCCGTAATTGTGCCCATGATTGATCGATGAAAGCCTTTTCAAAATTGTAGTTATCCTTACCCTGCATTAGTACTTGTATCAGTTTTGCGAATAAGATCTCGTAGTTTCTTTCTAGCATCGGATAGATGCCATTTAGAAGTGCCGATGCTTATATTTTTCTTACTTGCAATTTCTTTATGACTAAAACCTTCTACAGCATACAAAAGAAAAACTTCTGCTGATGCTGATGGAATTTGATCGACCAGCTTCAAGAGATCCTCTTCGTAGAGGCGGCTCAGTGCTTCTGATTTGTATCCGGCATCCTTATCTTCGAACACTAAGAACTTGAGATAAGTAGACTCTTTTCTTAGTGTATCAGAAAGACAACGAAATATAATCCTTCTCATCCAACCCTCGAAACTCCCTTTGTTCTCGAAGGTGTCGATTCGTGAAAAAATCTTAAGAAAGCCATCATTAACGATTCTGGCAGCTATTTCTCTATCGCTCATGTATCTCATACACATGGACATCATAGTCGGGAAATAGGCACGATAAAGCCTTTCTTGACTTTGTCTTTCGTTTTGCCTGCATCCTAGTATGATTACATTCAGGTCCAAGAGTCATAGTTTATTATACCCTTAAGATAGGACTATTATCTCAAATCAGCTATTCTAACTGTCGTCTAAAAAAAGAAGGTCAAAAAGTTGTTAGTAGAATTGAACCTTAGTTGAGATACGATTCACACAACAACTTTCTGACCTCGAGATTTAAAAGAAAAATGCCCTTCAAATCTCTAGAAGTAGTAAAGCATTTTTTCATAGCTGATCTACACACTAAGACCATATACCTTCCTCATTTGGTTGGGTAGCAGTAGGTGCTTTTATTGAAATTTATATTTATTTAATATATAAAAAACTGTAAGTGAATCACTTGGGTCTATTTTAGCATTAGCCTTTTAGTGATTTTTTTTCCATTTTTTTTGGTTGCATATAGGAGATAGCTGCCTGCTGATTGGTCTGAGAGATCTATTGTTGTTCCATTATAGCTATCTTGTATGACTTTCTGACCACTACTATTATAGACGCTGAAATAGCTGATAGTCGATTCTGGGTCATCCAAGAAGAATAGGCCAGAACTGGGATTCGGGTATATCTCTAAGTGAGCTTCGTCTAATTCTACGTTGTTAACTAAGTACATGAAATCAGGACTATCGATGCAGAAGTAAGCTGGTGTGTTCATCCCGAAGGCACCTACATCACTGGAATAGAGGCTCATACTAATTGTATCTTCGTACTCAGGTATATCCACTACAGTCCAATCCTTGATAATGTAATCTTCAGCTGGGTCATCGGACCTGAAGTCTGCTAGATAGAATATCACAGAGTCGCCAGGCATACTAGAGCTTTTGATACTGACATAGAAATAATCAGGGTCTGTGCCGTCTGCACCTCCAAATTTCTTAGCGAAGGCATCTCCCTCTAACATACTATAGTAGGCATAGGTACTATTATTAATGAAGAGGCGACTGAGACTGGCTGTGACCAGCTCACCTGATCCGCCATATTCGTAGGGTACAGCTATGATATCTGTCTGTCCTAATACGAAGGTGGTTGCATAATGAGTAGAACCCTCTGCACCACCACCGCTGATACATGAGTATTGGTTTTCGAAACCACGGGTAAGTGTATCCGTCATAGTTGAGATAGACCAGCCAGACCAAGAGTCCCACATAGGGTCATAGCTATTGGGATATTGTATAAGGCTGTTTGGTGATTCGAAACCGCCATTCCCATCACTGCCATTCAGAAACGTGTCGAGTGGTAACTCGTATTGTTCAAAGTCTTGAGCAAAGATGATTGATGGCATTAACATGAGAACGAATAGATATTTCATGAGTTACTTTTTTATTGTTGATTTGAATGTGAGGTTGTAAGAACGCCCTGGCATAGGTCTTCTTTCTATAATCTGATATTGTTTGTCGAATAGGTTGTTGATATCCAGTTGGATACGGGTCTGCATTTTAGTATTTAGGGTCCAACTTAATTGAGCATGACCGAGGTAATAGGCTGGGACCTTGTCATTGATACCTAGGGTCTTACCGGTATATTCTGCGATGAATCCGAACTTTAATTTGGGACGCGCGATTCTTAAGTCTACGACAAGCTTCTCTCGCGGCGTGTAGAATAATTGATCACCGGCAGTAATCCTCGGCAGCACGATGGATATCTGGTTTTTGGATAGGGTGTAGCTGGCAAGTAGCTTCGTACGGATTTGTGTTATGCCAGTTGTAAGAGTCGATTGTAAAGATAATTCTGAACCATAACTTCTGACTTGTCCTAGATTATAAGCAGACCAGAATTGGGTGTTGCTATCAGGCGTCCAGAGTATCCAGTTAGCTAGCTTTCGATGGAATAATTCTATATTAATATAGTCGAGTCCATTCTTTTCTGGCGTATAGCTCAGCGCTAATTCCTGATTCCAACCTTGCTCAGCTAGCAAGTCTAGATTACCGCCTGGCTGCCAGAATAGTTCATTCAGGGTCGGTGCTCGGAATTCGCGAGTCAGTTTGATGATTGTTGTGATGTATCTGTGTGCATGCTTAAGCATGACCGCTGGTAACAGGGGACTCTCAGACTGACTCCGCCATTCTTGTCTTAGGGCTAAAGCGGCAGTATAAGCTGCCTTGGTGTAAGTTGCCGAACCATGCAGGGCAGCGACATCTAGACGCTGGCCGTCTAGGTCATAAGCCTCAGAATGACCTATGGTTCTAGTGAGTGTTCCATCAGCCTTTAGATCGATTAGGCCTAGGCGTCGATTCAGCTCAGTCCCTGCGATATACTGATCGAATCGGTTATGGTTATCTATCCCAAAGATGCTGTCCAGATAATCATTATGCTCGTCGAGATAAGCTATATAACTCTTTATCGTGGCATGAGTTGTGGACTTTCTCCAGGATAACTTGTATCTCTTATTGAGATCAGTCTGTCGAGCTACTGATCTGTTCTGGACGATAGTCGGTGGTATGCCTCTGTCCGTTTGCTGTATCCATAGGTCAGCTTGGAATCGATCAGTCGTGGTCGGTGTATAGAT
>CALEAC010000016.1 GCA_937944095.1 uncultured Saprospiraceae bacterium
TAAAGAGCTGCACATAGCGACTCCTGAATCTGTTTTGTTGTTTTTCAGCAGGGTCTTTGAATTAGGTAAACAATTTGACAACTATGGTATCTTGATTGACCTTAGGGATGCTAAGGTCCCTGATGCGGTAACCCGACGAACAATAAATGGTGAATTTAGAAAACTTTGTGATGAGGCATCACATGTTTCATTTGTTACAGGAAAGAATATATTAATTAATACTGCCGCAAAATTTGTCATGTTTCAGACTGACCTCAACTCTTATACTGTGCATAAAAACATTGAGGATGGAATCACTGCAATAAAAAATGTAATCAATATTGATCATACATGAGTAAACCCACTCTTTTTCTTGAAAATATTTTTAATCACATTCTTAGTATTTCGAAAGGGGAATGCGACATTTCTGACAGCATGATTCTAGATCAGGACCATGAGAACAAAAGAAACATCCTCGCTGGACTTCGCTTACTACATGAGGACATTGAACTATACAAAAGCGACCTAAAGAAGTCGATGGAAGCCGACTATCAAGTGAAAATACTACGAGAAAAAAACGAAGAACTGATCCAATTTAATTATGTCGCTTCTCATGACATGCAGGAACCTCTTAGAACTATTAGAAGCTTCTCTGAGCTGTTAGAAAATCGATACAACGACCAATTAGATCAAAAAGGCAAAGAATATCTAAGCTTTATAAGTGAATCCTCTAAAAGATTATCGCAACTTATCAACGGTCTGCTGAATTATTCTAAAATAGGTCTAGAGCAATCCTATGAAGAAATCGATACTAATCAGCTAGTAGAAGAAATAATAAGAGACCTTGAATTCCAGATTAATGAAACGCAGATTGTGATTAGCCTCGATGACTTGCCTATAATTAAAGCTGACCCTCTTGGCATAAGGCAAGTTTTTCAAAACTTGATTACCAATGCCATAAAATTCAGAACCAAAAATGGCAACCCACAAGTGTGGGTCAGTTGCAAATCAGACAAACAAGGACATACTTTTGAAATAAAAGACAATGGCTTAGGAATAGCTCCTCAATTCCAAAATCAAATCTTCAATATCTTTCAGCGACTACACAGCAAGAATGAGATAGAAGGTACTGGCATAGGGCTCAGCCTATGCAAAAAAGTAATAGAGTTGCACAAAGGCAAGATTTGGGTAGAATCTATATTAGGCAGAGGCTCCTCCTTTTTCTTTATCATCCCACAATAGCTAACTACATGAGCCCCAAGTACATCCTCACCGACAGACATCTATTCCATAAGTCCTGCGGATGTATTTCTCTTTTACCTCAGTAATGATGCACTTATAGGACGACACACGAACCTTCTCCATTATGCATTGAACCTTTTTAGTTCTTATACCTTTATGTGCTATTGTAAAACATAAGAGTTAATGACTAAGACAGACATTATTATTATAGGTGCAGGACCCTGTGGTCTATTTACTGTATTCGAAGCAGGCCTATTGAAACTCAAATGCCATCTCATAGATGCACTGCCTCAAGTAGGTGGTCAGTTAAGTGAGATATATCCTAAGAAGCCTATCTATGACATACCTGGCTACCCATCCATCCTAGCTGGGGAATTGGTCTCTAATCTGATGGAACAGATTGCACCTTTCAATCCGGATTTCACGCTTGGAGAAAGAGCAGAGTCTATCACTCAGGACGAAGCAGGTATTTTTACCTTGACATCTAACAAAGGGACTCAGATATCGGCACCAGTAGTGGTTATCGCTGGTGGTCTAGGGTCATTCGAACCCCGTAAGCCACCTCTAGAAGGCATCAGTAACTACGAAGATAAGGGCGTGGATTATATGGTTAGAGATCCAGAGAAATATAGAGGTAAGAAGATTCTAATCGCAGGTGGCGGTGACTCTGCTCTAGACTGGACTATAGAGCTTGCCGACATCGCAGAACGCATCACGATGATACATAGAAGAACCAGCTTCAGAGGTGCGCTCGATAGTGTAGAAAAGGTCACGGCCCTTGCCAAGGCTAACAAAATAGATCTGATCACTGAAGCACAAGCCATCGGTATACAAGGTTCGGATACCCTAGAGTCTATTACAATAAAAACTAAGGAGCAAGAATATGCTCTTGCGGTAGATTATTTCATACCCCTCTTCGGACTTACCCCTAAACTGGGTCCCATCGCTGACTGGGGTCTAGGCATCGAAAGAAGTGCTGTAAAAGTAGATACACTCGATTATAGCACCAGCACCAAGGGCATCTATGCTATCGGAGATATCAATACCTATCCTGGGAAACTAAAACTCATTCTCTGTGGTTTCCATGAGGCAACCCTAATGGTACAGTCAGCCTTTAAGCTGATCTACCCTGACCAGAAACTCAGCTTTAAGTATACAACGGTCACTGGAATTGCAGGATTAGAATAGCGCCAGACCCTAAGATATTAAGTAATGGACGATAATAATATTATAAAGATTTCAGTCACTGACAGAGACGGTAAGCAACACCTACTAGAAGCACCTACTGATATGAATCTCAATCTGATGGAAATCATCAAGGCGCATGAATTACCAGTAGAGGGGACCTGCGGCGGTATGGCTCTATGCGCATCTTGCCATTGCTATGTAGAGTCTGATCATGAACTCAAAGCAGCCTCAGATGATGAAGAAGATATGCTGGATCAGGCTTTCTATGTAGAGGACAATTCTAGATTAAGCTGCCAGATCAAGCTGAATAATGAGTTAGACGGATTAAGTATCCAGCTCGCTCCTGTCTAACAGGCATCCTAAAATGTAAAATTCGCGCCGCCTGCAATATTATATTTAGCTAATAAGATATTCGTATCGTATAAGTCAAAAGTCCGTTGGAATCTAAAAAGAAGACTCACATCACTATCAAAATGCACTCGCAATCCTACTGCTGGTTCTAACATTCTATGACTTACAGCAAGTATTCTTTCAGTATCCGCACTCGGAGTACCACTTAGCTGAACATCCCTAAACTCCATAAATCGTATAGGCATATGCAAAAGCACATCAAAGTGCACATGGCCTAAGGTCTGTCTAAGGGTTACTGTAGGAGAAACGATGTAACTATTCTGTCTTGAAATAAGATCATAATTAGAACCTATTAATAGCCCACTTGATTTAAAATCTAAATTACCCCACTGCCTCATGAGATATAGCTGGAAATCAACGTC
>CALEAC010000017.1 GCA_937944095.1 uncultured Saprospiraceae bacterium
TTATCTTTTGGCTGAGCCATCAATAATACAGGAAAAAGAGCAAGCCACAATAGGCCCGTTTGTTTAAGAATTATAGTCAAGTATTGCATTAAGTCCTTTAAGTAGGAGAATTGGATCTACAAATATCTTAGAATCTACTATTTCTCCAAAATAGGCAGCATCACCGCCAGTCAAAATAGTGACCAATTTCCCCTTTTGTTTAGTTAAAGTTTTTATAAATCGCTCTATCTCCATTTTTACACCCCAAACAGCCCCATTCTGCATGGCTGTCTGTGTGCTGGTTCCGAGGAGTTCTGGATTCCATTTTCTTTTGAGTAAGGGTAAAGCTGAAGTGAATTCATGCATTGCCCTTAATCTCAGCTCCACGCCTGGTGCTATATTACCGCCATAGTACTTGCTATCCTCATCTACATAATCAAAAGTCATACACGTGCCTATATCAATCACACAGGCCGCTCGATTAGGGTAGGCCATTATTGCGCCGACGACGACTGCTACTCTATCCAGTCCTAGGGTCTTGGGCGTCTTATATGAGATCTTAACTGGCACTTTGGTCTTATGAGACAATCTCAATAATTGATAATTTCGATCCAGAAACTTAAAAAAGTAAGGTTCCGAGCGTCTGACATTAGAAGAGATGGCTTTCGTAATCGGAAATTTCTTAATCAATGCTTTCAACTGAGCCACCGTATACTTTGTCACTCTTTCGTGATGAATGAGTACTTCATCCTGAAAGATGGCCAGCTTAATAAAGCTATTTCCGATGTCAATGACAAGATTCACCTAGTGATAACGATCAATGCTTGAAATGTCGTGTGCCAGTAAAGACCATGGCCAACTCATTGTCGTCGCAGTAGGCAATACTTAACTTATCCTTAATCGACCCACCGGGTTGTATAACGGCTTTGATACCTGCCTTATGTGCTAATTCTACACAGTCAGGAAAAGGGAAAAAAGCATCTGACGCCATAACGGCGCCATTAAGATCCATCCCGAAATTGATTGCTTTGGCAATCGCTTGGTTACAGGCATCGACTCTAGAGGTCTGACCACAACCCATCCCTAATAATTGGCCTGCCTTTGCTAGGACAATCGTATTAGACTTGAGGTGTTTGACTAATTTATTTGCAAATAGAAGGTCAGCTCGTTGTTCATCAGTAGGCGCCAGTTTAGTCACACAATTCAGATCTTCGTTGCTTTCCATATGGAGGTCCATTTCTTGTATGATGACCCCATTCAACAAACTCTTATAATTTCTTGCTTGTCTATGATAGTCTTTAATCTGAAGCAGTACCCTCTTTTCCTTTGCTGTCAACAAGGCCCGTGCATCAGCATCAAAGTCTGGTGCTATTAAGACCTCATAGAATAACTTATCGATCTCCTGTGCTGTGGCCAAATCGATGGGACTATTACAGATGAGTATACCACCGAAGGCAGAAATAGGGTCACCAGCCAGTGCTGCATGCCAGGCAGTTAATACCTCTGGCCTGGTCGCAAGTCCACAGGTGTTCGTATGCTTGAGAATAGCAAACGTCGGCGGCTCATCCTGGAAATCTGCCATCACCTGGATAGCTGCGTCGACATCTACCAGATTATTAAAGGACAAAGCCTTGCCACTCAACTTAGTAAAGACGGCATCCATGTCTCCATAGAACTGTGCCGACTGATGTGGGTTCTCACCATATCTGAGTGCAGCACCCTGCTTAAAACTCTTTTTGAATACAGGTAATTTGTTGGCCTTGTTAAAATAGTGGAAGATTGCTGTATCATAGTGAGAAGACACTGCAAAGGCCGTCATGGCTAGTGACTGTCTCGTTTCTAAGTCTGTCTCACCTCCAGCAGCCAGAATAGCTTCTAGATCAGCATACTGTTCCTGTGACGGGATGATGACAACATCACCATAATTCTTTGCGGCTGCTCTAATGAGTGCAATGCCACCAATGTCTATCTTTTCTATAATCTGAGCCTGATCATCTGTGGTTCTTACCGTCTCCTCAAAAGGGTATAAATCAACGACCACTAGATCAATCTCTGGAATATCATACTTTTCGAGCTGACCTAGGTGGTCAGGTTCTCTGCGTGCAAGGATGCCTCCGAAGACCTTGGGATGGAGAGTCTTAACTCGACCATCTAGAATAGAAGGGTATGACGTCAGGTCTTCTACTCTAAGAGGAGACAAGCCATGTTTTTCTAAATGATCGAAAGTACCCCCAGTGGAATAAATATTAATGTCAGAATCTGAGAGCTGCTTGATAATCTGATCTAAGCCGCTCTTGTCATATACTGAGATTAATGCGGATCTTATTTTTCTTTTGGTCATGGTCCTACTGTAAAGGCAGCAAATGTAGGCAAATAGTCATATAACCCTAGTCTGTGGCTTAGGACTAAGCCCGAAAATCAAGTATATGGCCCATCTCATAGCAGATGCGACATCTCGGCTCATACTTGTCCTTCTCACCAAGTAGAATTGTCTCCTTATCCTCAGTGAGTCTATAGGAGTGTGTCGCCAAACTGCCACAGTGTGGGCAGATCGCATGGACCTTAGTTATATACTCTGCAACAGCGAGTAGATCTGGCACTGGACCGAAGGGCACACCTCTGAAATCCATGTCTAACCCGGCCACGATTACCCTAATACCTTTCACAGCTAGCTTCTGAGTAACCAGTACTAGGTCCTTATCGAAGAACTGAGCCTCGTCGATTCCGACAACATTGACATCTGATAGATGATCATAGATTTCTTTGCTTGTAGAAACGGGAATAGACGCTAGGGCCTTATCATCATGAGAGACGACAGCTGTTTCATCATATCTAACCTCCTTTTTGGGTTTAAAAATCTGATAACGCTGATTGGCGATCTTGGCTCTATTGAGTCTACGTATCAGTTCTTCTGTCTTGCCAGAAAACATAGAACCGCAGATTACTTCTATCCATCCACTGCGTTGGCCTCTAAAATTGGGTTCTAGGAACATATATGAAGAAACAAATGAAGAATTATAACAGTTTAATAACGGGAGATTTGCCCTTTCACCGCTAAAAAAGCGATTAAGGAACTATAATTGTAAATAAAAAGGGAGAAAAAGAAGAATAATGAACTTGGATAAAACCACAGCGATACTTAAAAAGATCAACCGACTCTATGAGATCATTAGTGATATAGGCGATGCCAGTATCACTGAAAGAGATCTCCTCAAGGCTTATATCACGGAACTCTACGAATCTATTTCAGAGGGTACAGTCCCAGTTAATAAGGCTATACCTGCAGCAGCACCCAAAATTGTCGCAGCGCCAGTGGGAACCGTTGTCTCTGCACCTGCACCAGCTGCCAAGGAGAAAGTAGAAGCAAAATCGACTAAAGTTACCGCCAAATCGACCCCTAAAGTCACTCACAAGGTCACTAATGAAATGGACAGTCTTTTCGATATAGAATCTGGCTCAGAATTATCTGACAAGCTGAGCTCTGCACCAATCAAAGATCTGAATAAGGCCATGGGCCTAAACGAAAAAATATTTACTCAGCAAGAGCTATTCGGTGGTGACGGCAAGGAAATGGCAGCTGTACTCGCTAAGATAAATGGCTTGTCAGATTTCGAACAGGCAAAGACAGTCCTGATAGAAGAGGTTGCACGTAAATACGAATGGGATACCCCTGCCAAGGAGAAAAAGGCCCGTACATTCATCAAATTGGTTCAGAGAAGGTTCAAATAAGATTTGTGGACGATTCAGTCAAACTATTCTATGAAGCGCTTAGATTCAGCCTAATGCTGGTCTCTGTCCTATGGATAGTCCATATCTATAATCACTTTACAGGCATGCAACTCGGCTACTGGGGGATATTCCCTAGAGAATCTGATGGCCTAATTGGCATCGTGACGTCGCCGCTCATCCATGGTAGCTGGGAACACCTGATCTCTAACTCGGCTCCCTACTTCGTAACGACGCTTATTATTTACTTCTTCTATAAGCGTGTGGCCTGGGCTAGTTTCTTTTTCATATACCTGGTTACAGGCATCGCTGTCTGGTTATTCGGCCGATCGGTCTATCACATTGGTGCTAGTGGCGTGGTCTATGGTCTAATCTCGTTCATCTTCTGGAGTGGCATCTTCAGACGAAATATTAAGTCTATCGTCTTAGCACTGGTCGTGACAATATTATATAGTGGTTACCTAGGAGGTATAGTCCCATTCAAGGAAGGTATTTCATGGGAGAGTCACTTATTAGGCGGTATCGTTGGCATCTTGGTTGCTTTCCTATTCAAAGGTATTATCGAAATGGATGAAGAGCACCATGACCCATGGGCAGATGATTCGGAGGAGAAAGAATACTATTTTTCTCGAGATGTCTTTGACATGACTCTAGCGGAGCGAGAAAGAGCAGCTCTAGAGGAACAACAAAGATTAGCTCAAGAAAGATTAGCTCAAGAAAGTAACCCACTCAATTACGACCTCTGATAAAATCGACTGCGGATCGAACAGAACCCTGCTCTAAGAGTATGGTCTTCGCTTCATCTTCAGAAATACCGGTTGCCTCGACTATCATATGAGTACCCCTAATCACCAACTTCTGATTACTCAGTTGCATATCGACCATCTTATTATCAAGTACTCTACCTAATCTAATCATGACTGAAGTACTGATCATGTTAAGAATCATTTTCTGAGCAGTACCTGATTTAAGCCTAGTACTGCCAGTAATGAACTCTGGGCCGACCTCACATACTATCGAATGATCTGAGACTGCTAATATGGGCACATTGGGATTGCAAGTAATGGATCCCGTGAGTATCCCATTATCTTGGCAGGCACTCAGGCCACCTATAACATAGGGTGTTGTCCCAGAAGCGGCTATCCCGATGACTGTATCTCTCTCGTCTACGCCATGGCTAAGTAAGTCCTCATAAGCCGCTGTCACACTATCTTCTGCATATTCTACCGCTTTCCGAATAGCACCATCCCCACCAGATATCAACCCAACAACTAAGTCATGTGGCACTCCGAAAGTCGGTGGGCACTCAGACGCATCGAGAATTCCTAACCGACCACTGGTCCCTGCACCTATATAAAAGAGTCGACCACCCGCTTGCATCCGTGGATGAATATCATCTACAAGAGCTGCTATTGTTGGAATGACTTTAGCCACGGCTAGAGCAACCAGCTTATCCTCTCTATTCATATTAGTGAGGATATCATGGGTTGTCATTTGCTCTAGATTCCTGTATTTAGAATCCTGTTCGGTTAACTTTTTCATCAGTGTAATATTTGACTATTCAGTTCTGTAAAGGAGGTGACACTATTGCGGCGTAAATGTTAAACAGCTTGCAATCATGGGGTGTATACTTAGAATATATTTGAAGTATAATCGAATCAATTCCTAAATTGGTTTTCTTATCCAAAAGACATTTTTTCAATATCATCGCGAGAGACCATTTGACTTAATTCAAGTGGTCTCTTGTTTTTTTCTTCAGCAACCAAAGCCCGATAAAGGTTAACAAGCCATTCAAGATTAGTAATTCAAAGCCAAATTTATAACCAGAAAAAATTTGGGTGGAATACTTATTGAGCACATAAGTCAAAATCGGCGAGGCAATACAGATTAAAGGCACCAAGCGATCCTTGAGTTGTATCTTAGTATAAAAGCCAAAAACATAAAGTCCTAATAGCGGACCATAAGTATAACCAGCAGCCTTGAATATCTGGCTGATTACTGCATCATCGTTGATATAATAGAATATCAAAATCACTAAGAAGATCAAAATCGAAAATCCAATATGAACAAGGATTCTAGTTCGCTGCTTAGTTGCTTCATCCCGACCCTCTTTCCCATAATCTAAGAAGTCTACACAAAAAGAAGTTGTCAGTGCCGTCA
>CALEAC010000018.1 GCA_937944095.1 uncultured Saprospiraceae bacterium
CCGATGCTACGATAATCAATTCAGGGACTGGTGATGTTTATGTGAATGTTACAGGTAATTTGACAGTGACTATTTCTGGAATTGGGGATGTTTATTATAAAGGCAACCCAGTAATTATTTCTGAGCTTACGGGAATCGGAGAATTGATAGATAATAATTGAGTGATTCTAGCTGAGGCTAGAAACTTAAATTTTTTTTATAAAAAAAAAGCCGCCTCACTTTTGAGACGGCTTTATTTGCAATTAGACTTTGAAACTATAATTATCCTAATGCATGATAATCACCCTTTCGCTCATCATGTTTCCATCCCTAAGCTGTGCAGAAAGTGAATATACTCCTGCTGGGAGATCCGTAACATCAGTACTACTCTTCATCTGAATATCGTTAATCATTCTAACCTGTCTTCCAGATCCATCTATAAGACTTAGTGATCTGATCGCAGTAGGATTTTCGATTGTGATATTCATGTTATTACTTACAGGGTTTGGATAGACTTTCAGACTTACTAGCTCTGCTGCTATCTCTACTTCTGCTGTTTTTAATTCCGTTGCTGGATTGCCAGCTGCTCTTGTTTCTAAAGTTTGATCTCCTTGGATAAGGACCTGTCCATTGTATACTGTCAGGCAGTAATCTTCAGTCTCACCGAATTGGTAGTCTGCACATGGGTCAGTTGCATAACCTCCTAGCTTAGCTGTTACTCTCAGCGTACATTCACCATTCCAGATATTCTCAGGAATCGATACCTCACCAGAGATTGCATTAAGTCCACTTCCATAAGCGACGAACTCATCATTATCATAAAAGTCGCCATCTTGATTAAAATCTATCCAGCAAGACCAGTAAGTGACTTGTGGTCCATTAGGTCCATAACCTGGTGTCAATACAATAGAAACCTCTTCTCCTGGCTGTATGTCTTCACAGTAAGTTGTGAAGTCTGCGTACCCACCATTGTTACCAGACTCATTATTAATCGCTGCAAATTGGCAGATGTCTATATAGTTATCACTCGAATTAAGTCCACCACCATTACAATCGACTATACTACCAGCTTCTACTGTCACATCGAACGAACAGGTTTGTACATTTCCGCAACCATCGGCAGCTTCATAACTGATTGTTGTTGTGCCTAACGGGAAACTACTTCCTGGGTTAAGTCCTGCAGTCTGATTGATGTTAATGCAACCAGGTAACTCCATGATAAATTCTAACATAGTAGAACCATACTGATCATTCCATTGGCCACTACTAAGCATTTCTATGCAGTGTTGTGCACTGTTGAAATTATTAGGTTGCCCTGGATACCAGTTAGAGTAAGTGAATGCATCACCATTGCTCCATGCAAAAGTCCCTTCAGAGTTCAAATCATTACCACCTATCCAAGCTGCTTGTAGCGTTAGGATATTGGCTAGGTAGCTATTCTCACCTGCTGAGCTGATAGACGCCAAGTCACCACCATTAGCTAAGCAGAAACTCTTCGCATCATTCCAAGTTGCAGGATTAAGCGAACAATAATAATTATGTCCACCATAGCTACCCATATACATGAATCCAGGTATATCACCGCTACAATTAGAACAACAGCTATTTGCTGTAGGCACATTCCAAGTAGCAATCGCAGTTGTCGCACCAGCATCAGCCGTGATAACGATGTCGCTTGGGCATTCCATAGTAAGAGTCTCCTCTACCGTAATATTGAAACTACAAGTCTCGTTCGTACCACATCCATCACTGACTCCATAAACTATCGAATAGTTACCACCAGCTAATAAGGTACCTGAAGTCGGCCCTGATATTTGATGTACGTAGTTACATGGTATCTCCATAATGTACTCTAATGCATAGCTGTTGTACTGATCGTTCCACTGACCATTACTAAGCATCTCACAGTAGTCTTGGTTATTATTGAAATTATTAGGTTGACCAGGGTACCAGTTTGTGTATCCTAGATTCTCACCATTACACCAAGTAAAGGTATTGTCATTATTAAGGTCAGCAAGACCAATCCATGCTGATTGTATTGTCAGGATATTCGCTAGGAAATTATTTTCTCCTGCAGAGTTAATCGCTGCCAGATATCCACCATTTGTTTCACAATTTTGCTTAGCTGATGGCCATGTAGCTGGATTAATCGAGCAGTAGTACTGAGAACCTCCGTAAGTACCCATGTAGATGAATCCCGGGATATTTTGACCCATAGAACAATCACTACAAGTGTTAGTATATACTGGATCATTCCAATTGGCAATTGCACCACTACCAGAACAGGTCAAGACCATATCATCAGGACAGTATGTGAATCCACCACCTGCTACACAATCTACATAGACAGTAAAGTTACACTCTGCAGTCTGACCACAATTGTCAGTCGCTGTATAAGTGACCATCGTCGGACCACAAGAGAAGGTTGTACCAGGTACATGACTTCCTGAAATTCCGGCATTTCCGCATAAGTCAGAAACAGTAGGTGTCACCCAACTTACTAGTGTGGATTCAGAGCTAACAGTTATATCGTCGGGACATCCTGTTATAACAGGATCGGTATCTTCTATCGTTATTGTGTGTGTACAGTCTGAGCTAAGCGTCGTACCAGGGTAACTTGCTGTCCAAGTCCTTTCGTAGATTGCCTCACCAGCACATGGTCCAGTCGATATCTGATTATCTCCATAAGACCAAGTCGGCGAAGGACAGTTAGGGTCACCAGTCACGACTGGTTGTCCTATAATAGATGGACTGATATCTTCACCTACACAAACAATTGTATTCTGCGGACAAGTCATTGAAGGTGGTATAGCACAGGCGTCTTGGCAAGTTACTGTCACATCAAAGGCACATGAAGCCGAATTACCACAAAGGTCTGTCGCTATATATGTTACTGTAGTTATACCATCATCGAAGGAATCACCTGGATTAACAACTTGACCATTGTTATCGGTTGCTATAAGTGTTACTCTAGAACAATCATCGCTGGTCGATGGTACATTCCATGTCGCAATCGCATGACATCCTGTTGTGCTTCCAGTGCCACTTCCAGTTGATGGTATTCCAATTAGAATTAGATCCTGTGGACAGCTCGCTAGTGTCGGTGGTGTCGTATCCTCTAGTGATATATTCTGAATACAAGTGACGCTTAGAGCAGGGTTGTTCTCGTCATATGCCGTCCATGTTCTTTCTATTTCTTTTGCATCAGTACAAGGTCCTGTGCTAATTACATCATCACTAAAAGTAACGATTGGTGTTCCACAATGGGTTCCTCCAGAAATCACGTATGCTAGACCTGAAACAGTTGGATCAGGAATTCCTGTCATAGGACAAGTTGTAAATGCCTGTGGACAAGTCAGTATTGGTGGATTAGCGCAACCTGCACAGGTTACCGTAATCGTGAATGATCCGGTGGATACGTTGCCGCAATTATCTGTTGCAGTATATACTGCAGTCGTTATACCTTCTGGGAATAGACCACCATTGACATAACTGCAACCAGCCGATAGTATTGTACAGTTATCAGTTATCGTCGGTTCTACCCACGATACTAATACTGAACAACCAGCTCCAGAACCACTTACAATAATATTACTAGGTAAATTAGTGATCACCGGTGCATCATTGTCCACTAGAGTAATCATCTGCACACAAGTACTGAATAGACCAGTTACTGGATCAGTTGCTGTCCAGGTTCTTTGGATAACTTTTGCACCGTTACATGGACCAGTAGAAATGATTAGATCTGCGTATGTTATCTGCGGTGATCCTGAGCAGTGAAGCCCTGTATTAGTCGCTGTCGCATAACCACAGTTAGCAGGGTCAGTACTTGCTGACGGACAATCTGTAAAGTCTGCTGGACATACAATAGTCGGTGGTGTCGTGCATCCCTCACAGAGCACTGTTACTGTAAAGTATATTGTTGTTGTATTATTACATTCATCAGTTGCTATACACGATACTTCTGTAGAACCTTCTTCGAAAAAGTCTCCACTTTGATGTGTAGATGTCAAAGTTGGAATCCCACAATTATCTTGAATTGTTATTGCTTGCCATGTGACACTCTCGACACAACCAGGTCCACTGCCAGTTACGGTAATGTCCTGAGGTATATTAGACATAGTCGGCGGCAGATCATCGACTAGAGTTATCGTTTGGATACAACTTGTGCTAAGCCCTGATGTAGGATCTGTAGCGGTCCATGTTCTTTGTGTTACTATTTCTCCTGGACAAGGTCCTGTAGAAATGGCAACATCTGTATAGCTTACATTAGGTATTCCACAATTAGAACCGTTGTTGCTTGCATATGCAGACCCACATACTGATGGGTCGGTAGAAGAAGTATAACAAGCAGTAAAGTTCGCTGGACAAGTTATTACCGGTGGTGTAGTACATGCAGCACATATTACAGTTACCGTGAATGACGCTGATACTGATTGTCCACAATTATCTGTTGCAGTGTATGTAACGGTTGTGCTGCCTTCATAGAAACTTGTATTCGGTGTATAATTACTATTAAGTGACACCGTACCACAATCGTCAGTAGCTGTCGGTAGAGTCCATGTTACTGGAACTGAACAGCCCGAGCCATCTCCACTTACTGTGATATTATTAGGCATTCCAATTATAACTGGAGCAGTATTATCTTCTAGCGTAATCGTTTGTACACAAGAGTTGCTTAGTGATGTTTCTGTGTCTATTGCAGTCCATGTTCTTTG
>CALEAC010000019.1 GCA_937944095.1 uncultured Saprospiraceae bacterium
AAAGGCTTAGGTGAGATATCCCCAGATGAATTTGGAGCCTTTATAGGTGAAGAAATCAAACTAGAGCCAGTTATCCTGAATGATGCTTCGATCAAGGAAGTACTGAGTTATTACATGGGTAAGAATACGATGGAGAGACAAATATTCATCATCGACAACCTCAAAATAGAACTCAATGCCATTTCGGAAGAAGAAGCAGAAGAGCTTCTGGAAGAAGCCTAGATGAACACACCTAAATCTATAAGAAGTTTCATCGGTTCGCATGACTTCCAACTATCTAGACAGTTCTATAGAGATCTGGGTTGGCATGAAACAGTTATTGCAGCTGACATGGTTCTGATCGTCATACACGATGTCCTGAGCTTCTACCTACAGGATTATTATGTCAAAGGGTGGATAGAGAATAGTATGCTCCTGCTCGAAGTCGAAGACCTAGCTGCCTATTATAGCCAGCTCCTCAGTCTACGTCTGCCCAATCGCTACCCATCAGTCACAATTTCTGACATCAAAACGGAAGCCTGGGGTCGTGAAGTTTTCATGCATGATCCAGCTGGCGTCTTATGGCATTTTGCTGAGTTCAATTAATAGGACTTATTCATCCCTAGCTCTTCGCGGAGACTTGCATCGTTTAGTTTATTATGATTCCAATATGCTTTATGCATACTATGAGTTCGTACTGCAGTCGTCTTAGATCTTTCCGCCCCACTGAAACCCTTCTGCACCTCTTCTTCCCAAGCTAGAATCTGGTGGGGAAAGTCCGCTTCATATATTATACTGATTGTTCTAGGAATAGACTGATAAGCTATTGTATACTGCTTCATCTTACTAGAAGAAAGCGCTGGGTTAGTGTAATCTGTTAGACTGACATCAGCTGTATGCGCGATTGTATTAAGATGCTTCAGTCTAAGGAATTGGGTGCTAGGAACCAGGTCTATCTGCCCTATAGGCAAGTCCTCAGGTGCTATTCTGATGAGATTCCAGATGCCATCTTCCAAGATAGTCTTAGGTATCGAAGTGCTCTGATCTGCTTCATCTTGGAAATAGGAATTCAGCTGGACTTCATATTTGTCTTTCTTATAATTAAGCTGAGTGAAAGTATGCCCACACCACTCTTGTGATGAGGTGGTTACCTTAGAAGTCGGCTTGTCAGAGGACAGTGGAGAGAAGATAGAAGACATCATAGAATAAGGATATATGCCTGTATAGAATTTCCTAGTGAAGTTCAGTTTCATTATTGGCTCTACCTTAGTTCTATCTCCAGATTCATATTTGACTTGCTGGTCTGATCTAAAGTCTTCAGTCACAAAGATTAATACAGCTTCTCCCGGGTGTATTTCACCATACCTAGATTGATTGAGTTCGTATCGATTCAACTCTGCTGTTCCTGCATACCAATAAGACCTGAAATCTTCGTCCTCCTGTCTGGAATCAGGCTTGTCCTGTGAGGTGGCTTGACCACAGGAGACCAACAAACTGCTTAAGAATAACAAGGACGATCTAAGTATGGTCATGACTTAATAATTTATATCAGCACAACATCAATCTAGTAAACTTGTTTGATCTCAATCGGAATTGGCAAAACGATATTCAACAATAAAAGAGGCGCTTCCTGTTGGAAAGCGCCTCTTACTCATTTTTTGAAGTAAAAGTTATTCTTAGTTATTATTGTACCATTGATTCTCTAGCGCCACCGACTGCAAATAGAGCCCTCATTCTTTCCTTTTGCCCTTCTGTAAACATAAACATACAATCATCTTCTACATAGTCCATGTAGTTCATATGCATATCGAGTGATCTACAGTGTGTTACTGAAGACGGACAGCCATAATTAGGTCGATCTGATGTAGGTGTATCCGAAACAAAATCATCTCGATTACATCTACCATCTCCCCAGATATGTCTCAGATTCAGGTAATGACCTACTTCGTGAGTCATGGTCCGACCGCCATCATAAGGCGCAGATACATAGCCAGTATTTCCGAAAAATTGTGGCGAAACGACAACACCATCTGTAGATGGCGAGCCACCTGGAAATTGTGCATAACCTAAGATACCACCACCAATCTGTGCTACCCAGATATTTAACTTCTTATCTGGACTAACAACGGGAGAGAATGACTTAACAGCGTCACTAGTGCCCCAAGTCGTTCTGTCACCTTGCTTTCTGATGACTTGATCCAATACGAAATTGAAATCACTATCAGCAACCACACCAGCAAATGCAGCAGGTGGATTCAGGTCACTATTGGTTGCATTGAAGTCTTGATTTAAGACTGCTATCTGAGATGCTATCTGAGACTCAGAAATGTTCTCTAGATTATTAGCATACACCACATGGACCACTACAGGAATATTAATCACACCAGCAACTGGAGTCGGATCTGTACCGCCGCCACCGCCGCCACTACCAGGCTTGCCACCACCATTGCCACCCTTCTTATAAGAGATCGCGTCTTGTGTGTGCTTTTCTATGACTGCGAGCTTGTTAGCTAGACTTGGGTTTTGCTTTAGCTTATCGGATAGGACATCCATTGCTTTACAATCTCTGACGATGCCTTTAGGTCGGAATTCGCCATTATCAACCTCAAATGAGGTCAACGCTTCTTGCAAATTGGTTAAATCTGCTTTATTATTAGTCTCTACAACATCTTGGGTACACGCAAATACCACAGTCGCAATGACTAATAATCCAAAAATTTTGTTGATCATACTTAATAAAAATTTTAAGGTGAATATTAAAATTGTTATTAAGGGTGCTATATCAAAGGGCTTAAAATTAAGCCATAACACATATACGATGATTCAACTTCCTGCGATATGTATAGGAGTTGTCAACTTTTATAATTCGTGTATCACCAGCAGCGTATAAGGAGTTATGTTAGCGATGGAAAACTATCCATTAGCCGCTATTCGGTTTTCAAGATCAGTAATCAATGCCTTAAGCTGATTATTTAGTTTCTCATCAGCAAGTCCTTGGTTGGAATCGAATACCTTATTGAAGAATGGAACTGCCAGTGTGCCTACGACCTCTGCCTTGTTATAAGGAAAAGAACTGGCTGCGAAATCTAGAACGGTCTGTCCACCCCGTCCGCCTGGTGAAGTAGATAATAGCAACATCGGTTTGTTGCCCCAAGTAGCATCATCTACTCGTGAGGCCCAATCATATAGATTTTTGAACACAGCAGGAAAGCAGCCGTTATGCTCAGCAGTAGACATGATAATACCATCAGCAGAATCGATTAACTGCTTGAACTCTATTGCTTTTTGTGGGACACCTTGCTCTTTCTCCTTGTCGATTGAGTATAGTGTCATCTCATAATCATTCATATCTATTAGCGTCACCTCAGCACCAGCCACGAGATTCGCGGCATAGGAAGCTAATTTCTTATTAATAGAAGTTTTGCTGGAACTCGTGCTGAAAGCCAGTATTTTACTCATATTCTCAGTGATTTTCTTTTATCAACAGCCCTTAACAATTAAAGTTTTCAGTCAACTTACCAACGTCAACAATTGATTTAGTGTCTTTCTGGATATAGATGCTAGTCATCACAATAGAACAACTCATTATTCCAATAGTAGAAAATCAAAATCATTATGAAAAAGAACGCCATTTACCTCTTCAGTCTCCTTTTTATCATCATATCGATGACCTCATGCCTCAAAGACAGTTGTGACGAGACCCGGACCTTTACCGAATACGAACAGATCTTCGTACATCCTGATCAATTCCGAATAAACCCCACCTTCTTAGAGCAACGCAAGATGGAAACGACAGGTAAGATCTATTTCTACAATGATTTGATTATGATCAATGAAAGACATGAAGGTATCCATATCATAGATAATACAGATTCTAGTAACCCAACGAGAATAGGCTTCTTAGCTATTCCGGGCAATGTGGATGTCTCTATACAGAACGACATCATGTATGCCGATAGTTATGTAGATCTACTAACCATAGATATCAGTGACCTCCAGAATCCAAGGTTACTTTGTAGAGATGAAGAGGTTTTTAAAGTATATAGTTGGGTCACAGAAAGAGGTTACTATATCGGCTTAGAAGCCACCGATAGAACGGTGGAAATCGATTGTACAGATCCTAACTTCGGTGACCAATCATTTAATCGTGGAGGCTTCGTCTTGTGGGATTCCAACGTAAATGCACCCACTTCCAATGAGACAGCAGGAAGTGGAGGAGAAAGTACACAATCTGGTCAGGGTGGTTCATTTGCCCGTTTCTCTGTTATACAAGACCATCTCTATGTAATTAGTATCTCTGAACTAATAGCCTACAATCTAGAAGACCCTACTAAGCCACGCAAGACACACACAACGGATGTCAATTGGAATATAGAAACACTTTTTCCTTATAAAAATTATTTATTTATCGGTGGCAATAACGGCATGTTCATATATGACAGAACAAATCCAGATATACCAGTTTATGTTTCGGAATTTATTCATGCTAGAGCTTGTGATCCAGTATACGTATCTAATGACATTGCTTATGTGACACTCCGTAATGGTACATTCTGCCAGAATTTCATCAACCAATTAGATATCATCGACGTCAGTAGCATAGAACAACCACAACTCATAGAATCTCACGATATGGATCATCCTCATGGCCTATCTGTACAAGATGATAACATATATATCTGCGAAGGTGAACATGGACTTAAGGTATTCGAAAATGAAGAAAATAGTAATCTAAAAAGAATAGAGCATATCAAGGATATACACGCCTATGATGTAATCGCACTTGGGCCAGATCATCTCTTGATAATCGGAAAAGACGGTCTATATCAATATGACAGTTCGAACCCATCAGACCTGAAGGAATTAAGCTTTATATCTATAGACTAATAAAGATCAGAAATGAGAAAATCCATCATAAATTATATCCTGTTCTTTTGTCTTTGCCTTGGAAATATCTTGGCTCAGGATACGATAGAACAGGCAGAGGAAAAAGCCGTGTTCATCGTCACGCTGAAAAGTGGCTCAGTGATAGAATGTACAATCAATGATTGGCAGATTAATGAGACGATAGATATCAAGACAGACTGGGACGATAGTCTGATTCTGCCACAGGATCAGATTAAGCATGTGGTCCAGAAGTCAAGTCTAACTGGACTATATACCTTCGACGAGCAAGGCATATATTATAGTCTCAAAACGCAATTCATTACAGGAAATGACGGGAATAGAGCTAGGCACATTAATGGCCTAGGATTCTCTGCAGTTGTAGGCCATCGATTCCACCGACTACTTGGTATAGGTATCGGTGTTGGGTATGACAAATTTGTGTGGGATACTGGGGAAAATTTAATGCCATTATTCGTGGAATACACGGGTTATTTGTCTCCTACTAACTCCTCACTCTTCCTCAATGTCCAAGCTGGTTATAGCATGGTCATCAAAGATGAAGACTTCCAAATTATAGAAGCCCAAGGAGGCACTATGCTCTACCCTGCTATAGGGCTCAGGTTTGGGAAAGGTCCGACGAAGATGACTCTAGATGCTGGTTACAAATTCCAAAAAGCCAGATTCAAGTTCAGAGATGCTTGGTCTACTGATACACATGACCAAAGACTGACCTACAAGAGATTGACCTTAAGATTCGGTATCTTGATCTAATAATAAGACTAGAAAACAGAAGTAGGTACAGATGCTAGACATGATTATAGATCAGCCAAGAGTCATCTCCCTTTGCAGGGAAAATGACAGGAAAGCACAAAAGTGTCTGTACCTACATTTCTTTCCGATTATGGAAAGAATGGTTACCAAATATACTAGTGACCAAGATCAGATATTAGACATCCTCAATGATGGATTCCTGAGGGTCTTCAAAAAAATAGATAAGTACGAAGGGAAGGGATCATTCGAAGGATGGGTTAGGAAGATTATCTATCACAGTGTCAGCAATTATTTCAGAGCCTGCAAAAAAGACATGAAGTTTCTGATCTATGAAGAAGAATTCCAAGACGAACCTTCTGTCAATGCCAAGCATAGTCTCTATTACCAAGAACTCATAGACCTTGTGAATGAATTGCCTGAAAAACATATGCAAGTATTCCACTTGTTTGTCATCCAAGGTTACGACCATGAAGAAATCAGCCAGCAACTGAAAATTAATAAAAACACCTGTAGATGGTATTTGGCAGAAGCCAGAAAAATCTTACAAAAAGAATATTCTAAGAAGTTTTCAAGCAATTATAATGAAGCAGGATAATCAACATCAAAGAGCTGAAAAAGGCTGGGAGCAAATGTCCCAGATCCTGGATAAAGAGCTCCCTCAGAAGAAAAAGAAAGACAAAAAGGTCTTCTGGCTATTCTGTTCTATAATGCTAGCTAGCCTACTATTGGGCTGGTGGGCTATAACACCTACAGCTAATGAAACCTATGCTAACGACTTACAAATCTCAGAACCTCAAATTACAACTCAAAATACACTTCAAAATACACTTCAAAATACGGAGCAAATAGCTAACCAAATCACAACAGAAACAATCCAAGACCGAACTACTATTACAACCAAGTCTAAAAACACAAACACCCCTATAACTTCCACCACTACGCAGACAACAATTCCGACAGCAAAACCATCAACAATAAATCAACAACATTCTAGACATAAAATCAACAATAGCGGACTAAGTAACTCCAGTAACTGGGAAGCATCGAAACCAATAACAAACAATCATCAGCCTGAGAAAAGTCTTAGCCCAGTCATTTCGGAAGGCATCATCTCTAAAGGCGTCAATCAAAATCAAACCGAATCAACAACAGTAACTGATGATCTAATAGCTGAAATCACGAATACAGAACCCAAGGTCAGTCAACCTACATCAGCTTCATTAATAAATAACCTAGCTTCAATTACCATACTCAAATCGCAATTGTCACTAAAAAATAAGTCCGAGCTGCTTACACAACCATCCAATCTAACTCTAGCGAAGGCTCCTGAAAAAACCAGTATAGATTGCCTAATCGGCCTCTATGGTCTCTATGCTCCAGATCTCAATACAACAGGCGTCGGTGCTAGGGTAGCAATAGAGAAATCAAGAAAAAAATGGTCCTATGGCTTAGGCTTGGCGGCAAACTACTACAATCAAATAAGCTTATTCATCAATAATTCAGAAAGCGGTGGACCGACTTCTGTACAAGATGATAACACAACTAACACCGCAATGGAGGCTGCCGAGACAGCCGCACCACTCAATGCGATCGCGCTAATGAAACTCCCTGAGAGTGTGCTACCTCAATACTATTTTAGTGGCGAACTATTTTTAGCTTACAATCTGACACCAGCAATAAGGCTAAGACCTAGTATAGGATTGGGTAGAATCTTGTCAGACTTAACAATTTTCGAACAGAGGCTAGATGCACCATCGCCTCCAACAGCTGGAGCAGCATCCTTTGACATTACGAAACGGACGTGGCTAATTGAATCGGGCCTAGATATCGATATACAGCTTACTAATGGTATTGCTATTGAACTCGGGTATCGTTATAGACCACAATCATTATACACTGTGATGTCCACTCAGCTTTCTGACTTCCACCTTGGTATGAAAATTAGATTATAGTGTAATACTGGTGACATTTACCAGACATGTATCGCTAATCGTCGAATAATGGAAACCAAAAATCGAATAATTTTGTCTGGTAGAAGTGACAAGGTCTAATTTGCTATTCGACATGCCTACCATACGTTCTAAATCAAATTCCGATAATTACTCTACTAAGATGGAGCCCTGTCGCGACAGGGTGTCACTATTAGAACAAAAGATTGTAGACCAATCAGTAATCAACACTTTCTCTAGAGAGTTAGTGCATGAAAATACGATAGATGGCATCGCCTGGGCAATTACCCAAAATGCAATATCTAAACTTGGCTTTGTCGATTGTGTCGTCTATCTAGTCGACAAAAAAAATAAAGTCTTAGTCCAAAAAGCAGCTCACGGCCCTAAGAATCCTTCAGAAAAAATTATTCTAGATGAACTAAGCATACCGATCGGTGAAGGCATCGTAGGTACAGTTGCCCTTACGGGAAAAGCAGAGGTTATCAACAATACAAAAGAGGACCCGAGATATATACAGGATGATCAACTCCGCCTTTCTGAGATTGCCATTCCAATCATCTATAACAATGAAGTCATCGGTGTCATCGATTCCGAACACCCCGAAAAAAACTTTTATACTAATTACCATTTAGAAATCCTAGAAGCCATCAGCTCGATGGCAGGCAGTCGCTTTGCCAGTGCGATTGCAACCTTAGAATTAGAATGCTACAAGAATAAACTAGAGCAAACCGTAGAAGCTAAAACAAAGGATCTAATGGAGGCTATAGAAGAGCTCAAAAGATCCAATACAGATCTAGAATATTTTGCACACGCGGTATCTCACGACCTCAAGGAGCCTCTAAGAACAATAGGCAGTTTTACGAAGTTGATCGCCATGAAGGAGAAGTCACTTGCGCCTGAGACAACAGAATACATGTCTATGGTACATGATGGAATCGGTAGAATGGAAAATCTACTCAATGGTCTATTAGATTATGCAACCTTCCATGGTCAAGCACAGGAAAAAGCTAATGTTAATCTCAATGAACTTATCCATCATATAAAAGAAGATCTATTTCTACAAATTACTGAATCTGAGACGACGATTTCCTGTCTAGAATTGCCTACAGTATATGGTTATCAGACCTTACTCAAGCAGTTATTTCAGAACCTCATTTCTAATGCAATTAAATTCCGCAAACCTGAACAACCTCAGCATATATCGATAGATTATATAGCGACCACTGACCATTACAAATTTTCCATTTCTGATAACGGGATAGGTATTCTTGCCGAAAACCTAGATAAAATATTCATGCTTTACTCTAGAGTGATGGATAACATACATGCCCAAGGCACAGGTGCAGGGCTGAGTTTCTGCAAACGCATCGTCGAGAAACATGGTGGTAGAATCTGGGCAACCTCAGACGGTCTAGACCAAGGCACTCACGTACACTTCACCTTACTCAAATAGGTTCTAGAAACTAAGACAAGGCCAGAATTCAGGAAAATGTATAGAGCCACGCATCGTAGGTACATAGGTATAATAACCAGCCAGTTCTAGACTATGGTCTGCAAGCATTAAGTTGTACTTCCATTCTGCTCCAGCTGTCGGCTTGCCTTCATCAAAATCAGACCAGCTCAAAAACAACTCGAAGCTCCAGCTGTCATCCAGATCGGAGCTATCATTAGCACTGCCTGCTAGCTTTATGGCCAGCTGCTCTGCGGGTATATGCCAGGGAAGGAAGTTATCTTTTTTAGTAGGTCCACCTTGCCTTAATTTTAGGTCCCAGATCGTGCCCAGTGGGTTGAATTGAAGCTCATAATAGTCCAGTCCATCTGCATCCGGATCTAAGAACACTTCAAAGCAATGTTCTAGATACAGCGTTGTATCCCGCGAGGTCATCCGCGCTTGGATATCAGCATTGCAAATAGTGCCCGCCACGTAGATACCCTTAGTCGAAGTCAGAAAATGCAGCTCTGTCTCAGCACCATAGACTTGACCAGTTTCAATTTTTTGGAGTTTTGTAATAGTCTGAGACTTCGTATAGTCAGCCTCTATGACCTCTCCATCTAACACGATCTCTACTTCTGTCAGATTAGCCCCCCAACACGGCTCAGCGTGAGGGCTGCTCGGTGGCTGAAGCCAATATGCAAGTAGAATCCAGATCATGGAATATGAAGGACTTTGTGTGTTTGGATACTGAGCTTCCAATTGGGATTAGTGAGGCAGTATTGTATGCAGGCTTTGGTATTCTGCTCGAGAAATGGGCCATCCATAGGTTGGAGGTAGAAATGTGTGAAATCCATACGCTCGAAGTCAGCTGGATTCATACCCGCTTGTGGATACACCAACTTCAGTTCGTCACCATGCTCGACTTTCAGCTCTGTATTCGCTTTAGGACTCATGCAGATCCAGTCTATACCAGATGGTAGGTCCAGCGTCCCATTAGTCTCTATTGCACAAGTCGCATCGACCTTACGTAGTTCGAACAATAATTCCGAATCTAATTGCAAGGCAGGCTCCCCTCCTGTAAATACAATAAATGGGGATTCGCCTTTCGGCCAAAGTGATACGATCTTACTGACCAGCTCGACATCAGAATACTTACCACCATTCTCACCGTCTGTTCCCCAAAAGTTGGTATCGCAAAACTGACAGATGGCCGTGGACCTATCCTCTTCTCTTCCAGACCATAGGTTACACCCAGCAAATCGACAGAAGATTGCTGACTGCCCCGCATGATGCCCTTCGCCCTGGAGGGTATGATAGATCTCCTTTATACTATAGACTTTCTCTGCCATAGCGCCTAGTTAGCAGATTTATTTGGGATCACGGCTGTGAATTCTATCTCGACCAGCATATCTGGATGAACCAGCCCAGATACTTCCACTAGAGTCGTGGCGGGTTTTATATCCCTGAAAGCCTCTCCATGGGCCTTACCCACTTGTTCCCAATCCTCAATGTCAGTAACATACATCCGTGTCCTAATAACATCCTCTAGCTTGCTACCTGCTCGCTCTAGAACCTCCTTGGCTATTTGAATTATTTCTTGTGTTTGGAGATAGGCGTTACCAGGATGCAAGACGCTACCAGCTCGACTGGCCGTTGTACCCGCAACTTCCACGACCTCACCTACCTTAACAGCTCTGGAGTAGCCGACGATATCTTCCCATACAGCACCAGAGCTATAATTCTTTCTGACGCTCATCTATGACTTCTGCAGAGACACATGTAGTGTCTCGAAGAAATTAAAGGTATCAAAGTCACCGCGCATCTCCACTTCTGGAATCACCCACTTCGTCTTGGCATTATTATCTAACATGAAGAACTTGGGGTAACCTAACTCACCGCCGTAGGGCCCTTCAGACAAGGTTTTGCTACTAGGAATGATAGGGAAATCTACAGGTGTCGTGGCTATAAAAGCCTGCAGTTCCGCCTTCGATTCATTAGCGAAAGAGATCACAGCTAAATCTTTAGGATACTTCTTAACCAAGGCGTTCAAAGCCACTATCTGATCAAGGCATTTGGGACATGCCGTATTCCAGAACCATAGTAAAACTGTCTTACCTGTTTCTGACAATAGAGACTGCTCTACGCCATTGATATCATTAGCAAGGAATGGTATCGAACTGGCGCCTTCATAGGCTTGGACCATTTCACTAACTGTCGGAGAACGATTTTCTAGCTCGACGAGGAAATGATTCTGAGAGAAGAGGCCAGAGATAGAAAGTGCTAAGCACAATACTGTAATAAAACGTTGCATATTATCTGTGTTATAACTGCTACAAGTATAAGAGTTATCTGATTTAGATATAGTCTTATCCTGTCTTAAAAAGAAGAAAAGCCATCAGAACGTTTCTAATGGCTTTTCATATATGTTATTTATGTTATGCGTCTATCCTCCGAAATCATCAAAGGCCACATTATCTTCTGGTATACCCCAGTCATCAGCCATCTTAAGAACACACTGATTCATAATCGGTGGGCCACAGAAATAGAGCTCTATCTCCTCTGGTGCATCATGCTTACTTAGGAATTCATCTATTACCACTTGATGGACATACCCTTTGAAACCATCACCTTCTGGATCGTCTATATGTTTTTTGAGCACCCAGTTATCTTCTGGTAATGGATTATCCAGTGCAACTGCAAATCTGAAATTAGGAAATTGTTTCTCGATTTCTCTGAATTCTTGGATATAGAACAGTTCTTGCTTCGTTCTACCACCATAGAAGAAAGTCACTTTACGACCTGTCTTCAATGTATGGAAGAGGTGATATAAGTGCGATCTCATCGGTGCCATCCCTGCACCACCTCCAACATAGAGCATCTCATTCTCTGTTTCCTTGATAAAGAATTCTCCATATGGACCTGAGATGGTTACCTTATCACCTGGCTTCTGAGCGAAGACATAAGAAGAACAGATACCTGGATTGACGTCCATCCAGCCGCCTTTGTTCCTATCGAAAGGTGGCGTAGCGATTCTAATTGTCAGTGACACAATATTACCCTCTGCAGGGTGATTAGACATCGAGTATGCTCTAAAAATAGTTTCGTCATTGACCATTTTTAGATCCCAAAGCTTGAACTTATCCCAGTCTTTCTGAAATTTGTCTGGTGAATCATGGTAGTCAGGATGCGCCGTGATGTCGATATCCTTTTTGTAATCTACGACCACAGGGGGTACGTCGACTTGGATATATCCCCCAGCCTGAAAGTCTAAAGATTCACCTTCTGGTAATCTGACGATGAACTCCTTGATAAAAGTGGCGACGTTATAATTAGAGATGACCTCGCATTCCCATTTCTTGATACCGAAGACTTCTTCTGGCACCGAGATATCCATGTCTTCTCTGACTTTGACCTGACAGGCGAGACGCATACCAGCTGCAGCCTCTTTTCGAGTCATGTGATTCATCTCAGTTGGCAGCACATCGCCACCACCAGAATATACATGACACTCACACATCGCACAAGTCCCACCACCACCACAGGCAGACGGCAAGAACACCGATTTGTCTGACAGTGCTGATAACAAACTGGTGCCGGGCTCTACCACTAAGGGGTTATCCTTGTCACCGTTGACATAGATGTTGACATTCCCTTGGGCGACCAGTCTCTTTCTTGCTGCAATTAGCATATAAGAGAGTAACATGATGACCATCACGAATACTGCCCAAGCAGCAATATATGGCCAGAAAGTGGTATCGATTATTAAGTACATAGCTATCATATGCTCTACTTACTGAATTATAATAGATTTTCTAAAATGCTGCTGGATCGATGCCCATCAGGCCCATAAAGGCCATCCCCATCATACCAGTAAGCAAAAATGCCATACCTAATCCACGCATCGGTGCAGGTACATCAGAATACTTGATTTTCTCTCTGATGGCTGCAATTGCAATGATTGCTAGGAACCAGCCGAAGCCACCGCCTAACCCGAAGGCAACCGCTTCAGAGAAATTATATTCCTTAGATACCATGAATAGTGATCCACCCAAAATGGCGCAGTTCACAGTGATCAGTGGTAAGAATATCCCTAGTGAATTATATAATGATGGTGAGTATTTCTCTACGACCATCTCTACCAGTTGCACCATAGATGCAATCACAGCGATAAAAAGGATAAATCGCAAGAAGGTCAGATCCGTTTGGAACACGCCATTCTCTCCGAGCAACCAAGTGTTAATCACCCAATTGATTGGCATTGTGATACCTAGTACAAAGATAACTGCTAGACCTAGGCCAAAAGCCGTCTTGACAGTCTTAGATACCGCTAGATATGAACACATGCCTAAGAAATAAGCCAGAGCTAGATTTTCTATGAAGGCTGATTTTATAAAGATATTTATTAAGTCTCCCATTGTTGTTTTTTTGTCTAATTCGAAAGCACTACGATACGTCCACTAACTTAGGATTCCAAGCTCGGTGTACCCATATAAGAACAGCAATGACAAACATCGCCGATGGGAATAACACCATCAGGTTATTACCTTGGTACCAACCGAACCACTTGCTATCTAAGGTGTTCACCATATACTCAGGTGCTGCACCGATTAGTTTATACCCGAATAATTCACCCTTACCGAATAACTCTCGGATGAAAGCAACCATAAGAAGTATGATTCCATAACCGACGCCATTACCGAGTCCATCTAGTGCTGACTCGTAAGGCCTATTGGCCATCGCGAATGCTTCCAGACGTCCCATCACGATACAGTTCGTAATAATCAATCCGATGAATACGGACAACTGCTTATAACTCTCAAAAGCATACGCCTTGAGCGTCAGCTCTACAACGGTCACGAGCGTTGCGATGATGACCAGTTGCACAATCATTCTGACCTGCTTTGGGATGGCTTTTCTGAGAGCTGAGGTGATGACATTTGCAAAGGTGCAAACGAAGACCACCGCAACAGCCATAACCATCGCATTCTTCATGCCCGTCGTCACTGCTAGTGCCGAACAGATACCTAAGACCTGTACTGTAATCGGGTTGTTATCATCTAATGGATCGGTTAAGAGCTTGCGCTCTTTCTTACCGAACTTGATGGCTTCTTTTTTCTCTATTACTGCAGTTTCTGCCATGATAGTTTATTTATAGAGTCAGGCTTTCCTAGCCTTTCAATGTTTTCAAAAAAGGTTCGTAATCAACCAAGTAATCGTCTAGCATATCAGCGACACCATCACCAGTGATCGTTGCACCAGAGATTGCATCGACCTCATAGACTGGGTCCTTAGCACCACCCTTTCGGACCTTAATAGACTTAAACTCGTCGCCGTCGTATAATTTCTTACCGATGAATTGCTTCACCCAAGCTTTATTATCCTTGATTTCTGCCCCTAGACCTGGTGTCTCTGCCTTATGATCAAAGGAAACACCTGCTATCGTATTGAAGTCGTCTTTCAGTGCAATACAGCCCCATATTTCATCCCACAGGCCTTTGCCCCTCGCATAGAGTATATAGTATTTCTTGCCGTCAGACTTGGTAAATACATAAAGTGGCAACATTTTCTCAGCGCCTTTTTTATGCTCCTTAGCCATGTCTAGATCACTGGCACTGCCACCCTTGTAACCCATGGCCATCACCTCTTCAGGAGTAAAGGCCTGTCCGTCCTGATTGACAACAACTTGCTCTATGCTCTTAGCAAAAATCTCCTCTACCTGCTCATCCGTAATGGTAGAAAAATCGATGTTGAGATGGTCAGAAATAGAAGCTAGCGTCGCTTTCTTACTATAGACTGCCTCATTCATTTCATGTCGAGACTTCAGTCCATTCTGTAAAAAAGCCAGTAGTAACGAGACTACTGTAGTCAGAATAAGGACGAATCTCAATACGGATCCTGTACTATGCATGTGCGACTTCGTTTTCGTTGTTTTGAGAATGTGTATCTGTTATATCCTTGCCTGTTTTGAGTCGGCGCTTCATATTGCCCTCTATGACATAGTGATCGATTAGTGGTGCAAACGTATTGAGAAATAAGATCGCTAGCATCCATCCTTCTGGGTAGGCCGGATTAATAACACGGATAAGCATACCGATAATACCTATGAGGAACCCATAGACCCATTTACCCATATTAGTCGATGCGGCTGTTACTGGATCTGTTGCCATGAATGCCATCGCAAAGAAGAAACTACCCATATAAAATTGATAGATCCATGGCACCTCCATGAAAGGGGTTGCACCCCAAGCATTAAGCAACCAGCCTCCAGCTATAGCTCCGAGGAACATACTTAGCATAATCCTCCAACTGGCTATTCCTGTAATCAGTAAGATGGCAGCTCCTATGAGGATAAGTGGCTTACATGTTTCTCCTATAGATCCTGGTATCACACCCCACCACAACTGAGTCGTAGAATAGTGTGCCAGAACATTATCCCAACCACCAACATAAGCGAGGGATAGAGGTGTTGCGCCAGAATAACCATCTGCGACGACCGCTGCGGTATCAAACGTGGCCATGTCCATCCATGAGAATAATTTATCAAAGATGCCATGTGCCCAACCATAGTCAACAGCCATACCAGGTGCCACTTGCTCAAAACCTGAGACCCACACTTCATCACCTGAGATAGAGGTCGGATAAGCGAAGAATACAAATACCCTTGCCAGTAATGCGACGTTCCATATGTTCATCCCTGTACCTCCAAAGGCTTCCTTACCAAGTATCACCGCAAAAGCGACGGCGACACATAGTATCCAGATCGGAATGTCTGGTGGCATAATCAGTGGTATGAGCGCCCCTGATACTAGGAAACCTTCCTCGATAGCATGCCCTTTCTTAGCAGCAAACCAGAATTCTATTCCCAGTCCGATGAGATGAGTCCATATGAAAATCGGCAGTAACTTAATGAGACCATGCGCTAACTTCAGATGAAAGCCCTCTAAGAATCCAAGGTACTGGCCCATCGCTACAAAATGCTGGTGACCCATGTTATAGGTCCCAAAGACATAGCAAAGTTGCATTGCTAATACCACCATGACCATCGTTCGCTTCAGATCCATACCATCTCTGATATGGACTCCACCACTGGTCGTTTTGTCAGGCGCATAGGCGAACGTGAAGAAGCCATCATACAGGGTATGTAGAAAAGGGCTTTTCTTCTTGTCCGGCTCTATGCTTTGTATGAATTTAAGTAATCCCATATCGTCGTTCGGTAAGTTCTTAGTGGTTATTATTAGGCTTGTTCTCGCATCATATCTAGACCATCACGCAGAATCTCCTGCAATGGCATCTTCGAAGTACAGGTGAATTCAGCTAGAGCGATATCCTCTTCAGATAACTCTATCAGTCCTAGACCTTCCATGCGTTCTATATCACCAGCCATAATGGCTTTCATGAGATGTTGTGGGTAGATATCCATCGGCAGGACTTTCTCATACTGTCCAGTCACCACGAAGGCTCTTTTTTCACCGTGTGTATTGGTATTGGCCTCATAAGCATGACTAGGCATCAAGAAGCCCGGCATGGTCTTAGACACAGACGGACGTGGTTTGATCGGTAGTAACCAGCCGAATAGTTCATATTCATTACCTTC
>CALEAC010000020.1 GCA_937944095.1 uncultured Saprospiraceae bacterium
ATGACCTATGGTAAGAAGTCACAAGCTATCCCATATCATACACATCCTATTGTGCCAGAGCAGATATTCATCGAGGAAGGCGCCATCGTCAATTGTGCGACGCTGAATGCAACTCATGGCCCAATCTATATAGGTAAGAATACTGAGGTTATGGAAGGAGCTCATATCAGAGGCCCTTTTGCTCTAGGAGAACACTCTGTCATAAAAATGGCTGCCAAGATATACGGTGGCACCAGTATAGGCCCCTACTCTAAGGTCGGTGGCGAAGTGAATAATGTCGTCTTCCAAGGCTATTCTAACAAGGGACATGATGGCTTCTTAGGCAATGCCGTTATCGGAGAATGGTGCAACCTAGGCGCTGACACCAATGCGAGTAACCTGAAGAATAATTATGCAGACGTCAAGATTTGGGATTACAACCAGAGTTCATTCCAATCAACAGGCCTCCAGTTCTGTGGCCTCATCATGGGAGATCATTCCAAAACAGGCATCAATACAATGTTCAATACCGGCACCGTCGTGGGTGTCAACAGTAATATCTTCGGCAGTGGTTTTCCTAGAACTTATATTCCCTCTTTTTCATGGGGCGGGACGAAAGGATACATCACTTACAAATTAGATAAGGCCCTAGAAGTGGCAGAAGCCGTTATGGCTAGACGGAAAGTTATCCTTATGGATGTGGATAAGACTATACTAGAACACGTTTTTCTGAGTACCGCTGGATACAGAAAATGGGAATAATCCATGCAGCAACCTTTTTGGAAAAAACTATTCAGCCATTTTACCGAAATTTCTATTGAGCAAACCAGCTCAGCCTACAATCCATATCTGGAAGTTATTCTGACGCAAGGGAGACACCAGCTTGTGACAAAAGATGCCATCTATAGTTTCGATGATAAGTACCTCAATTTCTACCATGCTTTCCAGAAAGTCAATTGGGAACGCCTATCAGGAAATCGAGTGCTAATACTTGGCTTAGGCCTAGGTTCAGTTATCTATATCCTCGAGAAATCAATGGGCCGTAAGATGGATTACACCGCCGTAGAGCTCGATCCTGAGATATGCAGGATGTGCCAGACTTATACGCTGGATGAGATAGACTCGTTTGTAGAGGTCATTAACGCTGAAGCGAGGTCGTTCTTGCATGTTCATGAAGAATCATATGATCTGATAATCATGGACATCTTTCAGTCAGCAACCATCCCAGAGCAATTCCAATCAGCTGAGTTCCTCGAACTGCTAAGCCTTAGATTACGATCAGATGGTCTACTATTCTATAATCGGATGAATATTACGCCAGAGGACAAAACTGAGAATAAGCGCTTTATTGAGCGCTTTGGAGCGAAATTCCCTAATTATAGATCATTAAGTATACAAGATAATCTAGTCCTAGCTAATGATAAGAGCCTGCTTATATGAACACTTTAGCTTTTACTATATTTAACCTAAAGAAAGAAACTACATGTTCACGATAAACATCTTTTTGAAATTCGCCTTGATAGCCTTAGGGTTCATAGGAGGTGCGATACTCACCACAACCTTTGGATTCTGGTACGCGCTACCTTTTTGGTTGTTGGGCTTCATTATGCTCGCGAGTTATATTTTTCTGGGTACAGTCCAGACAGCTGCACAGTTAGTCCAAGACGGCGATTTCAATGCCGCAGATAACAGACTAAGCCTAACCAAATTTCCACAATGGTTATATGTTACCAACCGCGCCTTCTACTATATCATGAAAGGGACCATAGCGGCTAACAGAAGTGACCATAAGGATGCAGAAGAACATTTTAATACCGCTCTTAACCTCAAGTTGCCCTCTGATAATGAGAAAGCAATGGTTCTGATGCAGTTAGCTAATATCAAGGGCACTAAAGGCAACTGGACTGCAGCTAATAATTACTTCAAGCAAGCTAGAGGTCTTAATGTCACACAATCTGATATTAAGAGCCAATTAGATATGTTCGAAAAGGCGATGAGCAATAATAAAGCACAGATGAAAACAGCACAATCCATGGGCAAGTCAGGCATGCGGATGGTCAGACAAGGTGGTGGAAAGAGCAAGCGTCGTCGTCCTCGAATGAAATAATGTACTTCACTAAGACCCCAGGAATTATCCAAAGGTTATTTCCAGAAATAATCTGGACTGCTGAGTCAGACCCGATGCTCAGGTTAACCTTTGACGACGGACCTCATCCTGAGTCGACCCCTCGGCTAATAGAAACACTAAATCAACTAAATCTAAGTGCGACCTTCTTTTGTACTGGGGAGAATGCGGAACAGTATCCACAACTTATGGATGACCTAAGAAATGAAGGACACCAGATTGGCAACCACGGGTATCAGCATCTATCGGGCTGGAGACTAAGTACCAAATCATTTGTTGAGAATGTAACCAAAGGACAAGACATCCTAAAGACTACACTTTTCAGACCACCTTATGGTCGGATGACTTTCCGCCAATACAAGACTGTAAAAAAACTTGCTAACATAGTCATGTGGGGTATTATGCCGGGTGATTTCGACGAAAAGATCAGTTCCGAAATAGTCAGTCATAATATCAAAACCCATCTAATAGCCGACTCTATTATCGTGCTCCATGATAAACCGGCTTGTCTGTCTAAGACGATCCAAGTTTTAAAAAGAACTTTTACAGAGCTAAAACCATTAGGAGTTTAATGGATAAGATTGATATCAAGCAGGTTATCACCTATGTCAGAAGGTTTTTCGATAAGCTTTCGACAAAAGGGATATATATTGTCCTACTACTCTATTACGCTTACACACAAGCTGATGTCCCACCCTGGGCTAAGAAGATTATCATAGGGTCTATCGCCTATTTTCTCAATCCCATAGATGTCATCCCAGATCTGACACCTGTATTAGGCATGACAGATGACCTAGGTATCCTTGCTTTTGGACTG
>CALEAC010000021.1 GCA_937944095.1 uncultured Saprospiraceae bacterium
GACTACACTTACAAATGGATTGACTGGAAAAAAGCAGCTCATAACCCTGATATGGTTAGGTCTCAGCTACTTAATGAAAGAAAAGTCAATGCTTATCCTGATACATTAGTCTGGATTAGAGATTTCTCTTACTCGTACAATGAACCTTTCACTAGGAATTATTTCTGGCATCCAGCCTTTGATGATTATCCAGTCGTCGGTGTCAACTGGCAACAAGCTAAAGCATTTTGTAACTGGAGAACACATGTAAGAAATGCATTCAAAGGCGAAGATGAGCCAAATACTGAAGAGTATAGATTACCCACAGAAACGGAATGGGAATGGGCTGCTAGAGGTGGTCGTGCAATTGCGCCGTATCCATGGGGTGGCTATTATATCAGAAATGCAAAAGGCTGTCTATTAGCTAACTTCAAACCAGGTAGAGGTAATTATCCTGAAGACGGTGGGTTCTATACTGTCAAGGCTGATGCCTACTTTCCAAATGATTATGGCTTATACAATATGGCAGGAAATGTAGCTGAATGGACTGAATCAGCATACCATCCTAATGCATATCAGCACACACATGATTTGAATCCAGATATGAAATATGATGCGAAGGATGATGATCCTGAGTCATACAAAAGAAAAGTGGTCAGAGGTGGATCATGGAAAGATATTTCTTATTACTGTCAGACAGGGACCAGGAATTGGGAATACCAAGATACAACCAAGTCTTATGTAGGCTTCAGATGTGCTCTTACCTTCTTAGGTAGATCTATCAATGACTTCTAGATAATATACACTAACACTATGATAATCAGTTAATTAACTAACTTTTAAATTTTCTTACTAATGAGTTTTATCAAATCAAAAGGATTTAAATACTTAAAAAATTTAATAATCGGTGTAGGTGCAGCCGTCGTTATGATCGGAGCACTGATGAAGATACTTAGTCATCCACTAGGTAACACCATGATTACCGCTGGATTGCTTACGGAAGCATTCTTATTCGCGATGCTTGGAATTCTTCCACCAGAAAAAGATTACTACTGGGAAAAACTATACCCAGGCTTAGATAACTATAATGCAGCAATTGCACCACTTAGTGCTGGTGATGTAGGTGGCGTCGGACGTCCTCTAGATGCTGATGCTGTAGAAGGGAAATTAGGTGGTATGCTATCTGAATTACAAGGTATGTCTACGAGCTTAGGTTCACTCAAAGCACTTCAGGAAGTTGATTTCTCTCAGACTAAAGGTCAGATAGAAGGCATGAGTAATTTTTATGACAAATTGAACGAAGCAATGAGTGCAATGGGTCAGACTGTAGATACGCTTAATTCTGCTAATGAAGATGCTCAGAACTATAAGAACAACATGGCTTCTCTGAATACTAATCTTGCTTCACTTAATGGTGTATACGGCAATGTCTTAGGTGCATTTAAACAAAATGTTTAAATCAAGATTCTAACTTTTTTTAGTTAACTAAGTAAAATAGAACTATGTCTATACCTAAGGAACCCCGTCAGCTGATGATTAACATCATGTATCTGGTACTCACTGCTCTACTGGCACTGAACGTATCTGCTGAGGTTTTCAACGCATTTAAATTGGTTGATAAGGGGCTAGTAAAATCAAATAAATCATTGGATGATTCCAATAACAGTCTACCCGAAGCTATAAAAACGGGCGCTAAGAAGAGAGCTTCTCTAGCAACATATGCTGATAGGATAGATCCTATCAGGGAGAAATCAGCTGAAATTTCAGATTATCTTAATAAGATAGTCACAGATATGAAAACTGATTTCGGTAGTGGGAAAGGTGGTTTCAAGCTAGATGAGAATGGCAACGAAACTGATGATCTCAAAATGGCCAAAGATTATGATGTCACAACAAGGACACTTGTTATAGATCATGATGGTAATCCGGGCGTCGGAGAAGAGATTAAGAGCAAACTAATGGCCTACAGAGAAGAAATGCTCCAGTATGTCGACGAGGAGGACAAGCCTAACTTCATGAAAGAAATTGCTGTCCAAGTTGATGATGAAACATGGCAAAAGAAAGGCAAAGCAAGTTGGTCTCACATGAATTTTGACCACATGCCACTTCAGGCTGTGATTCCACTTTTCAGTAAGTATATCAATGATGTCAAAGCTACTGAATCAGCTGCACTGAAGTATCTTGCTGGTAAAGTTGGTACAACAACAGATGTTGTCTTAGATAAATATACTGTCGTATCAGCACCAGAAAAATCTTACATCATAAAAGGAGAAAAATTCAAGTCAGACGTCTTCTTGAGTGCCTTCGCTGGCGCCGATTCCAAAACAGGTATTTCTATCTCAGTTAATGGTAGAAAATTACCTATTAACAAAGATGGTATCGCCAATTTCGAAGAAACAGCTACTTCAGTGGGTATCAAGAAGTTCACTGGTCAGGCTAGTATAACCAACCCTGCAACTGGTGAAACTCAAACCTTTAAAAAAGAATTCTCTTATGAAGTGGGCGAAAGATCAGTCGCTATCTCCCCTACTAAGATGAATGTATTCTATATCGGCGTAGACAATCCTGTAGAAGTATCTGCAGCTGGTGTATCTAGTAAAGATGTCAAAGTTGGTATGAGTGGCCCAGGTGGCGGAACGATTAAGAAAAATAGTGACGGTACATTTACTGTCAGAGTAACCACACCGACTAGAAAAGGTGAGGAAGCTAAGATCAATGTTACAGCACCAGGTATGAATGCAAGTAAAGGATTCAGATCTAAGAGAATTCCAGATCCAGTGCCGAAACTTTCTAGGAATAGAGGGGGTGCAATGCCAAGTGGAGAATTCAAAGCTCAGCTAGCAATCTACCCAGAATTAGAAGGTTTTGATTTCGATGCAAAGTGTAATATCGTTGGATTCAGACTAGTACGTGTTGCTAAGCGACAAGATGCTGAACCAGCAGAAAATAGAGGTGGAAAATTTGTAGGTGCTGCAGCTGCTCTAATAAAGAAAGCGAAGCCTTCAGATAGATACTTTTTCGAGAACATAAAGTGTAAGTGTCCTGGCGATTCTGCACCTAGAGATCTAGGTCAGATGGTATTTAACATCAGGTAATTAATCTTAAATCATGAATATCATGCTCAAACAATTATTAATTCTTAGTTTTTCTTTTGGCCTATCCTACCTTAGTTTCGGCCAAGTAGAATCTCAAATAATAACTGAATCTGGTACACCTCTAGAGGATATATACGTCGATGGCGTCGTTAAGCGTACCCTAGTAGAGGAAGCGCCTGTCATAGAGTATGATCATGTCAGGGAAGCAGACGTCGTATGGGAGAGAAGGATGTGGAGATTAATCGACACGAGAGAGAAAATGAATATCGCATTTAGAAGTCCAATTAAGCCGTTCTTCTCTATTCTAAGAGAAATAGCAGAAAATGGTGATGTTGCGATTTTCAGAGATGAGAATTTCACAGAACCGCTTACTGTCGAAGAGATCGACCAAAAGCTGAACAGAGTAGATACAACAGTTGTCTGGGATCCAGATACTTATGAGGAGAAAGTCCAAGTGGTCCGTAACGAGATTAATTGGGAAGATATACAGCAATTCAGAATGAAGGAAGTATGGTATTTCGATAAAGAATTATCAACTCTAAGAAGTAGGATTCTAGGAATAGGGCCTGTTCTACAGAGTATCGACCCTGATACTGGTGAACTAAAATATCAAGAAGTCCTTTTCTGGATCTATTATCCAGAAGCAAGATATCCACTTGCTAGATACAGAGTACAGAATGGTGACAATGATATCGCACCGATGTCATGGTATGATCTATTCGAAACTCGATTCTTTGCAAGTTATATACTTAAAGAGTCTAATCCATTAGACCTTAGGGTAAAGGATGTCTTCTATGGTTATGACAGAGCAGGTATCGATCAATTATTAGAATCAGAGAAAATCAAAGCAGAGTTGTTCAATTTTGAACATGACCTTTGGGAATATTAATTCGAAGTTGTCGATCAAAAAATACAAAGAGCTTAAGGAGTTATATACTTCTTAGGCTCTTTTTCTTTTTGCCTTCTCATGATGAGGTACGCACCTATAACAATTAGATATTCTAATGCTACAAACCACAGGTGGTAGGCAGTCCATGTTTCTGAATATAAAGAATAACTAAGTATCCCTACCCCAGCCCAGATAACGATCCACCAGTCTCTAGTAAATACAGAAAAGAACACCAAGGTGATTAGATACCATGGATGAACTGTGGTTGTCAACAGCAGATAGCAAACAAAGCACCATGACATCAGCTGGATCAGCGTTGGGATACTTGCTTTCACTTTCTTAGTTAGATTCAGAATAAAGCCTATAGTTAGCAACGACAGCAATGGCCCAATAATGCTAATCTGGTTATAGCCAGTGAGTAACTTCCCTATCCAACGCAAGACATAATACACACTTGCATTGAACTCGAATTTCCTAAAATAGAGATCTAGACTATCCACAAAGTTAGCCACATCCAAGGACCAGAAAAATGGTATAAATAAGATTGCTATGCAGCTGGCTATAGTCATAAAATAGACAATGAGACTTCTTCTATCATTATGCAAAAACTTAAGAAGCAATGGCAAACACATCAATGGAAGCAATTTTGTAGCAATAGAAAGCGACATCATCGCACCACTAAGGCACATCTGTTTTTTATACAGAAAATAAATCATCGCTACTAAGAAGAAGACCATAACCCCTTCGAAATGCGTCTGTCCACACACTTCTACGATCACTAAGGGGTTAAGGGCATATATGAGAACATTACTAGTCGGTAGCTTAAGGGCACGTAGAAGTTGGATTATAAGAAGTATCGTCCCCACCTCGAAACCGATTAATATCAATTTCATGGTGGTTATCGAGGTTTCTACTGACCATGTATCACCTATCGTCGATAGATAGAACACGAGTTGTGACACGGGTGGATAGATGGTAAAGTAATCCGGTGAATTAAGTAATGGATACAACTGCTCTAGATAAGCATCACTAAACCCAGGCATAGCCATAATCTGACTCGGTGTGTATGATAATACACTAATGCCTTCTTGCATTAGATGACCATCCCATAAGAATCTATAGATATCATCAGATAGATTAGGGCTGCTCGAAACCAGCATAAGTCGCAACAAGACCGCTATGCCGACCCATAAGGCTAGAGCAGAACTGGGGTTCCTTATTGTGTAAAAGAGACAGATACCATAGGCCAGAAACGCACCTGAATAACTGAGGATAAGCTGCGAAAAATCACCCTGCCCTACTTGTGTACCGAGATACCAAATAGAGCCAATTAAGCAAGAGATACTTAGTCCTAATACAATAGATCTGTCCATCTAAGCTACCAAGGTACTAAGATCTCAAATGTGTGATGGAATAATAAAAGATGGTGCTATAGCCAACAAACAGCAATGAATGCAAAATAAACATGGATGTATTTCCCATCCTAAGTCCGAAGACCATGGCGACTAAGAAGTAGATAGCAAGCATCCCCTCAGTTATGGTCACCTTGGATATTTTTCGATGGGAATATTTAGACTTCCTGAAACTATCAGAGATGGTCTTGATGTCGAACTTCGGTGTTCTTACAAAAGCCGATTTTCGACCTAAAAATCCCTGAATGACTGCTAAGGAATTATGGAATGACAAGCCCATCGATATGGCTAAGAAAATGGGGAATATAAATATGAACTTGCTTACAGACTTCAACTTGTTATCTCCTTTCCAGGCTACCTTGACATTAGCAACATAGTAGATTATAAAGACAAAGATGGTACTCACTAGAAATAGGCTCATCAGAGAATATTCCACGCCTAATGGATTAAGCAAGAATAACAAAGGGACACTAATAAAACCAAGCAAAAATACTGATAGGAAGATGCTACTGGCTAATAGGTGTACCGTTGCATGCACTTTCTGCTGGACTGATAGGTGACTCGCCCATACTTGAGGTAAGAGTTTTTTTGCTGTTTCTGCACCGCCTTTCATCCATCTAAACTGCTGGGACTTCAATCCATGGATCTCCGCTGGTAATTCTGCTGGTGATAAGACATCTTCTAAGTATACGATGCGCCAACCTTTGAGCTGAGCTCTATAGCTGAGATCTAAATCCTCTGTCAGGGTATCAGCTTCCCAGCCGCCAGCATCTTTTATTGTTTCTGTTCGCCATACCCCAGCAGTGCCATTAAATTGCAGTAGATATTGGCCACGCTGTCTCCCCTTTTGTTCTACTGTAAAATGGACATTAAGCTGGAAGGCTTGTAGTTCTGTCAGCAGGGAATACTTTTGATTCAGATGCCCCCATCTGGTCTGTACTATGCCGACTCTAGGGTCACGGAAATGCGGTAAGGTTGACTTTAGAAAATCTCTTTCTGGCATAAAGTCAGCATCAAATATAACGATGAATTCTCCTTTAGCTTTGAGCATCGCTTCTTTTAGCGCTCCGGCTTTATAACCCTTTCTATCGATTCTACTTATACACTCTATATTGAACCCCTTTGCTCTATACTCTGCCGCTTTTTTCTCCGAAAGCTGGAGTGTTTCGTCAGTAGAGTCATCCAAGATATGGATTTCAAATCGAGACTTGGGATAGTCCATTTTGATGACTGTATCGATTAGTCTTTCCAGAACAAAAAACTCGTTAAATACAGGTAATTGAATGGTTACGAATGGATGTTCTTCCCATTGAGATTCGAGCTCACCTTTATTGCTGATCGCAACCTTTGTTAGATATTGGTAAAGCAAATGGAACTGAAATAAACAATATATACCTATATACCCGAGACAACAGATATAAATCACAAACACTATTTGACCCAAAACCTCCATCATAGATACTTAAATATTGTCCAAATTATTTTTTGCCCCGCCAGAACGGTTCCTTTTATAGTTCCAGACACCTTTGACACTCCGATTCGTTTTCTATAGGTTACTGGGATTTCTTCTGTCTTGAATGCCTTTTTAGCCGCTTTGACCTGCATCTCTACTGTCCAACCAAAATCTTTATCCTCCATTTCTAAGGCTAGTAAGGATTGATACTTTATTGCCCTAAAGGGGCCTAAGTCCGTGAAGGTATAGTTATAGAAGAATTTAATCAGCGTCGTTGCCAGCCAATTACCAAAAATCTGCTGTGGTTGCATCGCGCCTCTTTCGAGTCTCCCTAAGGCACGAGAACCGATAACCATATCGACGTCGTCATCTATTATAGGTTGGATCAGTAAGGGTAATTCTTCTGGATGATCAGAATAATCTCCATCTAAGAAGACCACAATGTCTGGGCTCTGCTCTAACTTAGAAATATAGTCTAAGCCAGCCAGGCAAGCACTGCCATAGCCTTTTCGTGTGGCTGCTACCACAATGGCCCCTCCATCAGCAGCAACCTTAGCCGTCTGATCCTTGCTATTATTGTTACAGACGATGACATGCCTAACATAAGCACTAGGTATGGCTGCTATAACCTTCCCGATAGATGACTCCTCGTTATAGGCAGGTATCACAACATCTATAACCTTATCCAGTATCTGGCTTTTCATCGGGTGCAAAGCTAATTTATATCTTCCTGATAGTTTGTGCATTTGGAGACAAAGACAAGTATTACAATAGACTAGCTGACTATTTTAAGTAATTCTCAGATAAGGGAATATTACAGTAATTTTACTGTTTAATAAGTCTATGATACACCATTCATTCTACGTCAAGTATAAGACCTACCTGCTCGCACTGCCGATACTGATTCTCTTACTTTATTCTTGTAATAACGATGAGGTATTTATGGGAGATTCCCCAGTGATTACGAGATCCCTTGACACTTTGAGATATGATACTGTCTTTACCGAATTAGGAACCATTACACGATTCTTCAAAGTATACAACCAAGAGGCTCAGTCTGTTATATTGGACAAGGTCAGCCTCAGAAATAATGAGAACTCGACCTTCAGAATAAACGTAGATGGGATCAAAGGCCCGATTGTAGAAAAGGTCAGAATAGAAGCAATGGACAGTATCTATATCTTTGTGGAAGCGACTATAGATCCTGATTTGCCTCTAAGTGCAAGTCCCTTTGTTATAGAAGAATACATCGATATAGCATTTCGAGGCGGAGCGCAAAATGTGCTGCTGGAAGCTTGGGGTCAGAACGCGAACTATGTTCCAGATAGATTCAGTGATAGCGTGATCAGCCTTAGAGATTGTAACTCTGGTAATATATTCTGGAATGATCCTAAGCCCTATGTCATCTATGGGGCGCTGGTCCTAGACAATTGCGATCTTATCATTGCAGCTGGCACGCAAATATATATACACGGTGGCGTCGCTATAAACGACACCAACACAGAAACAGAGGCGCCATTAATCTATAGTGATGGGCTTATCGTTATCACACAAAACAGTCGTATCCAAGCTAATGGTACTGCAGAGGAACCTATTACCATCTCCTCAGATAGACTAGAAGAAAGCTTCCAAGAAACCCAAGGGCAATGGGCGGGTATTCTTATCCAAGCTGGTAGTCGAAATAACATACTCAACCATACTCATATTATACATAGTATCGTAGGCATGTCGATAGATTCTGCAGCCTCTGTGACGCTTGATGGTTGTGCTTTTGGGTATACTTCAGGTAATGGACTCACCGCCTCTCATGCCACTATAGCAGCCACTAATTGCCTGTGGTACCAAAATGGTGCAAGTGGGGTCAGCTTAGGCTATGGTGGTGATTATACTTTTGATCATTGTACTATTGCAAATTATGAGAACCAAGGCAGCGCAGTCAGTGCAAATAACTTCAGCTGTTCCGATCCACTATGTCAGGAAGATATTTTTGTCAATGCCTTAACTGCTAGATTTAATAACTGTATAGTTGTTGGCAATGAAGAAGATGAGATCAGTCTATTTGATATCACAGATGGAGAAGCAGGTTTCTTTGAATATGAATTCAATTCTTGTATTGTTACAGTTAATGAACTGATAGAACCTGATAACTTCCCTAACTTCTTTGATAACTGTCCGAATTGTCTGAATATAACTAGGCGAGATACGCTATTTATTGATCTTAACGAGCAAGACTTCCACCTAGATACGATGGTCGTGGCTATAGATATGGGGCAATATATAGGAGTGGATGTAGACTTCGATGATAATCCTCGAGAAACAGATGCGGTGGATATAGGCTGCTATGAATTCATCAAATAGCAAAACGCTCGTCCTTATCCATCTTAGAGGACGCTAGGATAATGAGACTAATAACAAAGAAGACCCCAGTAGCTAATATCGAGTATCTCAAGTTACCAGTCAGCTGGCCGACAAGACCAAATACAAAGGTCCCACTCATTATCGCCAAATAGGTCAGTACATCGTAGAAGCTAAAAAAAGAGGCTAATGAGCTGTCATCAGCTGGAATCATCTTAGAGTAGGTCGCTCTAGCCAAGGACTGAATACCTCCGAATACAAGACCAACGAAAATTGCTAAAAAGTAAAAGTAATTAGCAGAATGGACATAGTAGGCGACAATACAGATAACAATCCAAATAATTATCTGCACCATTAGAGAAAACTTATTGCCTTTTATTCTAGAGAGATACGCAAAGAAGTATGCACCCACCATCGCGACGAATTGGAGTAAGAGAATCAGCATAATCAATTGAGATTGTCCGAAGCCTAATTCCTTCTCTGCAAATACAGCTGCTAGATAGATTACAACGTTAACCCCAGCTATAAAGAAGAAATAAGACCCGAGGAACTTAACAATCTCCGAATCCTTTCTGATCACGCGATATACCTTCCTTATTTCACTGAAACCATCACTCATAAACTGTGATGAGTATGGCGTCTTATTATCAGTTGGCAGTACGCGATAGGTCAGGTAGGCAAAACCAAACCACCATATACCCACCAAAACAAATCCGATTCTTATAGCAGAAGCATCAGACGCAAACCCTAACTGCCCACTGAACTGAATCATCGCCAGAATGATCAAAAGCAAAATCACTGAGCCGATATAACCATAAGCGTATCCTTGAGCACTGACCTTATCGAATCTATCACTACTGGCGATAACAGGCAAGAATGAGTTATAGAATACGCGACTGCCACCATATCCGATAGTCCCTATCATAAAGAAAATCAGTGCCAGCTTAGCGGTATCAGGTCCAGAGAAAAAGAACAAGCCCATACACCCTAACGAGCCAATTAATGTAAAGACTTTCATGAATTTCAACCTTCTTCCGCTATGATCCGCAATACCTGATAATATCGGTGTCATTATTGCAATAATCAGAAATGATAATGATATGCTGAATGAGTAAGAAGCCTCACTTTCTATCTCAGTCCCTAGAAACTTAATCGTGTCAGGGGCTACACTAGAAAAGTAAGGTGGGAATACGGCTGTAGAGATAACTAAAGAATAGACAGAATTAGCCCAATCAAACATGGACCAACCCCTCAAAATTTTTTTATCATTCTTTATCATACCAGAAGATAGTACCTGTGTAAATTCCAACAATCTTCTTGTATTAAGAAATTTTATCAGGTTCTTTTATAAAAAAGAGAACTCATCCAGCGAAAATCACGTCAAATATTAATGTAACGAAAAACTAAAGGCTCTAAGAATGAACATAGCAATCTTATCCAGGAATCCAGCTTTATATAGCACACAAAGTCTTGCCAGAGCAGCTAGAGTAAGGCATCACTACGTCAGAATCATAGATTATGTCAACTGTGATTTGATTATGGAGGACGGCAACCTCACCATCTCATATCATGGCCAAGTGATCGATAACGTAGATGCAATTATCCCTAGAATCGGGGCCACTCACACCATATTTGGTTCAGCGGTTATCCGCCAATTCCAGCAAAAAGGCATCTTCTCGACTCTCAGCTCAGACTCCCTTCTTATGGCTAGAGATAAACTAACTTGCTCTCAGGTACTGGCTTCCAAAGGATTGCAAATCCCGAGAACGATCGTTTCCAATAACACCTACATGTATAAGGGGCTACTGGAAACATTCGATAATGGTGTTGTGATTAAACTAATCAATGGAACACATGGTATAGGCGTAGTACTCGCCGAAAATAAGGCACAAGCAGAATCTATCTTGGAAGCCTTTAATAAAACAAAGCAAAAATCCATGATGCAAGAATTCATCGCTGAGGCTAAAGGTGCCGATATTAGAATCTTCGTCGTAGATGGTGAGATCGTCGGTACAATGAAGCGCCAAGCCAAGGCAGGCGAATTCAGATCTAATCTGCATCGAGGCGGCAGCTCTAACGTCGAACCGATATCGGAGAAAGAAAAGAAAGTCGCGCTAGAGGCTGTAAAGCACTTAGGACTAAAAATAGCAGGTGTAGACATGTTGAGGTCAGCAAGAGGACCCCTCATCCTAGAAGTCAACGCATCGCCTGGTCTAGAGGGTATAGAAACGACGACTAAGGTGGATATTGCTGGACGTATCATCAAGTTTATCGAGAATAACGTCAGCATAACACAACCCGCTTAGTATATGGCTAAGGAGAATTTCGTCATAGATAACCAGGAGTTCAAGCCTGGAGAAAACGGTATTGTCAAGCTCAATGTAGGTCGGCTTCCCTCTGATACACGCATCAATATTATGGTGCATATCTACAGATCGAATAAGCCTGGACCTACTAGTCTCGTGTTAGCAGGCGTACATGGTGATGAGATTAATGGCATCGAGATCGCTAGGAGACTACTTAAAAGCAACAAACTCAAACATATAAAGAAAGGGAGTGTTATCGTCATTCCTCTACTAAACATCTATGGGTTCATCAACTTCAATCGTTTCGTACCTGATGGTAAGGATGTGAATAGGAGCTTTCCTGGGACTAATATCGGTTCTCTTGCTTCTAGAATAGCTCGGACCCTAACTAAGAATATCCTGCCACTAGTGGACTATATTTTTGACTTTCATACTGGCGGTGATTCCCGCTACAATCATCCACAAATAAGATATACTAAAAACGATCAGGCGGCTCTAGACTTAGCTAAGGTCTTCGCCGCACCATATATCATCCAAAGTGGATCGATCCCCAAATCCCTGAGAAAAACAGCTAAGGATATGAAGATTCCGATGTTGGTCTTCGAAGGAGGTGAATCGATCAGACTGAATGGGGGTATAATTGATATGGGTCTGAAGGGTTTACTCAGATCATTAATACAGGTCGGCCACTTAAAAGTTGATCCAAATTTAAAGCCAGCAGTCGCGCCTATCCTGATATGTAAAACAACTTGGATTAGAGCTTCGTTTGCTGGTATCTTTCTATGGACCCAATCATCAGGTGCCAAAGTCTACAAAGGTGAGAGGCTCGGGACCATCAATGATCCAAATGGACAGAAGTCCATCAGTATAATTACGAAAAAAGATGGCTATATTATAGGCCACAATAATGCTTCTGTCGTAAATCAAGGTGATGCACTTTTCCATATTGGATATGATACTAAAAATACTTTCTAGCCTCCTAATAGTCCTCTTCCCGACTATTCTTACGACTCAATCTAATGCAACGCTCCAGGCTAAGATTGAGAAATTGTCAGCGCATCGCATTTTTGAGAGCAGTAATTTATCTATCTCAGTATTCGATATTGCCACCAACACTGAAGTCGCAGGCTTCCGACCAGCTAAGGTCTTAGCGCCAGCCTCTTCGCAGAAACTACTGACAACCTTCTCTTGTCTAAAATATCTCGGTCAGGATTTTCGCTTCCAGACATCTTTTGGCTATAAAGGCACCATCATGGCAGATGGGACTCTAGATGGTGATGTGATTATCAAGGGAGGTGGTGACCCTACCCTAGGCTCCGACAAGGTCGAAGGCTCTATGGACTTTGATGATTTGTTAGATCATCTTTCTGCAAAAATCCTAGAAGCAGGAATATCTTGTATCCAAGGTAATATTATTGTAGATGAATCAATCTTCGATAGCTACCCAGTCTCACCATCATGGCAATGGAATGACCTAGGTAATTACTACGCTAGCGGTGCCTGGGGACTTAACGTCAATGAAAACCAATATTATGTCTATTTCAAAAACCGAATACATATAGGTCATCGGCCTAAACTCAGCAGTATCTACCCCTATGTACCTGACCTACAGCTATCTAACGAGCTACAAATAGATAGCGCAGGTACTGGTGATCAGGCTTACATATTCGGAGGACCCTATAATTATAATAAAAGAATAGTAGGCACTATCCCGCAGGGTGATGGCAGCTTCTCGATTAGGGGCAGTTTGCCAGATCCCCCAGAATTCTTTGCCTACCATCTCAAGCAAAAGCTGTCCAAGTGCAACATCCAAGCAGGAGATATCAAGACTGTTTATAGACCCAGTAGACTAAAATATGTGCCTATAGATACTGTATATAGCCCTGAGCTATCTACTATTATCAAAACAGCAAATACAGAAAGTAACAACTTATACACAGAAGCCATGCTGAAAATGTTAGGCTACGTAAAAAGAGGCCAAGGCTCTGGACAGAACGGTATCGCTAGTATATATAAGTTACTACGCAGTTACGGGATCAAGACCAAACCACTCCATCTGCATGATGGCAGTGGTCTATCAGTTAGAAACCAACTAAGTAGTCGCACCCTAGCCAAGTTCTTATCGAGTATTACGAAGGACCTAGATATCCAGTCACTGATCAGAATGATGCCTAAGGCAGGGTACTCAGGCACAGTAAGAGGTATGCTTTCTGGATCACCAGCCAAAGGAAAAGTCTGGCTTAAGAGCGGTAGTATGCAAGCCATTCAGAGTTATACAGGCTATGTCAAGACTAAGGATGGCAACTGGTGCAGTTTTTCCATTATGATCAATGGTTATGCTGAGGAATACGGCACTATTAGGAGAAAATTAGAACAAATGATCACAGCGATATATGAAACAGCTTGACTTCGTGTAATTTTGTCCGCAGATGAAAAATAAGTTTCCCTTCCTATTTCTACTTATTACACTAATCCTCTCCAGTTGTCAATCTGAGACCAAGCCCCCAATGACTGATGTTCGCACAGATTCTGTAGCAAATAAAGTTACTAAGCCCAAAGAAGAAAGAAAGAACCAAGATGATCGGATGACATGGCAGAATCCAAACTTTGTTATAGAAAGTCTCGGTAATCTAGAGGACAAGGTGATCGCAGATATAGGTGCAGGGATAGGATACTTTTCGTTCAAACTACTCCCTAAATCCAAGAAGGTAATTGCTATAGAGATCGATAATGACAAAATTGAAATCATGAATGGTTTCAAGAGCTCTCTGAGTGAAGCTCAGCAAGCACAATTTGATATCAGATTAGCGAGCGCGGCTGGTCCGGGACTAAACAAAGCTGAAGCAGACATTGCTTTTATAGTCAATACGATAGCCTATCTAACACCTAGAGTAGCATACTTGACGGATCTAAAAGACTACTTGAAACCCAACGGCAAGGTATTCATTGTAGACTATAAGTCCAAAAGGCTGCCTACCTATATCAATGCACCAGACTATACAGATAGAGTATACATGCATACATTAGAACAACAGTTAGAGGATGCTGGGTACATTGATATTAAGACTGATGACACCTCCCTTGATTTTCAATACCTCATGACGGCTACAGTACCAGTTGCAGGTCATTAATCCTTGATAATTAATGCTTCTCTCTCAGGACCAGTACTGAGCATCGTCACTGGGACACCAAGATAATTCTCTAAGAAACTGATGTAGTCTTTGACTTCAGTTGGCATCTCATTGTAGTCACGGATACTATTGATATCCTGATTCCACCCTTGGAGTGTCTGGTACTGAGGTGACAGATCTGCTTCTAGATTATACGGTAGCCTATCAGTGAGCTGACCTTTTTCTGTATAGCCTATTCCTAATTCTATAGATTCGAAGGTATTCAGACAGTCCATTTTAGTGATACACAAGTGATCTACGCCATTAAGCATAATCGTGTACTTCAGTTGGGCTAGATCGATCCAGCCTGTTCTTCTAGGTCTTCCAGTCGTGGCGCCGAACTCTGCACCTAACTGGCGGAGTTCTTCACCTAACTCATTATCTAGTTCTGTCGGAAATGGGCCGCTTCCTACTCTTGTACAATAAGATTTACTGATCCCATAGACTTTTCCTATACTCTGAGGTGGTACACCTAGGCCAGTACATACACCTGCTGTAATCGTATTAGAAGAAGTGACATATGGGTAAGTGCCATAATCGATGTCTAACATCGACCCTTGGGCACCCTCAGCGAGGATCTTCTTTCCAGCCTTGAGTGCTTCACTTAGATAGTAAGAAGAATCTATAAATTGTAGCTTCTTTATAACTTCTAAGCTATCGAACCATTCTTGCTCTTCCTTTTCTAGATCAAAATCGATGTTTGGATATATTTTAGCTAAGCTGAGATGCTTTTCTTTGAGAGCCGCATATCGTTGCATGAAGTCAGCGCTTTCTAGATCTCCGACTCGGAGGCCATTTCTACCTGTCTTATCCATGTAGGTCGGTCCGATACCCCGCAAGGTGGACCCTATTTTGGCCTTCCCCTTAGCAGCTTCAGATGCTGCGTCGAGATATCTGTGAGTCGGGAGTATGAGGTGTGCTTTTCGAGCTATTAATATTTTATCAGCGGTAATCTCGTTCTCTGCGAGCATCGCTAATTCCTTCGCTAATACAATTGGATCGATAACCACCCCATTGCCGATTACATTGATAACAGTAGGTCTGAATATGCCCGAAGGAATAGTATGTAAGACATGCTTCTTCCCACCAATAACTATGGTATGTCCTGCATTGGGGCCACCTTGGAATCGGCAGATGAGGTCATAATTGTCAGCTAGGTAATCGACAATTTTTCCTTTGCCCTCATCACCCCACTGCAATCCTAGTAATACATCAATCATGTATGAAATCTTAAATTTGCTCTAAACAGCAAAAATAGGAAATAAGGTTACATATTCATATTTAATGATATGTCTACTCCTCTTCTCCCATCAGATTATTGCGACGGAGCTTATTGAATAAGGCATCGACTTTCTCCATTTCATCCAGTGTGTCATCGTTATAAAATGACAAACTGGGAATGCGCCGGACATGATTTCTTATCCTGTGACTGAGGGATTTCTTAAGAATACTGACGGATCGGCGGACATTTGCCAATACAGCTTCCTTATTGGATGTATTATAGATGCTCAGGTATATCTTGGCTTCGCTGATATCAGGTGTTATAATTACTTGCGTGACAGTCACAAAGGCATCACCGTAGATATAAGAACCCTCACTTAGTAATACAGATCCGAAATGTCTTTTGATCACTTCAGCTGTCTGTAGCTGTCTTTTAGAAGCCATGTGCAGCTTATTTTGTCATAAAGCTAATCTATAAATGAATAGTTCATATTTTGGACTGAATAATTTATCGCGAAATGATTGATATCCTCAATCAACCCATAGAAAATATCAAAGGCATCGGGCCCAATCGGTCTAAACTGATCGAAAGTGACTTAGGTATCAAGTCCTTAGGTGACTTATTATTCATATTCCCTTATCGTTACGTAGATAAGACGCTAGTGACTCTTATCAAGGATGTCCAGAATAAGTCCCATGTCCAAGTCGTGGGCACACTAATAGACAAATCCAAAGTCAAAGGAGGCAAAACCACCCGACTCAAGGCGACTATTAGGGACAGCTCAGGTCTCATGGAGCTCGTATGGTTCAAGAGTCCTCAGTGGATAGAAGACAAACTGGTCCTAGGGAAAAAGTTTCTCGTCTACGGAAAAGCGACTAGATTCAAGGGTATACTCTCTATATCACATCCTGAATTAGAGGATTATGCAGAAAGCAAATTACAAGCTCGAAGTTATGAGCCTGTCTACTCAGCGACAGAAAAGGTCAATAAGCTAGGCTTCAATAATAAGAAGAGAAGTAAGATTATACTAGAAACACTGAGTAAGATCAATCATGATGACATCAAAGAAAATCTCCCGGACTACCTCAGGTCTAAATTAGACCTTATCGACCGCATACAGGCTTTAAGGTGGATCCACTTCCCGCCTCATGCAGCTGCTTTGGCGCAAGCCCGAAAGAGAATCAAGTTCGAAGAGGTCTTCTACTTTAAGATACGTATGCTCTATAATAAGCAACAAAGAAAGCTGAAGTACAAAGGCGAGGTATTCTCCAAAGTTGGTGATTACTTTAATAATTACTATGCTCATCATATTCCTTTCGAACTGACTAATGCACAGAAACGTGTGATCAAAGAGATACGTGCAGATCTGGGCTCAGGGAGTCAGATGAATCGATTACTTCAGGGAGATGTAGGTAGTGGTAAGACCATGGTCGCCTTACTGAGTATGCTTATCGCTCTAGACAATGGATACCAGTCTGTCTTAGTTGCACCGACAGAGATACTTGCTCAGCAGCATTATCTCACAATTTCTGATGCACTAAAAGGCTCAAGTATAAGAACAGCTTTTCTATCTGGAAGTGTCAAAGGCAGAACGAGGACTGATATACTCAGATTCTTACAGGAAGGCGAACTCAATATACTCATAGGCACTCATGCTGTGCTAGAAGATAAGGTCAACTTCGATAATCTAGGGCTGGCAATCGTAGATGAGCAGCATAGATTCGGCGTGCTGCAGAGGTCCAAACTGTGGCAGAAAGGGCGGACTCTCCCACCCCATATGCTCGTGATGACAGCTACACCGATTCCTAGGACCTTAGCCATGACCGTATACGGTGATCTGGATGTCTCTGTTATCGATGAGTTACCTCCTGGCAGAAAACCAGTCAAGACCATCCATAAGATGGAAAAGAACCGATCACAGGTGATTGAGTTCATGCATAAGCAAATACAGGAAGGACATCAGATCTATATCGTCTATCCATTGATAGATGAGTCAGAGAAACTCGACCTCGCTAACTTGCAGCAAGGATATGAGAACCTACTGACCTACTTTCCACCACCTGACTATAAGATCAGTGTCGTGCATGGAAGAATGAAGCCAGCCGATAAGGACTTAGAGATGAAAAGGTTCAGTGAGGGCAAAACCCATATCATGGTGGCTACCACTGTGATAGAAGTCGGTGTCAATGTGCCAAATGCGAGTGTGATGGTCATCGAGAATACAGAACGTTTTGGTTTATCTCAGCTACATCAACTACGTGGCAGGGTCGGCAGAGGTGCAGATCAATCTTTTTGCATACTTATGTCCAGCTCTCAACTAAGTGTCAATGCGAAGTCCAGAATCAAAATTATGGTCAGCACAACGGATGGGTTCCTGATTGCTGAAGAGGACCTCAAACTCCGAGGCCCAGGGGATATAGAAGGAACTAAGCAAAGTGGTGTCCAAGCTTTTAGACTATTTGATCTAATAGAGGATGAGAACATGCTAGATACCACTCATGATATCGCAACACTTATCATCTCCAGAGATCCACAATTAGACCAGGAGCCCAATCTTATAATCCAGCACAATATTAATAGACTCAACAGAGGCTATAAGGACTGGGGCAGAATAGGATAACCCCCATTTACACTTCTTGTTAGAAGATGACCTTAACTATAGAGTTACACTAAGTCACTGGCTACGCTGAGCTAGATATGAGCTACCCTAGCCACAACTAAGTTTGGTCAATAAAAAAAAGAGGCCGCCTCTACTGAGACAGCCTCTTCAACTTTTAAATACTATGAGATTTACTCTTAATGATTACTCGATTATCGAGACTTTCTCAAAGAATACTTGATCGTCTATTTCTACTCTGATCAGGTAAGTACCTACTGGAATATCAGTCACATCCATTTGGATACTGTTTCTTCCAGCACCTATTTCACTGATCTCAATATTCTTAACTAACTGACCTATCGCATCGAAGATGCCACAATCTATTGTAGAAGGTCTGTCAACTGTAATGTCAATGTTGAGCTTTTCTATCACTGGATTCGGATACATAGAAAGATCTACGCTCACTGCTCCTCTGACATCAAAATCAACTTTGATTGCTATCGTATTACTGTATCTGTACTTACCGTTCATATCTACTAGTTTCAATCTATAGTAGTAAGTTCCTGACTCAGCTATACTTGTATCATCATAAGTGTAATTAGTAGGTATTGCACTGTAACCTTGTGCTTCTAACTGCGCTATCTCAGTGAATTCAAGATTCGCTTTAGTCGCTCTTTCGATTACTATATGATCAGAATTCTCTTCCAGAGAAGTTGTCCATAATAGATTAGTTACAGCAGCATCATCATTCCATCTACCTACGAAGTCAAGTACTTCTATAGCCAATGGTTTCTCTGTCGTCGTACCTGCATATACTGTCATGATATTCATTCCACCATTTCTGATTTCGATGACACCTGATCGTCCGATTCTCATATCCTCATTCGTGAATACCTCGTAACGAACATCACTATCTACTGCGTCGTTACCGCCTACATCGAATGGTACAAAGTACTTATCAGCAGTTATCTGATATTCGATCACATACATTCCTACTGGAACACCAGTGAATAGATACTCACCATTGATATCAGTGGTGTCACAAGCAAACAGCTCTAGGTCATTAGGACCATTTCTAGTATAAAGCTTAGCTATAACACCTTCTAGAAGAATATCATTCGAATCATAGATATTATTACCGCCCTGACCAGTAGCAGAATCTATAAAGTCACACCAAACAATATTTCCGATAGACGATGGTGCAAAGTAGCCAGCATCGATATCAAGATTACTCTGACCTGGCAATAAGATGATTAGATCTGTTGTATTAGGGCCAAAGGCACCTGTCACATCACTATCCATCGAATTACTTGCTATAGCTACATTAGGATACGTTGCTAACCATCCTGGGTAAGAAGGATTGTTCGTATCAAACTGTACGTAGTAGTTTCCTCCTGGAAGTCCAGTGAATAAGAATTCTCCGGCATCATTTGTCACTTGTGAATCAATCGCTAAGCCTGTATCTGCGTCGAATAGTGTAACTGTTACACCGGCCATGCCGCTTTCACCATTATCCAATCGACCGTTACCGTTATCATCATTCCATACAACACTACCGATCTCACCGCAATTTGCGCCGCTGGCTGTGATCATTGCATCACATACAACTTGACAACCTTTAGAGTCAATAACTGTCACTGTGTAGTTTCCTGGACTTAATCCGTTCACACTAGGTGTGGTTTCCCCAGTACTCCATAAGAAGCTGTAGACACCAGAACCTCCTGTTGCTGTAGCTGTAGCAGTACCATTGTCTCCATTACACTCAGAGTCAGTCGTTCTGACTGTACACTCAGGACCGCCTATGCTATTAATCATAGTCGTACATACTGACTGGCATCCAGTCATATCAGTTACTGTGACCACATAGGTACCAGCGATAAGGTCAGTTATCTCATCCGTAACAGCGCCATTACTCCATACATAACTGTATGGTCCTGAGCCACCGACTGCACTAGCCACTGCACTACCATTAGAATCTCCACAACTTGAGTCCGATACAGCAATACTGCATATCGGTGCATCACCTGTAGAGCCTACTGACACTTCACAGATAGAAGAACATCCTGATCCGTCACTTACAGTTACTAGATAAGTTCCTGCTGATAAACCAACCTCAGTGCTGTTAAAGCCACCTGTGCTCCATGCATAAGAATAAGGTAGCAATCCACCAACTGGTGTTACGCTAGCTGTTCCTGTAGGTGCATCACAAGTAGAAGGTGTACTTTCTGCAATACAAGTCAATTCAGGACTATCTTCTACTTCGACAGAACATTCGGTAGAACATCCATCCTGGTCTGTTACAGTCACAGAATAAGTACCTGCTGGTAATTCCATAATCGCAGAGTTCGTACCTCCATTACTCCACAAGTAAGCGTAGTTACCTGATCCACCAAATGTTGTTACAGTTGCTGTACCATTATCCTCACCACATCTCGTAGGCGTAGAACTCATATCACATGTAGGTGCACCTGCACTTTCTACGATAGCAGAACATTCAGTAGCACAACCATCTTGATCAGTTACAGTTACAAAGTATTCTCCTGGTGTTACTCCAGTTAATACAGACCCTGTTGCGCCTGTATTCCAAATGTATGTGTATCCACCAGCACCACCAGTAGTTGTTACTGTTGCTGATCCCATAGATCCGCAAGTAGATGGTGAAGATGTTGTTTCACATATAGGAACTCCTATACCCTCTACTATGACATCACATACTGTATAGCAGCCAGAAGCATCTGTAACTGTTACACTATAGTTACCTACTGGAAGATCATTAGCTACAGACTCTGTAGTTCCATCACTCCATAAGTAAGTGTAATTACCTGTACCACCTGAAGTAGATACTGTTGCTGACCCCAGTGATCCACATGTTGTAGGATCACTCGTTGTCGTGCACTCTAGAGTTCCTGAAAGATTCAGTTCTAGTACAGCGTCGAAACTACAGCCATTGTCATCTATTTGAGGTGCTATGTAAGTACCCTCTTCAGTATACATTTCTCCAGTTACAACCCAGAAGAATGCAGTTGCCCCACACAGACTTTCATTGAAGATCATGTCCTCAGTCAGTGCATGGAAATTCAAGTTAAGAATCTCATCACCATCACAACCTGTTCCTGATGCAGTGTAGATACCTGGCATAGTGTAAGTCTCACCTGTAGTAGCCCAAGTATAAGTATCACCAGAACATATCGTGATCTCAGTCATCGAATCTTCTCCAGATGCTGATACTGTCAAGAATAAGATTTCCATGTATGAACATCCACTTGCATCTACTGCATCTACCATGTAAGTGCCTGTCTCAGTATACGTTTCACCGTTGAATGACCACACAAAGTTTTCACCTTCGCAAATCGTCTCTGTCGTCAGGTTATCTGATGTTACTGAATGGAAGTTTAGAATCAATACCTGATCCGCATCACAACCTTCACCCATTACTGTGTAAGTTCCAGAAGAACTATACATCTGATTATTGACTGACCAAGCGTAAGTATCACCAGAACAGATAGTCTCATTAGTAACTATATCTGCTGGCTTAGTCTCTACTGTAAGATTCAATACTTGATTGAAGACACAACCATTAGCATCAGTTGCAGGTGAATTATACTGACCTGCAGTCGTATATACCTGTCCATTCACAGACCATAGATACTCATCACCTGAGCATATTGATTGGTTATCAATCTGATCAGACGGCGCATCGTAGAAAGTCAATACAAGCACCTGATCACCATCACATCCTGTTCCAGGTACAGTATAAGTACCTGCAGATGTATAAGTCTCACCATTTAGTGGCCATGTATAAATATCACCGTCACAAACAGATTGGTTATTGATGATATCATCAGAACCTGGATTAACAGTCAATATCAATACTTCATCATAATTACATCCATTAGGATCAATCTGAGTAGAAGTATATGTTCCGCCTACACTGTAAGTTTCATTATTAACTGTCCACGTGTATGTCGATGTATTACAGATAGTCTCTTCTGTCACAACGTTAGGTGTCTGAGCGTGGAAGCTTAAGTTAAGTACCTGTCTTGCTGTACAATTCTCACCGCCTACTGCATAAGTACCAGCAGTTGAGTAAGATTGTCCATTGACTGACCATACATAAGGGGTTCCACCACAAACAACTTCATTCGTTTCGATATCTGCTGGTCTAGGTGTTACTGTCAAGTTCAATACTTGGTCAGCATTACATCCAGCTCCAGGAACAACATACTGTCCACCTACCGTATACACTTCTCCATTTGCAATCCATGAGTAGAACTCACCATCACAAATTGTTATGTTCGTCTCAATGTCCTGAGGTTTCGGTGTTACT
>CALEAC010000022.1 GCA_937944095.1 uncultured Saprospiraceae bacterium
CTTGACTGCCTGCTGGGGCAGCTATCTTATCTAGAGCACCGTGTAGAATGATTAGAGGTAGATCGATTTTCTGAAAATGTTGTTGGACAGCTTGTATCTGTTTGATCATTTGCCAGGCTGATCCAGCATACATCTTATCCGTATAGATTAGAGGGTCAGTGAGGTATTTCTCGATCTCTTGTGGGTCAGAGGAGATGTCAGTTGGTTCTAGGGCGACTACTTTTAACTTGGGAAATAGTGTGCCGATAGGCTTGGCTAATTTTTGGAGGAGGGGAGAGGTGTCGTCATTTGTTTTGAGGAAAGGGGCTGAGAAGATGATGCCAGCGATATGTTGGAATTGCTGGTGGTTTCTGATTATTGCTGAAGCGACAACTAAGCCACCCATGCTGTGACAAAGGATAAAGCAGGGCTTATCAGCAGTCTGTTGTATGTGCTCTAGAAAGCGTTCGAAATCCTGAATGTAGTTATCGAAGTCTTGAATAAAGGATCTCAATTTTCCATCTGACAGACCATGTGATCTTTGGTCATAAGAATAGAAATTCATATCTGCCGAATTGAAGAAACGCGCTTCGTCTGCATATCGGCCACTATGTTCGAAAAAACCATGAACGAAGATGAGATTAGCTTTGGGGTCAGTGATCTCCGCCTTGTAGAGGTGGAGATCGAGGTTGTCATGTGTACGTAGACCAGCCATTAGAGATCAGGAAAGAGTCGTGTTTCTACTTGTTCGCAGATGATATGACCGATGAGCATCATGATTTCTTGTACTCTGGGTGTTACGGCTGATGGGATGGCGATATGGAGGTCTGACAGCTCGGCAAGGGGTGTTGCATTCTGACCAGTAACGGATATCAGTTTGCAACCTAAGGCTTTTGCTCTCTTTGCTGTAACGAGGATATTCTTCGATTGCCCAGAGGTGGACATCAGGTAGAGCAGATCCCCTGGTTTGGCTTTAGATTCTAGTATTCTCGCAAAGGCTGACTCAAAACTATAGTCGTTAGAAATAGCGGTAAGACTAGCTGCATTGACATGAAGCGCTTCTGCGAATAGAGGTGGTCTTTCTTTCATAAAGCGACCAGCTAGTTCTCCGGCTAGATGCTCACTATCGGCTGCACTGCCACCATTACCACAGAATAAGACCTTGTTGTCAGCCATGTAGGTCGCGACAAATAAATCGATAACCTCGTACAGCTTTTGTTGCTGTAAGTCATCAGACATATATGCTTTCAGAATAGCTGAATGGGCTTCGAAGGTCGGTTGGAGATCATAACTCATGGCCACTAAGTTCTGAAATAAATAGATCATAGAATGTTTGCCATGATAATTCTTTCTTGATAGCAGAATAATCTGCAGCTAGAGCTTGTGATTCATCGAAGAAACAATCTATTTGTTGAGCTATAGATTGCGGTGTCGATTCAGCGATGAGACCTAAGTTATACTTTTCTATTTTTTCTGCTAGACTGCCGACACGTGTCACGATGACTGGACGCTCAAAGTGTAAGGCGATGGGTACCACACCGCTCTGAGTCGCTGTCTTATAAGGTAATATGATTGCATCCGCAGCACAGAACACCTTTGGGACTTCCTCGTTAGGCAAGTATTCGTCTCTGATGATGATCTGGTCAGTTAATTGATATTTTTCGATCAGGGCGTCGTATTTTTTTCTATCCTCATAGAACTCTCCAGCGATATAGACTTTATATTTCTGTGTGGTTTGAGTGAGGGACATGGCTTCGATAAGGAGATCGATCCCTTTGTAAGCTCTGACCAGGCCGAAGAATAACAAATACTTGGTGTCATCAGACCAGCCGAGTTGCGTTTTAGCTCTGGCCTGCTCGAGTGGCTCACCATAGTGATCATAGACCGGGTGAAAAATCTTGGTTACCTTTCGCGTAGGTAGCTTTTCTATTATCTCATTTTGGACGCTGTCAGATAATGCGACGAGTAGGTCAGTTCTATTGGCTATGAATTTATTCAACTGCTGATCGCCGATGCGACTTTCATGTGGCTTGAAGTTATGCACGACGGTGGCTATTCTACAGTGGGGCAATTCCTTTTTGATTCCTCTGAGTATCGTACCGAAAGCAGGGGCCATGAATGGCATCCAATATTGCGTGATAACCAACTCCGGTTTTTCCTTGACAATCTCCTTAGACATCCTCAACCAATTCAGTGGATTCATACTATATATACCACGATGTATGGTGAGATTAGGCTTCGGGTCATCTGTAGATAATTGGTTCTTGCCAGGAAAAAGTATGTTGGGATACTGCTGTGTGAAAGTGTAAATCTTGCAAACCCAACCATTGGTCTGGAAGATAGTCGCTAGATTCTCGTTAAATGCGGCGATGCCACCCCTATACGGATAGGCGGGACCTATGAAGATGACCTTACCAGGCAATATCAGATTTTTTTGGAGATGGAGTAATCATTACGTCTGGGGTTGTTTCTGGATATCATTTCCGCGAGGAAGCCAGCTATAAAAAGTTGTATGCCGACTATAACAAGTAGCATACCCAGAAAGAACATCGGCCGTGAGGCGATACCCGTCACATCATGTATGACTTTCTGAGCAGTCAGTATAGCAAGTAGTATCGTTCCGACTATGGTGAATATCATACCTATAGAGCCGAAGAAATGCATGGGTCTTTTCCCGAACTTACTTATAAATGAAATGCTAAGTAAATCGAGTAAACCTCTAGAAAATCTATTCATACCAAATTTAGTTGTGCCATACTTTCTTGCTTGATGCTTAATGACCTTCTCTCCTATACGGGAGAAACCAGCAGCTTTGGCGATGATGGGAATATAACGATGCATCTCACCGTAGACC
>CALEAC010000023.1 GCA_937944095.1 uncultured Saprospiraceae bacterium
AGTAATGGTGTTATGATACCGACGACATCTGTCGACGAGTACTTTGCAGAGTTGGCCTTATGGTTTGGTGTTTCGCCAGGTGAGCTTAGAACAATCTTTCCTAATATCGGTAACTTCTATGACACAACGTCTGCAGATAGGCCCATAGGTTTTATGGTCTAAGACTGAGGATGACCTTATGCCCTATTGGTAGCTGATTAAATTTTGATTGCTCTACCTCATTCATGTAAGCGATTCGAGGATAGCCACCAGTGACTTGTCCATCATTGAGTATAACTATAGGATTGCCGTTAGGTGGCAGTTGTATGAAGCCAGGTAAGACGGGTACACTATCCGTTAATCTTCCTGTGCAGTTCAAGGCAGTCCCAGATAATTTGACACCCATTCTATTGCTGTCAGGTGAAATTCTAAATTCAGAATGAGCTAATTTTTGTTTTGATTGCTCGTCTAGTAAATGATATTCGGGGCCACGTTGAATCTTAATGAAGTTACTAACTGATAGACTGTTCTTGTATTTTATTTCATGCTGTGGGTGATTTCTTGGTGCCCAACTTAGTATGTCATTTTTCGCTATTTGCTTAGCGCCAAATTGAGCATAATTATATGTGGAAGCTGATCCTAAATCAGTTTTAGTTTCGAGCGTTCCATTAATCGCTATATAAGATCGAAATCCTAGGACTGCATTCCTAGAGCTAAGAGTGCTATTTTCTTCGACCTGGATAATTTGGTTCAGATTTATAGGTGCATCGTCTAGTTGCCATTGCATATCTGCTCCTGTGATTACAAGTTGTGTAGGATCATGAAAAATTATTGTAGGTCCCATCATCGAGCACTCTATGACTGCAGAGCCTTCTGGGAGGCCGAGAATAAGTTGTGCTAATTCCACAGCTTCTCTATCCATGTAGCCTGATTTAGGGACGCCGTAGAATCCATAACCTTTCCTACCACTATCTTGGATAGTTGTAAGTATACCTGGTCGTATGAATTTACACTGGCCCATTACTATTGTAGGTCTTTAGATTGATATTAGCTTCTGTTAAGTGTTCGTAGGCTTCTTTGTTGATTGCTTTTATCTTGATTAGACTACCTATGGGTATCGTATTGATTACGTCTTGGTTTAGGGTAAAGGTGCTTAGTGGACAGCGACCTATATTATACCAACCACCAGGACTAGGTAGATTATAGAGCCCAAGATACTTACCACCTATGGCCAAAGTCCCCTGTGGTACTCTCGTGCTCGGTTGGGACTTTCTGCTTATATGTAATTGTGTCGGTACGCCATCTAGATATAGAAACCCAGGAAGGAAGCCATACATACAGAGACGCAGTACTGATTGGCGTATTAGAGTAATCGCCTCTTTCCGATTTATCTTGGTCTTATCTTCAACTAAGCGCCAATCTTCATTTTCAGGAAAATAGATGGGCAACCAATAGGAGGTGAATTCTTTGGTGTTTTCGATATGGAGTGATTCGAGGTCAACTAAGTCAGCTATGGAAAAAGCTTCGGATAGCTTGAGACAGATTTCTTTTTCAGTGCCGATTACTTCTTCAAATCCAGAATAGCATTGTTGGTATATGGCTTGTGCCAAAAGAGGCAGATCTGGAAAGGTTTCTGATCTCATGAGTATGAACGCCTTCCCATAGATGTCTACTTGGAATTCGTGTTCAGCTATCTGTAGTGATCTGGATATCATTCTCTATAAGATGAGTGTGGATAGTTACTGCTAATTGGACAGCAAAATCAGTATCACTGTGTAAGCAGATTGTTTTTGGTTGGACGTAGTGTTGTTTAGCTTGTATATCGATCAGTTTATAATTGAGGAATTGATCTATCTTGTTTTTTGTATTTTGAGGGTCCTGGGTAATTGCAGCTTGGTTAGCTCTAGGACTAAGGGTGTTATGATTATCATAATTACGATCAGCAAACACTTCTGGCCACACTGTCAAGTTTAGGTTTTTGCAGATATCTATGACGACTGAATTTGCCATACCATAGATGATGATATCAGGGTACATCTTCTTACAGAACTTTAGTATGGCTAAGGCTAACGCTCGATCCTTGGCCATGTCGTTATAGAGTGCTCCATGTGGTTTGATGTGATGTAGGTTTGTGCCTACAGCTTTACATAGTGAATCGACTTTTGATATTTGATCAGCAAGAATAGGAATTAGGTTTGAGATTGGTATTGCCATAGACTTACGTCCAAAGTTCTCTTTATCAGGGTATGAAGGATGTGCACCTATAGCGACGCCGTTAATTTTAGCAAGTGCTATCGCCTTCTCAATTGTTATAGTATTACCATAATGACCGCCACAGGCAATATTGCATGAGCTGATATAGGGCATGATTGCTGCATCGTCATAACCTTCTCCTAAGTCACAATTGAGATCGATTTTTTTTATCATCAGAAAAAGCCGAAAAGTTTATTGAAACTATTTAGACTCAGGAAGATGGTAATTATAATAATAAGACCCGCAAGGATGTTCTGTAATAGGCCGTTACTATACGCCTGCATTAGTTTTTGCTGGTTCACGAGGTAGAGTAGGAAGCCAGCAATGCATGGTAGTAAGATGGCGTTTGTAATCTGGGCAAACCTAATGATTAGAATCATATTGGCGCCGGTAAGCGTGACGATAATCCCAATGACAAGGATGGTCATCCAGACGGCTCTGAATTTGATATCTTTTTCATCTTCCTTCCAGCCGAATAAGCCTTTGGCAGCCCAAGCAGCTGCTAGAGGTGCTGTCAGGCCACTACTTAGTCCAGCAGCTAAGAGACCTATGCCCATTAGTATAGGTGCAGCTGAGCCAAAGAGTGGTTCTAATTGCTTGGCTAGATCGGAGGCGTTTCCGACAGCGTCAGCCTGACCTCTTGTCGCTGCAGCAGTAATTATAATAAGCATGGAGATCAGACCACCCATGATAATCGACACGCGGTTCTCCAATCTGATATCTGCAATATCTGATTCGGCAGACCACTTTTTAGAAATCGTAGAGGCATGTAGGAATAGATTGTATGGGACGACAGTAGTTCCGATCAGACCCAAGACAAGAAGTACATCCATGTCCTTAAGGTCAGGGACAAATCCCTGTAGTATAGCTGTCAGATCTGGCTGTACTAGAACTGCGGTCATTAAGAAGCAAACAGTCATAGTGATCACAAGCGTAACCAATACTTTCTCTATTAATTTGTAATTACCAAGAAGTAGTAAGATAAAAGCAAGACCTCCGATGAGAACCGGCCAATATCTTGCTGGCTTAAATAATAATTCTAATCCCAAAATGCCACCAGATAAATTTCCAGCCTCATAAGCTGCATTGCCGATCACGATTGCCCCTATAATGACAAAGAATACGATGATTCTAGTAAGGCCAGAAGTGAAAGTAGAATTAATCGCCTCGCCTAGACCTTTTCTAGTCACCCAGCCTAAGCGTGCCGACATCTCTTGTAAGATCAAGGTCGCAACGATAGAGAAGACCATTGCCCATAATAGGCCATAACCGGACTTAACACCAGCTATCGTGCAAGTTGTTACTGTGCCTGGTCCAATAAAGGCAGCAGCAACTAACGTACTAGGTCCAAAATATTTTGAAAGTCGCAAAGTGTCAGTTGTTGTTTTGGCATTTGAATGCATATAGGGCAAAGCTGGCTAGCCAATGTTGACCTGCATAGTCTCCATCCGTTATTTTACTAAGTGAAAAGTCGAGGTGGGTATCTGCTAATTCACGACAAGGCACACAATCACTTAAGGTATATAAGCACCAAGCTCTCGAGAAATTCAAGCCATCTAAGTGCACGAGTTTGCCATCTGATCTATCTCTAATCTCACCAGGCCTTAGATCTAGTTGCCCAGCAAATAATTCAGGTAGAAACTGTCTAGACCAGTTGCCGAATTCTTCCTCGTCTAGCACCTTGCGCATGATATCCATTTCTTGTAAGCAGGGTGACAGGAAATCATAGCCACTTGGCTCCCAACTAATCGGACAGTCCATGTCCTTACTAAAGAATCTAAGTGCATTCTCTCTGATGCTTGCTGCTAGGGCTTTATCTCCAACAGTCACAGCATAGTCATATGCGAAACTGAGTCCAAATCCAGTATTGCTATGTTCACCTACACGAATAGGGTAGACGAGCTTAGGTAGATAAGTCTGGTAAGCTGTTGAGATATAATCGGTCAATGGCTTAAGATTTTGATACCATTGTTGTCCTTGTGGGTCATCCCAGCTCTTCAGTTCTTCTGCGAGCTTTAGTAACCATGCCCAGCCATAAGTCCTTTCGAATGAGCTAGATTGTTTATTCATACTGAAGTAAGCTAATTCGATAGCGATGTTTTCTGAGGTTAGGTTTTCATCGAGCATTTGTCTTGCTTGCGGAGCAGCTTTGAGATTCGGAAACTGCTTCATAAGATAGACTAGTGACCAGTGACCATGCACTGCTGAGTGCCAATCGAAGCAGCCGTAGAAAGCAGGGTGATGGACGATAGGCATAGCTAAGTCTTCTTCTTTGGCTATCACAACGCCGGACTTATAGGGGAGTGGTTGCTGGATGCAGCCTAAGGGTAGTTGTGCCAACTGATTAGCTTGGTCTAGATCAAGAATTATCTTTTTAATTGGCACTGTTCCTTTGACTGTTCCTTTGACCTTAGGCTTGATGGGTTCTACTGGAGCTTGGCAAGCAATTAATAGAAGTAGTAATAGTAGGGCTAGGGCTCTCATCGTCAAGTGTTGTTGCAATATTGGAAACTAATTACAGACAAGATAAGATTATTATTCTGTGGGTTTAGATTCTTTCGAAGACCAATTTCAGTGCCCATAGTAATATGACCAGAGAGACTGAGAAGATATATTGTTTGGTCCAGCGTTGAGGGATTATTGAATTGGTTAGGAGGACAAATAGGACGATAATAATCTGAGCAAGTTCCACACCGATATTAAATGCAAATAAGGGCAATATTAAGTCTTCCTTTCCTAAGATAGTCTTGAAGAAACTGGAGAAGCCCAGCCCATGGATCAGACCGAAGAGCATGGTGATCCCGTATTGTGCTTTTGGTGTCGTAGAAACTTGAGTCAACTTGAAATTATAAGCCGCTGTAGCTGCAATAGATACGGCTATCATTATCTCTACCATGGATTTATTCACACTGACCACATCCATTGCTGCCATCGCCAAAGTTACAGAGTGTCCTAAAGTAAAAGCAGTTGCTAAGACTAGGACAGTTTTCCAGTTTGTTGTTCTGTATACAACAACAAGAGCAACTAGAAAGAGCATATGGTCTACGCCATCGAAGTCTAAGATGTGATCTAGCCCTAATTTGAGATACTCCAGAAACATAGTTTTTTGATTGCTGGTTAAATATCTTAATATATCCCTAATTCAAAGCTTTATTCTTGCCATTTGAATAACTCATCTTGGTAATAGTCTAGATTATTGTTGTTATATAATACTCGACAATCTGTCGTACCACTATTCATGAGACTGAGGCAATAGCCGCTTTGGTTAGCATCTTCCTTATGTCCACGTCCTAAGGCACAGTGCCCTAATTCATGGAATACAACATATTCCCTATTGAGCTTGGACGCTATTTCCCAATAATCAGAATCTATAGTGACGTGATGTATATGTGTACCGTATTGGCAGGTTCCTGCGACGCCGTTATCATTGATACGCCTAATGACACCAGTGATGCCTAAGTCATTGAGGTCATAGATATAGCCCCTTTCTAGGGCTGCTATTTCGAATGCTTCGAAGTAAGGCCATAGTCGTTGGTCGACCTTCGCATAGGACTTTGTAGCTGTATCGTTTGTGTCGGAAGTGTTCTCATTCGTAAGAGCGCTTTCATCTGTGCAAGACTGGGTTATAAGGACACAAAGAATCGAAAGCAAAAATAATTTGGGTATAGTCATGAGTCTCATTTTAGGTGAACAAACTGATGTAGACTCTGACTTATAAGTTGTGGTTTGTATTATAACTGCTTGTCGATAGTGGTTATTATGCTGGGGTATCTGGTTTTACATCTTTGAGATAAAAGAAAATAAAAATAATGAATAGAACTAGGTGCGTATAAGCAGCCTGTTTGGCATATTGCCAGTCACCTTGGTGGAGACCATGGCAAGTCATAGCAACTATAGCATGGTAACCCATCATGCTGATATATACTGTTCTGAAGAACTGGTTTTCGTTATAATGACGATAACAGAAAATGTTGATGATACCTAAAACGACAATAGCTATACCGAAGATACTGGTCAGTATATGGAGTTGGCTGAATATAACCTCTGGGTAGAAATAGCAAATTAGACCACCGATGATTTCTATGATACCAGAGAGTAGGAAAGCCCATTTCATACTGCTAATATTTTATTATGAAAGAGGTCTAATCTGGTTTTCATTTCTTCGTTGATATGGTACGGGTCGCCATAAGTATGACACGAGGCGAGGTAATTCATCTTAAGGTAGTCAGCAGACTTCTGGAAGGGCTCGAAGTAATAAGCAGGAAGGTCATCAGCAATACTTACTGCCAAGGTGGCAAGCTTCATGTCTCCGATTTGGCGTGCTTGTTCTTTTCTAATGCGCAATAAATCTGAGATCCGATCGAGAAAGGTTTTTAGATGACCACTCATAGAATACCAATATAGGGGTGTCGCGAATACCCAAGTGTCGTAGCCCTCTATTAACCTCTCCGCGAGCGTCAGGAAATCATCATCGGTGTACTGATGTTCGTAATCGTATTGTGCGATTTGGTAGGTATTGAGATCTTCTAGATCCATAGACCCTTTAGAAAGCAGGTAATCGACATACTGTCTAGTATCACCATGACTCCGAGCACTCGCTTGGATAATTACAGTCTTATTCATGTGGCAAAGTTAGATGCAAGCTTGAATCAAAAAAAATTAGCATATTGGAATGACTTAAGAGGAAATTGAAATGACATAAGAGGAACTAAGATTGTCAAATTTTCGTTTAATTATTAACTTTACATGAATGTCTAAAACTAAAAAAGATATTGTCCAAACGAAAAACCCTAGAACAGGTAAATATGTAAAAATTGACCGTTCTAGAGGTAGAATAGTCGACTCCAAAAAGTCGGATGGACCATACAAAGGCGTTCCTGTACTTCGAAAGAGATCTTCATGATAGTCTATTCGCCTATAAATGGTGAAGTTCTTACAGATGCAGTTAAATTCCACCCTAGAACTGCATTTATTATGACTCAATTGGGCACTCCTCTTCCCAAAGAGCTAATTACAATACGAAAAGGACTAAAAACTGAACTAAAAAAGTTTAATTTCAAAGAAGTTGATGCATCATCTTTAGTCACAGGAAAAGATTTTCTTGACAAAATTTGGAAAATAATTTTAGGTGCACCTTTGGGAATTGCTATACTGACCAAAGACATGCCTGACAGAACCATCGCAAACATATACTATGAACTCGGCATGATGGATGCTCTTGGGAAAGAAACTTTAATTATAAAATCAAAAGATTATGAAATTCCATCAGATTTCAAGAGAACTGAATATGTGAATTTCAATAAATCATTCATTTCAAGTTTTAAGAAATTCCAATCGAATCTTGATGAAAGGGAAGGTCATTATTGGTTAATGGGTGAACTCATGCAAGCAGACCCTGTTTTGGCAATTGATTATATAAAAAGAGCTTACCTTTTAAGTCCACAAAAAAAATACATTAAAGAAGCAGAAAAAATATATAAATTGAATGAAGATAATATTGATGCCCAATCAAAACTTCATATTCTAAGCTTCTTAAAAACCAAATAGCGCCAGTATCTAACATACTATCATAATGTCATATCTACTTCACTGGTTCATAGAGACTACAGATATCGCTGATGGATATGTTTTGAGAGGCTCTTTTTAATTGTGCTGATGGTTTTGTAGCTTCGGATAAACTTTTATACTATGCGATTGACTTGCATTATTAGTGTCATGCTCATTGCTTCTAATATGATTGCTCAGATTCCTGAGAAGAATCTTGTTTTCCATTTTGATTTCGATGAATTAGTAGATAAGGGACCTGAGGCACTGCCAATTAGCAACAGCAATGCTTTGCCAGCTGCCGATAGAGTAGGAAATGATAAGTCTTCTTATGCATTTGATGGAGAGTCTACTTATATAGTCGCCAATAATGTTGACCGGCTCTGCTTCGAAGATGAGTTAAGTATATCAGTATGGATGTATTTCTACCGACCGCCACTTCCGAATGATTTCTTTTTGACTTTGTCGAATACAGAGACGTTTGTCTTTGGGGAAAGCAAATCATTACGATTTTTGAATAGTGGTGGTTTGGCCTTCGGATATTATAATTTGGTTGGTGGTAGTTCATTGACAGCTGACCCAGCGGCCTTTGATCAAGCGTGGCATCATCTGGTCGGCAACGTAGATAAGAAGAAATCGGAGTTGCGTTTCTATCTCGATAACCAGCTAATCGGTGTAACTGGACTCAATACTATAGATCTTACTGAGTATAAGTACCTCTTCATGGGAGGTGGTTATTCTAGTCGATATGCTAGTCTATTGATGGATGACCTGAGGGTCTATAATCGCGCACTGGAAGAGTGTGAGATCGAATCCCTGTTCGAAGAATTCGTGACTGAGGTGTCTTGTGATGAACCTCTAGAGGAACCATGCCAGATGGTTGGCTTAGCGTCTAAAGAAATTGAGCCAAGCTTCTTGTTATATCCTAATCCATCGGCTGATATTATGCATTTTGATAATGATAGTGCAGTAGCTTGGGTAGTGCGGGACCTCCACGGACAGTTCATAGCTCAAGGTACAGCCCAGCATGGACAGATAGATATCTCCAGGCTCATCAGCGGTATCTATCTCATAGAGATAGATGATCATAGGCAAAAAATCGTTAAGCTTTGAGATCATAGTTGCTAATTAGGTCGTTACTAAGTACATTTATACCTAAGAATCTTAGGTATCATGAATTCAAAGCTATATAGAGGCAGTCTAGAGACGATCATCATCAAGTTACTCTCTGAGAACAAGGAGATGTATGGCTATGAGATCACACAGTTAGTCAAGGAGATGACCTTAGGGGAATTACAGATAACCGAAGGGGCACTCTATCCAGCGTTACATAAGTTAGAAGCTAAAGGTCTACTCGACACGTCAACACGTAGTATCGGAAACCGTTATAGAAAGTATTATAGCCTCACAAAAAAGGGAGAAAAAGAAAAGCGTGTTCTCTTCGAGGAGATGGCAATATATCTGAATTCTATGCAACTGCTCCTCAATCCGATTAAAGTTAAATGAGCAGTCTGCCATCAGATCGGAGCAATAGGTTGTTCGACTTTGCTGGTGAGCATAATGCTACTTATAAGGTCATCAAATATGGTATTGTAATAATATTTGCAATGTTAGGGGTTGAACATA
>CALEAC010000024.1 GCA_937944095.1 uncultured Saprospiraceae bacterium
CTCTAGTCTCAAGTGGGCTGAGTTAGACCCTATGTTCGAGGAGGCAGCAAGAATGGTTGTGGGTTCTAATCATGGATCGACATCTATGCTACAACGTAAGCTACAGCTAGGCTATAATCGAGCTGGTCGAATTATGGATCAGTTAGAAAGTGTCGGTATCGTCGGCGAAACGAATGGCAGCAAACCAAGGCAAGTCTTATTCACCTCTGAAATGGAGCTGTCTCACTATATCGAACATCTAAAAGGTAAGTAGAGGCACTGACCTTATAATTTAGGTCTATTGTAACTCTTCTCCTTGTTCCTTGAGGACATCCATGGTCTCGACCATTTTGTCCCAGAACCCTTGGAATGTTGGCTTTAGTTTTTGGCCGATACCCTGAGCTGCGCGCGGCATAGGTTCTAAGAGGGGGTAAGTGTAGGATGTTTGCTTCAGCTCGTCTGAGATTAATGAGATACGGTCCATGAAGAATACACCGAAGCTCACTAATAGGGTAAAAAACAGACTTAATAAGAGGCCACCTAACAACTTATTGACACCACCGACATGGATAGAGGTCAGTAATTTATCTAATTGATTGCCGATGAACCTGATTAGGACCATGACCAGTATAAAGGTCAGTACGAAACCGATGACGAAAGTGATTGCAGGATTGATGGCTAAGGCACTCTGGAGGGCAGCGATGACGACAGGTGATAGCTTAAGCGCTGCAACGATTCCGATTAGCAAAGAAAGTGTCGCGAATACGGTCTTGACTAGACCATTAGAGAAGCCATTATAGAAGCCATAGGCAGCTAGCAGACCAACAATTATATCCAGAACCATAGGTTAAAATTTTCTGTGTTCTATTAGGAACCCTGACAAAAGAACTCACAAATTATTGTTAATTGTCTCTTATTCAGAAATTATATCTTCAGATGCTCCATTTTTGTGTGTACAAAACGGTGTATTCCTTCGTTGAAGGCTGAGAGAGAATTGACTAATATTTATATATTTATCTTTATAAGGTAACCAGTGTTTAAAGCTATCCAAAAAATCAACTTTTTCAGATCTATCCAACTGCTTAGTTTGATGTTCATTGTAAGCATAGGACAAGCAGCAGATAGTACAGCAACAGTGGTGGATAGTTTACCCCCAGTGTTCCGTATAGGGCAGAATGAATATGCCTATGAATCACTGGTTAGTAGCTGCAATAATCCGCTACTCACTGTCTGTAAGGACTCGATGGATATCGCCTATAGGATATGGATGGGTATGTTAAGTGATATGGAGGTCTACGCTGAGAAATCAGATTTTGATATCAGAGGGATTAAAGTGTGGCTCAATGTCTTCTGGAATCCCAATGGCAGTATCAAGCACTTAGTTTATTTGCCAAAGCCTACTTGTCGGAACATGGATTTCACTGAGTTAGACCAGTTCTTTCACAAGTTCGTAAGCCAATGGGCGATGATGGGTCAGGACCCGAGTTGCTATAGCCATTATGGGAGTGCGACCTTTCCGACCTTTGCTGAGATCTATCTTCGAGAGCGCTAGCTATTAACTTTTCTACAACATACTCTAAGCTCGTTTGTTACGTCTATGTATAAATTACGTTCATGAGATTCTTTTGTCTTTCCCTATTCGTATTATTCTCCATCAGCACACAAGCACAATATGCTGGTTCTGGAGATTCAGACCCACAAGCACTTGCGCTATTGGAGTCTATATCTCAGCAGCATCAGAATACAGGTCCACACCTGATAGAATTCAGCTTAGATATAGAGCTACCTGGGCAGGCAACAGAAACCCAGCGTGGCCAACTCATACAGGACGGCGAGAAGTTCGTCTTAGACCTGGACCAAAGACAGATAATCTCTGATAATGAGACTGTCTGGTTATTTCTGAAAGACATGAATGAAGTTCAGATTAATGATGCCGACTTCGATGATGCGTCAGATTTTATGTCACCATCAGATTTATACCAGCTGCATAAGTCAGATGACTATGTCTTTGCCCTAGCTAATGAATTTGCAGAAGATGGGCAGACAGTGACGCAAATCGAATGCAAGCCACTCGATGACAACTCTGACTATTCTAAGTTACGTCTAACAATTCTTAAGAAAGCCAATCAGGTGAAAAGGATGAAAATCTTCTCCAAGGATGGCTCTAGATTCACCATGAATATTACAACTCAGACTGCGAGTTATCAGACTAATGATAATATGTTCAGTTTCGATGCCGCTGTACATGAAGGCGTACATGTAGAAGACCTAAGGTTCTGACTTATATACTTTTCCATTTTTGTAATGTGGTACAGCGTCTAGATTCCAATCTATGACTAAGCCTCCCGCTAATCGCTGAGCGACAGCCTTGCCATATAATATCTCTGTCAGATAGAGGGCACCATCAAAAGATCGAGCGCCACCGGCAGAAGTAATGAATTTGCCATCATGGACAAAGATCACATCTGATATAACCTGAAGCTCAGGAAACATTTGCTTATAAGCATCGATATCACTCGGAAAGGTTGTGGAAGCAACCTGTTCTAGCAAGCCCGCTCTAGCAAGCACAAATGCCCCGTCGCAATGAGAGGTAACGTAGGTGGCTCTAGCACTTACTTGTTGTATCCAATCGAGCATTTCTGTATCCTTTAGGTCAGTATCCAGATGATGCTCAGCACTAGGGACGACCAGGATATCTATAGGTGGTATAGCTGTCTTATCATTGTAACCGAAGTCTGGCATGATATATAGACCCTCGAAGGACCTAATGAGGGTTTTCTTTTTAGCAATTGTAAATACATTCATCGGCTTGATGTTCTTTCTGTATTGAGTATGCTGGAAGATGTCCATCGGTGCAGTCAGTTCTGTATTATAGACCCCATCCATGATGAGTATGCCGACATTGTAAGCCTCTGGTATCAAGTCTAAGTTGGTCTGTATTCTAGGTGCACAACAGATCAGGGATAGCAGTAAAAATGGGAGAAGGATTCTAGATTTCATCACAAAGTCTTTATAGTTGTTCAAAATAACCAGAAAACCTGATAGGTCGACTCGGTCACATGGCTTTCTTAATCACATAAGTAGTACTTTTGAAGCATTTTTATACTATACCATTTTCACCTATTATTTCGTTAGTACTAGGATGTATTCAGTGAATTACAAGCAAGTTATCCTTTGGTTCCTTATGAGCTGTACGCTGCTGCAGCTTAAGGCTCAGAAGGGTATAGAGATAGGTGGACACATCGGAGCGAGTCATTACTTCGGTGACCTTAATCCTGATTTGAAAATTTCAGACCCGGGTCTTGCCTTAGGTATAAAATTCAGAAGAAACTTCAATCATAGAGTCTGCATAGCTGCGGGGCTAGACTATGGACGTGTCTCTGGCAGCGACCAAGATGCGGTCAATGCCTTTGAAAGATCTCGCAACCTAGATTTTCATTCGAATATATACGATGCTAATTTCACTCTAGAGTTTAATTTCTTTCCTTACATTCATGGTACCTCAGACTACTATTACACCCCTTATCTCTTCGGTGGTTTTTCTATGATGAGGTTTAATCCTAAGACAACTTACCAAGAACAGAATTATGCGCTAAGAGATCTAGGTACAGAGGGTCAGAGTGTCGGTGGCGAATACTTTCTGATGGCAGGTTCGTTGGTCTATGGGGCTGGATTCAAGTGGGATATAGATAGAGATTACAGTATTAATGTGACCCTTAGTGGACGAAGAATGCTGACGGACTATATAGACGATGTCAGTGGGGAGTATGATACACCAACCTCTTCTAGAGATGATATTGCTTCAGTTCTCGCTAATCGCTCTGAGGACCCTAATTTTGGGACTGTGGGTACACAAAGAGGGGATGGTCGATCTCATGATGTCATCTATTTTGCTGGTATCGGAATCATGAAATATTTCGGCAGGTTACACTGCCCTGCGATTTCTAAGGACATCTATTTCTAGTCAGTAATATCTGTGGTCACTCATCATGAATTCATCTTGCCGCCTTTTCCTAGAGGTTATCATATTATCACAGCACTACTCGTGGAGCAATTAGGTGATTTGCCAAAGAGTGGACTCCTAAATGTTTTTATCAAACATACTTCAGCTGGTCTGACGATTAGCGAAAATGCGGATCCTGATGTCCGTGAGGATTTTGAGCTGCTCATGGATAGGATAGTCCCAGAAAACCTACCTAATCTCAAGCACACTATGGAAGGGCCTGACGATATGCCTTCCCATGTCAAATCCAGTCTAGTGGGTAGTCATGTCACTATTCCTATTGCTAATGGGCGTCTTATGCTCGG
>CALEAC010000025.1 GCA_937944095.1 uncultured Saprospiraceae bacterium
ATCGTCTTCCTGACGCAGTTAATTGCTTATTTCAGCTTTTTTCTGAATACTAGCGTGGCAGATGTTGCTCAGCTCAATCTATACCCTAAGCTTATATACATATTCTGTCTAGTCACTGTTCTTATTACAGCAGCTGGATACCTAATCAATGATTATTTTGATGAAGTGGCAGATCTGCATAATAAGAAGTCCAATAAACTGTCGAAATACACGAATCTCAGATACTATTTTATACTGGTTACACTGGGGTTCGGCGCCGCATTATGGATAGCTATACAATTGGGTCATGCTGGACTAGCTGTTATCTATTTGTTCTGCGTCTACCTCTTGTACTTATACTCTGCTTCATGGAAAAAACGTGTTTTAATAGGGAACATGCTCGTCTCCACCTTTTGTGCTGCGGTCTACCTTATTTTCGCTTTTGCTGAATCGAAATATTTAAGCAGCTTGGGTGATAGAGATTTAATATTTCAGCTAGTGCTTTTCAGTCTTTTCGCATATCTCATTTCCATGATTAGAGAGGTAATCAAAGATTTGGAAGATATAGAGGGTGATCATTTAGCGGGATATCTCACGCTGCCGATCGTCCATGGAAAAAAAAGTGCCCATCAGTTAGTCATAGGACATGCCGTATTATTACTGGCAGTCATCAGTTTTTGGATAGTAAGATATAATAACATTTCGAATCTGCTCCTGATTCTAGTTTTTAGTGTTACTATGTTTACATCCATAGGATATATAATTATTAAACTGTACTATCAGCAGACTAATTATACTAATCTTAGTAGAATCAGTAAGTACATGATGCTCGCTGGCTTTCTACTTTTAATGATAACAAGATGGAACTAAGCACCTACAAACTTATACTTGGCTCGAAGTCGCCTAGAAGAAGTGAGTTACTTACCAAAGCAGGATTTAGATATGAACAACGTGTCATAGAAACTGATGAATCATTTCCTCCTAAGCTTGAACTAAATCTAGTCGCAGAGCATATAGCAGTTGCCAAAGCCAATGCCCATGAAGGGCAAATTAGTAAAGGAGAATTATTAGTCACAGCCGATACGATTGTTGTCTATAATAACAAAGTCTATGGTAAACCTATTAGTGCGGATGCTGCTGTACAAACCTTATTGTTGCTATCAGACCAGGTCCATATAGTCTATAGCGGTGTCTGTCTTAGATCTATTGATAAATCATTAAGCTTTACCGAAAAGAGTGAAGTCAAATTCGGGAAAATCACTGAGCAGGAAGCTATAACTTATGTGAGCGATTTCAATCCTTTAGATAAGGCCGGGTCTTATGGAATACAAGACTGGATCGGCTTCGCACGTATAGAGTGGATCCATGGTTCGTATACAAATATATTGGGATTACCACTAGCTCAAACGTATGATGCGATTCTGAATTTTTGATTTGCTTACTTAGAGAATTCTAGCAAGCACCAATCACCTTTTTCGCTTGTGAACGAAAGAGAGAAGCCCTCTGCTAGGTAATTATCAATAATCATTTGCCTATCCGAAAGCATGATACCTGAAATGATCAGTAGACCGTCTTTATGTAGAGTGTTATGCAAGGTTGCTGCGTTATTCATCAGAACATGGCGATTAATATTCGCAAGTATAATATCAAATTGCTCCGTCCCCAATAGGTCTAAGTCTCCTTGGTGCAGTTCTATAGAATTAGGTGCTAGTTGGTTAAGCACCATATTTTCTTGCGTATTCTCTATCGCCTCTTCTTGTATGTCTATACCAACGATCCTAGAAGGTCTTTGTCTAGCAACATAGACAGCGAGAATACCTGTACCGCAACCATAATCAAGAACAGTCTTTCCCTTACACGATCGAGTCCTGAGATAGTTAAGCATCATATAAGTCGTCTCATGGTGCCCTGTCCCAAATGCCATCTTGGGGGCAATGACTAACTCTTCATCTGATTCTGGAGCAGCTGCATGAAATGGTGCTCGTACATAGAGTCCCTCGATATTAATTGGTTTGAAGTTTTGTTCCCACTGTTCATTCCAGTTCTTATTAACAACTGTTTCTATGCTTATATTGGTCGCTGCGACACCGGTTTTTTGTGCAAACTCATCTAAGAAATCAATAGGGGTTTCTGCAAGAATATAGGCCTCTAAATGGGTGTCCTCCTCTACTATAGATTCGACACCATAGTAGCTTAACCAAGCGCTTAATATATCGATGTTGGCATCGGTGTTAAGTGGGATAATCAGTTTCTTGAAATTGTCACCACTCATGATTTTTCTGGAAATTTTCTTTTGTAAGCTTTCACCGTATTCATCATTAGAGCGGCAACGGTCATAGGGCCTACACCGCCAGGTACAGGTGTTATGAATGAGGCTTTTTCAGCGACCTTTTCGAAGTCTACATCACCCACTAATCTAGATCCGGATTTTCGACTGAGATCATCTATTCTATTTATGCCAACATCAATAACGATAGCCCCTTCCTTGACCATGTCTGCGGTCACAAAAAAGGGTTTGCCTATAGCTGAGATGAGTATATCAGCACTTCTGCATATTGCCTTTATGTCTGTTGTTCTGGAGTGGACTAGGGTCACTGTTGCATTGCCTACCTTGGCCTTACGACTGAGTAAGATGCTCAGTGGCGTACCGACTATGTTACTTCTACCGATGATAACAGCATGCTTCCCCGAAGTCTCTATTTTATACCGCTCCAGCATAATCAATATGCCATAAGGAGTTGCAGGTAGAAAACTTTCTAGACCTTGTGCCATACAGCCGAAGTTAAATGGGTGGAAACCATCCACGTCATTGCTCGGGTCAATTGCTAAGAGCACCGCCTCAGGATCCAGATGATCTGGCAAAGGTAATTGGACGATGAAACCGTCGACTTTCTCATCTTTATTGAGTTCCTCTACCAGCTGCAGTAAGTCTTGCTGCGTGATTTCTGTTGGTCTTCTAATTAACTCATGGGTAAAGCCAACTTTCTCACAAGATCGAACCTTGTTAGCCATGTAAGCTTCACTTGCTGGGTTATTGCCTACTAGGACTGCAGTGAGATGCGGCGCTCTCTGTCCCTGAGCAAGAAGTCGATCGACTTCTACTTTGAGCTCTTCTTTGATCGTGTTTGATAGTTTCTTACCGTCTATAATCGCCATTATGCTATTGGTTCTGCTGATGAGAGAATCTGAATCATCTTTTGATATATAAAAAAAGTAAGTCCACCAATTAATAGACCAAGTAGACTTCCAGCTATCACATCCCCTGGATAATGGACCCCTACATAGATTTGAGCAAACCCAATAATAGCAGCCCAAAGAAAGAATAACCATCTGTGCTTAAAAAATGAGAATAGTAGAAAGAAGTAGGTCCCTAAGGCAAAATGATTCGTTGCGTGGGATGAGGTAAAACTGTAGCCAGAACTGCAAGGGACTCTAGATATAGGCTTTAACTCTGCTTGGTGACAAGGTCTAGTTCGTTTAATAGATTTTTTGATCAATTGACTTGACATGCCGTCAGATATCAAGATAGTAAGCACTATGCCAACTAATACCAGTATGGCTGTCTTCTTATAGTTGATTATTATAAAGCTTAGTAGGTATAGATAGAGAGGTATCCAGAAGAGCTTATGCCGCAGCGGGACTAATATCGTATCGAAGAAACCATTGCTCATCCCGGAGTTGATAAACGTGTAGATATTCTGATCTATTTCCAAGAGTCCTTCCATGCGCTTGCAAAATAATTAATCCAACCTTATAGAAGCAGTTGATTTTAATACTTTTACTATAAATTAGAACAATTGGCAATTAAGAGATCAATATCAGGAATGCGTGGTACTATAGGTGGGCGTATAGGCAAGAACTTAACACCTATAGATTTAGTAGAGCTAACAGCAGCGTATGCCAGTTGGTTGATAGGCACAGGTAATGAGTTAAAGGTTGTGATCGGTCGAGATGGCCGTATTTCTGGTGAGATGGTCAGTCAGATAGTGGCTCAGACCCTAATAAGCATGGGAATAGATGTCGTAGATTTGGGTCTATCGACGACACCCACGGTAGAAGTCGCTGTAACAGCCGAAAAAGCAGGTGGTGGGATTATCTGCACTGCAAGTCATAACCCTAAAGAATGGAATGCCCTAAAATTCTTGAATCACGCCGGTGAATTTATCTCAGCAGATGCAGGTTTGCAGATATTGCAGATGGCTGATAGTCGGGACTTAGAGTTTGCCTTAGTGGATGATTTAGGTAAGTATCGAACTGATGATAGCTATATCGACTACCATATAGATCAGATCTATGCTCTAGATATCATCAATCTGCCTCTGATTCAAACAAAGAAATATAAAGTCGTCGTCGATTGCATCAATTCTACTGGCGCGATTGCCCTGCCACCACTGTTGGAGAAGGCAGGTTGTGAGTTTGTCCTACTGAATGCAGAGGTAAATGGTCAGTTTGCCCATGACCCTGAGCCCTTACCGATGAACTTATCCCAATTAGCAGCTGCTATGGTCCAGCACAAGGCTGACTTAGGTATATCTGTTGATCCAGATGTAGATCGCTTGGTTCTAGTCTGTGAAGATGGGTCTATGTTTGGCGAAGAATATACTCTGGTGGCTGCGGCAGACTTTGTATTACAATCGACACCAGGCAATACCGTGTCTAATCTCTCTTCTACTCGAGCTCTTGCCGATGTCACAACAAAATATGGAGGTCTTTACAGCGCCTCCGCAGTCGGTGAAGTCAATGTGGTGCTCAAGATGAAAGAAGTTAATGCAGTGATTGGTGGAGAAGGCAATGGTGGGATCATCTATCCAGGTCTGCATTATGGCCGTGATGCGATGCTAGGCGTCGCGATGATTCTAAATCTGATGGCTCTAAAGAATCAATCCTTAACTGAACTGAGAAAGACTTATACCGATTACCACATCGTCAAAGAAAAAATCACCTTAGAAGAGCATATTCAGGTCGCTGAGATCATCACTAAGATCAAGAATGCCTACCTTGATGAAAGATTGAATTTGGAAGATGGTATCAAGATCGATTTTGATCATGGTTGGGTCCATGTTAGAGCTTCTAATACAGAACCAGTCTTACGCATAATCGCAGAAGCCAAAACAGAAACTGAATCAATAAAACTAGTCAATAAGATAAAAAGCTTGATTGCATGAGCACAATAGAAAAACATAGTTATGCAGGTCTGGTCGATTTGGAAAGCTACTTCAAGAAATTCCGAGATAGCGTATTAGGCAATGATTTGGTGATTAATACGCCCTATGGTCCTAAACCACTTGTGTATGCTGATTGGGTAGCTAGTGGAAGACTCTACACGCCAATAGAAAGGCTGCTATCAGATGAGATAGGTCCATATGTAGGTAACACACATACCAATACCACGACTACAGGTTCCTCTATGACCTTGGCCTATAATCAAGCAAGGATGATTATCAAGAAACATGTCAATGCAGGAATTAATGATGTCCTCATTTCGAGTGGTTCTGGGATGACAGGGGTGGTTAATAAGTTCCAACGAATACTTGGAATGCGGGTTCATGAATGTTACAAGGACACCTTGGCTATTAATGATAGACCAGTGGTTATTTGCACCCATATGGAACATCATTCTAATCATACTTCATGGTTGGAGACAATTGCTGATGTCGTCGTCTTAGAGCCATGCTCAGAAGGACTCCTAGATATGACTTGCCTAGAGGATACCTTGGAAAAGTACAAGGATCGAAAAACTAAGATTGCCGCGGTCACTTCTTGCTCTAACGTAACTGGGGTCTTTACACCTTATTATGAAATTGCTGAAGTGATGCATAAGCATGGTGGATTATGCTTTGTAGATTTTGCTTGCTCTGCGCCTTACATCGACATCGATATGCATCCAAGCAATAGACCGGACGCCCATTTGGATGCGATCTTCTTTTCGCCACATAAGTTCTTAGGCGGTCCTGGCGGTACTGGTATCTTGATATTCAGTGACAAACTCTATAACAATCAGATTCCTGATAATCCAGGTGGCGGAACTGTGGATTGGACTAATCCATGGGGTGAGCACAAGTATCATGATTCTATAGAAGCTCGAGAAGATGGAGGCACACCACCTTTCTTGCAGACGATTCGTGTGAGTCTAGCAATTAAGCTAAAAGAAGCAATGACGACTAAGCGGATCAGAATGAGAGAAGAAGAGTTATTGACCCTAGTTTGGCCGACTTTGACTTCCATACCTAATCTGCATATTCTAGCTGAAAACGTCAAGGACAGATTAGCAATTATTTCATTTTATATCGATGACCTGCATTACAATCTTGCAGTCAAATTATTGAATGACAAATTCGGTATTCAGACGAGAGGTGGTTGTTCATGCGCGGGTACCTATGGCCATTATTTGCTGCATGTAACTAAAGAAACATCTAAGGATATCACTGATAGAATCAATTCTGGTGATTGTACACTTAAGCCAGGTTGGATCCGATTTTCATTACATCCTACCATGACAAATGAGGAAGCACTATTCATCGCAGACGCGATCAAGCGGTTGGCAGAAAACTTTAAAGAATGGTCAGCCGATTATAAGTATGATGGTAATAAAAATGAATTCTATAATGTAAAGACGGGCATATTAGAAACTGATGTGGTCCAGTCATGGTTTGATACAGACTTAAGTTAGGCTTTTGGCAATTTACTTAGATAATGCGGCCACAACACCACTTCTACCAGAGGTGATAGAGGTGATGCATACCACTATGACTGAAGTATATGGAAATCCATCGTCTATCCATGCTTCTGGACGAAGAGCAAGAGCGCTGATAGAAGAAGCTAGAAAACAGATTGCAACTGGGCTTGGCGCATCTACTGGTGAGATTTTTTTTACATCCGGCGCTACAGAAGCTAATAACATGATACTTCTTAATAGTATCAAGGACTTAGGTGTCGAGCGGATTATATCTACGACTATAGAGCATCATTGTATTTTACATACACTTCACTATATCAAAGAATTAGGATCAGCTGAGATTGTACTCATGCCTGTCGACAATCAAGGGCGATTCGAAAAGACTTTTTTGGAAAACCTTCTGGCCGATAGTTCTAAGAAAACCATGGTGACAATCATGCATGCTAATAACGAGATAGGTGTTATCAATGATATGTCTCACTTAGCTGAACTATGTACCAAGTATAAGGCCTTTCTGCATATGGATACGGCGCAGACTATTGGAAAAATACCAATCGACCTAAGGGCAACCAGCGTCTCATTTATAGTAGGTGCGGCGCACAAATTTCATGGTCCCAAAGGGTGTGGATTCATGTACATCTCTGGTGCTAATCAGATCAGTCCCATGATACATGGTGGGGATCAAGAAAGAGGCATGCGCTCAGGCACTGAAAATATCTACGGCATTGCTGGAATGGCCAATGCTTTTATGTTGGCAATAGAAGAAATGCCGATCAGAACACAGTTGATGACAGAATTAAGAAACCACTTTATAACTCGTGTCAATAATGAGTTAGAAGATGTTCATGAAAACTGTACAGGTGCCGTATTGCCTAATATACTAAGTCTCTCCTTCCCTGAATCCCCCAAGTCCACGATGCTGATGATGAATCTGGATATCGCAGGAGTTGCTGCCTCTGGTGGCAGTGCTTGTAGCTCAGGTGTAGAGAATGAATCTCATGTCCTAGAGGCTTTAGGTCATCTCCCAGAAAGAAAAACAATTCGGTTTTCTTTTAGTCATCTGAATTCTATTGCTGAGATAGATCAGGTGGTAGACGTCCTAAAGACATTGACACCAATAAAGTAATTCGAGATGATGGACCCTGAGACCTATATGCTGAGGTGCTTCCAATTAGCTGAATTAGCTGGAAAAAAGACTAAATCAAACCCTAAAGTCGGTGCCGTAATAGTACACCAGGGTAAAATAATTGGTGAGGGATACCATGAGAAATATGGCGGAGCTCATGCAGAAATTAACGCAATTAGCAGTGTCAAAAAAGAACACATAGGTCTCATCCCTGAGTCTACCTTATATGTCAGTTTAGAGCCCTGTAATATCGATGCCAAAACCCCGCCCTGTGCTGTTGCTATTATCAACTCAGGTATTAAGAAAGTCGTCGTTTCTACTCTAGATCCAAACCCTGCGATGCAAGGCGCTTCGATTAATTATCTTAGAGAACAAGGCCTCGAAGTTATCACTGGTATCTTACAGCAGAGAGGCGATGAATTACTAGGTCCATTCCGAGCCAATCTAGCACATAAGCCGTATATCATACTTAAGTATGCCCAAAGCAGCGATGCGTATCTAGGTAAGAGAGGTAAACAAGTTTGGTTGACTAGCAAAGAGACTGGCTACCTGACTCATAAGTGGCGATCTGAAATCGATGGGATACTTGTAGGTCATAACACTGTTATAGCTGATAATCCAAGTCTCACAACACGTCATATAGCTGGAGATAACCCATTGAGGATAGTACTAACAGATAACCCAGACGAACTGAAACCGTCCAAGTTATTGACTGATGAGTTTCCTACCTTATTTGTTGGGACTAATAAGCCTAACGAACGAGCTAAGAATAAATACTTCCTACCTTTCGATAGAAAGACGATGAAACCGAAAGATCTTAGTAAGAAACTATATGATTACGGCATATACACTTTAATGGTGGAAGGAGGTGCTAAGACACTCCAATACTTCATCGATGCAGATCTCTGGGATGAGGCCAGAATCATCACGGCACCAATAGCGATAGAGTCAGGTATCCGAGCGCCGATGATCTCAGGGAAGCTGACTCAGACGATAGATGTAAGCTCTGATTATATTAAGATCATACATAATGTGAAATTGTGTTAATGTTCACTTAATTAACGAATCTCTAGGGTAAGCAGCTAAGTATTATTGGTTACAATGATGTTACTTTGGTTCACTTATTAGATACACATGATTAAGCATTCTATACTGTTGTTGTTATTAGGTCTGTCGCTGAGTGCACATGCTCAGGAAATAGAGTGGCTAACCTGGGAAGAAGCTTTAGCTCAAAACCAACAAGAAAAGAAAAAAATTCTTGTCGACATCTATACCACTTGGTGTGGTTGGTGTAAGAAGATGGACAGTAGAACATTCCAAAAGAAACATATTGCCGAATTCGTCACAGATAATTATTACGCTGTAAGATTCGATGCTGAATATAAGGATGACATCATATACAATAACAAAATATACAGTTATGTCGCTGGCTTCGGCAAGAAAGGATACCACGAACTAGCGGCAGAGATTATGAATGGCCGGATGAGTTATCCGACCACTGTTTTTATAGATGAAAACCTAGATGTCATCCAACCTATTCCTGGATTTCAGGACGCTAGGACCTTTGAGATGATTATGAAATACTTTGCTGGTAACCATTATCAATCTACACCTTGGGTTAAGTATGAGCAGAGTTACAAGGCAGATGAACACTCTATTAGACACCTTACACCTGCAAGCCTTCAGCCACAGGTACAACCAGTAAAGAATAACTAAGACGACTCTGAGAAGTTAGAAAAACTTCCTTTTCCTCGTTTTTACACCGAAAACACCTAGGAGTCCTCTAACTGCGACATTGGCCACTTCTTTACCGACTTTACCTAGAACAGCGTTCTTAGTTTTATCCGCTTCTGCTTCTTCTTTGGCTGCCTCTTTTTCAGCCTTTATCCTAGCTTTCTCTATTGCTGCTGCTTCTTTCTTACTCTCTTCGTCTTCTTTCGCTTGTTCTTCAGCTGCTTTGAATCCATCAATTTTCTGATTCAGGATTTCAAATGCGCTTTCTCTATCTATCTCCTCATTATACTTCGTTACCAAAGCGGACTTGGCTAATATTTCATCGATCTCAGCATTACTCAGTACATCCATTCTAGACTGAGGCGCTCTAAGATAAGTATGTGCCAGTGGTGTCGGTATACCATTCTCACCTAATACGGTTACCAGAGCCTCTCCTATTCCCATCTGAGTCAATAATTCAGCGATTTCATAATGCGCTGTATCAGGAAAATTCTGAGCAGCTGTCTTGATGGCTTTTCTATCTTTTGCCGTAAAGGCACGCAAAGCATGTTGGACCTTTAGACCTAACTGGCCGAGAATCGAATCTGGAATATCATTAGGATTCTGTGTGATAAAGAAGATACCGACACCCTTTGACCTTATTAGTTTGACGACAGACTCTACTTGATCTAGCAGTGCATCAGAAGCTTCCGAAAACATCAAATGTGCTTCATCTATAAATAGACACAACTTAGGTCTTCCGATGTCCCCTTCCTCGGGAAATTCAGCATAGACTTCTGCTAGTAATTGCAGCATAAAGGTCGAGAAAAGTTTTGGCTTAGCTTGGATATCTGTTAAGCGAAGGATATTGACCATACCTTTTCCATTCTCATCTATTCTGATTAAATCATTGACATCAAAGGATTTCTCACCGAAAAACGAATCAGCACCTTGCTGCTCTAGTTCCACAACTTTACGGAGTATCGTACCTGTTGTCGATGAACTAATAGAACCATAGTCTGCTTCTATTTCTTCCTTGCCCTCATTAGAGATATATTGTAAGGTCTTCTTGAGGTCTTTCAGATCCAAAAGTGCTAGACCTTTGTTATCGCAATACTGGAATATGACAGACATCATACCACTCTGAGTTGCATTAAGTTCTAGAATCTTAGACAGCAGTATTGGTCCGAATTCTGAGACGGTAGCTCTTAGTCTTGCGCCTGGTTCTTTAGATAAGGTTAAGAATTCTACAGAGCTCTTTCCAGTCGTATATTCTAAGCCTATCTTCTGATGTCTCTCTGTTATAAAATCTTTTTCTTCACCCAGTGCTGCTATCCCAGATAGATCTCCTTTGATATCCATGATGAGACTAGATACGCCGTTGTTAGCCAGTTGCTCAGTGATTACTTGGAGTGTTTTTGTCTTTCCTGTACCCGTCGCACCAGCTATGAGCCCATGGCGATTCATGGTCTTAAGTGGTATCTTGACATGACAATTAGTGACTGGTTCGCCATTCAGAATAGCTGCCCCTAAGGTGATTGCTTCCCCATCGAAATTATACCCCTCTGCCATCTGGGCTTTGAAATTTTCTATATTACTCATAGTTTATTGTGTGTTAGTTATTTTTCCTTATTCCAGTGTTCGACTCTTTGTTTAAAGCGCTTTTTATCAAAGGCCCACTTATTAATATCGACCTCAGCTTCTAGAACATTTTCCAGTGAGTCCCCTAATAATTCTCCATAAAAATCCATGCCGGTCTGAGCCTCTAATTCATCTATACTAACAGCATACTGACGTAAATGCTTATCTGATTTTGTATGAGGAAGGATAAATCCTATCGCTTTCTTTTTAGAACCCTCATTATCTAAGATGGCCTTGAAAAATGCATCAGGTACAGCCACTTTCGCTTTACCGATTCTCTCCGGATTACGATTATTGAATATAGGACCAGACACCACATACAGTTCATCGTTATCATAAGCCCAATCTCTGACATTTTCTTCTAATTCTCTCCAGATACCATTATTGAATTGCCGGAGTTGAGGGCACATATTACTCATGAAAAAACTTTCTTGCATGGCTCTCTCGCTGAAGGCCATATCTCCTGCTGGAGCCATATGCCCTCGCGTGTATCCAGAATGTGAATAGTCAGAATGCTTAACTGATCGACCCTTGACTTTATCATCCGTTTTGAATCTCTTAGCGCGCGGTACGTTCTTGACCTTTAGTGATGCTTCTGTAAGCTTATATGCTACCCAGTTGGGCACTTCTAGTTCTGCATTGTAGTCTAATGAGTAATAACTGTGATGTACTGGTCGTCTATTATCATGTTCAGGTAGATAATTGATTTCATCAGTGATATCTGGTATAAACTCTTCTTGTTGAGAGTGGGAAATGGGCGTCTGCTCGAAATTTCCCAACTTCATAAATCCAAGAATCAAGACAGCAATTAGGCCAATAGTTGTCCCTACTGCCCTAGACATAAAGGAAGTCCCTCTCGTGGATTGTCCGTGATTTTGTCTGAATTTGGCCAAGTTATTTAGTTATTTGTGAGAGAAGCTTAATTTTAGATATGTCTAAAGTATGTAATATTTGAGACGCATTCTATTCATATTAGTGACAAGTTTTTGGACTATTAATGTTTTAGCCCAATTAGAAGTACAGACGAGTAGAAGTGCTGCACTTGGCGAAAACCTGTCGATGCTTTCTCAGGAGGATGCCATTCTTGCCAATTTTGCTAACACGCTTGATCTTAATAGTGCTGGATTCGTCCTGTCTACAGATAGACGATATTCGCTACAGGAGTTATCTACCTACAGTATAGGTGCTGTTTTCCCACTTACAACTAAAGCCAGAATAGGCTTTTCTATAGCTCAATATGGCTTTGATGAATATTCTGAGTCAGAATTCAAGCTGAAATATGCTCGGAAACTGTATAAGAACTTCTCTCTTGCAGCGGATTTAGGATATAGAAGAATCTCAGTTTTTGAGCATGGATCAGTAGCTAAGCCCATTTTGGGGCTTTCTTTTAGCGGTGCACTTTCAGAAACACTAAGCTACGGTGGACGTCTGAGCAATCCCATTATACTCGAGTCTGACAACCGTTTTAGACCCCTTACAAGAATAATTGTAGGCCTCAGATACCTTATATCATCCAAGGTAAAGACCTATCTAGAACTGGATAAGTATATCACTGAAGCCCTTAACATCAAATTAGGGCTGGGATACCAAATTCACCCAAAAATGGAATTATTGATGGGTTATAGTACTGAGCCGGGTTCATTTGGTCTTGGTCTAAGTCTACTGCATTTAGACAAATTTAAGTTTGATGTCTCAGCTGAGTATAATATAATATTTGGCTTGTCTCCCCACCTTACTTGTAGATATAGGCTTCACAATCTTTGATTCAGAGACGTTGTTATAATAGAATAGGAATAGTTTAGCTGGTTCTTACCGCATTAGTGGTATGGAAGCTATAACTATTTATTGCTATTTGATTAGAGTCTCAGAAGGTTATGAACCAATAGGCATAATACTTCTGAGGACTTTAATATATTAGATGTGCTAAAAAAACTAAATCATTATCCAGATGTTCAAGATCCTTTCTACGCTGCTGATCGTTTGTTTGCTCTCTAGCTTCCAACTTACAGCTCAGACTACCGATGTTCGATTACATGACCATGTACATGAACTAAAACAAGACTCACAGGATGCAGATAATCACAAATTTGCCATGCCTATGATAGAAAACGAGGTCTTGGATCAAATCAAAAGCAAACGGTCTCTATTAACCCTGCCTTTCCGTCATGGTTATCACGAGTTTACTGTTCAGGAATTCTCTATCTATGGTAAGAAGAGTCCATGGGATGAGATTAAGACCTATAGATTAGTCTCTGCTACAGATCCAACCATAACGGGAAGGATTGTAACTGGTCCTCTCGGCGTAAACCTGACTTATTTGGACAAAACAACTTTAATAAAAGTCTATCCTGTAGAAGAAAATGGTATAAGGAATTATTACCAGTCGATTGGATTCGGCCCAGAAAGCCAACATGATATAAGCTGTGGATCTGATGACCACATCAGTGAATTTGGTATACCCGATAAAGAAGCGCTTAATGAAGGTCTGAATAATGGAGCTATTAACAATAAGGGCTTCGGTCAAAAAAGAAGGCGATATAGAGTTGGTGTTGTTGTTACTGGAGAATACTATCAGGGTAATGGCAATTCAGCTGCTGCAGTTTCCAATGCAGCGATTGGCTTATTAAGTGATATCAGTGCCATATATGAACGTGAGGTTAATGTAGAACTTATGATGGCTGATGGCGCACCTTATGTAGGTCATAGAGATCCAAGCACTGACCCTTTTACGGATGGTGGCGACAGAACTCAGCAAGCACAGGACGCCACTAGCGAGATTTTTGATGATGCGGATTATGATATTGGCCATGTTTTTCATACCATGCCGAGTGGTGGATCAGGTGTTGCTAGATTGGGCGTTGTTTGTACCTCTTCTAAGGGCTACGGCTGGAGTGGATTCCAACTTGGGGATCCAGCTAGATTTGCAAGATTAGCATGTCACGAATTTGGTCACCAATTTAACTGTCCTCATACATATAATGGTGATGGTGCTAATTGTGCTGGTAATCAACATCCAGCGAATACAGCTTACGAAATAGCCAGTGGTACAACGATGATGTCCTATAATGGTATTTGTGGCGAAGAGTACAATATCCCATCTGGTGGTAGAGCTGATGATTATTTCCACGCTAATAGCTTAAATCAGATGACGACGCACATGGATACATGGGTTTGTAATGAAGATAACTGGGTGCAAGACACCAATAACCCTCCAGTCGCCGATGCGAATCCCTGTGATATTATCCATAGAATACCCAGAAGCACACCTTTCTTTCTGACTGGTGAGGCATCAGATGCTGATGGCGATCGGATGACTTATTCATGGGAGCAATATGATGAGGATGGTGTTGGTGTCAGACCGACTCATGGTTTCATCGGCAGTGAAGCTGCGGGTAGTAAATTAGCACCTCTATTCAGATGTTACCCTCCGACCTCTTCTCTAACGCGTCACTTTCCCAAGAGGAGCACTCAGTTAACTGGTATCAATGCGGATCCTTATGAAGTGCTCCCAAGAGTTAACAGAAATATAAAATTTAGATTTGTTGTTAGAGATAATAACCCCAACGGAGGTGCTGTAGATTGGGAGCAGATAACCGTTAAGGTCGTCGATGGTACTTTCAAGTTAACTTCTCCAAACGAAGGAAACGAAGTGTATAACGCCGGAGAAACAATCGAAGTCCGATGGAATGCCAATGGCCCGGATGAGCTATGCGAAAAGATTGAGATTAGATTGTCTAATGATGGTGGTGCATCTTACCCATTCGTATTGATGTCGGATGTGGATTTTACAGCAGGGATAGCTAATGTACAGATTCCAACAAGTTTTTCTCAGACAGACAAAGCCCGTATTCAGATTGCTTGCGCAGATCATGACTGTTTCTCATTTTATGATTTTTCGGATGATGATTTCGTGATCAATTCTAGTTGTAATATTCCTAATGCATCTGTTTGTGATGAATCATTGCTCGAAGTTGATTTCAGTAGTCCTGAATTAAATTTAGGAACTTTAGGTGCTTCTGGGAATGCCTTATTTAATTACTCAAAAAAGGTCGATGTCAATGATCTCAACCAAGGAAGAATAGTTCTTCATAATACAGATAGGGTATCTTGTACTGCGATTACACCAGAGAATCCATTTGAGTTAATCACGATTGTTCCTACGGTATCAGGCAACTATACGATTAATTTTCCCAATGTTTTTGAAAGTTCAGCGACCAGTATTTTTACTGTTTTTGATAAAGCAAGTTATACTCAGAGTGACCCATGCGCATCGTTTATTGCTTCTAATTCTTTTAGAACTCAGAGCTTTAGTGCGACCCAAAGTCTTACAGCTAACTTAGAGGCATGTAAAGAATACTATCTAGCTTACTATGTGACGCAAAATGCCAGAACCAATGTATTTATTGGGGATATTTCAGGACCTGGAATTCTTATAGCTGAAGATGGCAGAGCCTCAGAGACAGCTTATGTTGCAGTCAATGCGAACACAGGTCTGGTAGTCGCAGCCAATACAGATGGCAATTTCCAAAGCCTCGACCCAGGCAGTTTTGAGATTCATTCTATTAACTATGCTGGTGGCAGTACAGCTGCATGGATCGGCATGACACTAGCTCAAATCCAAAATATCGGTGATTGCCTTAGTATCAGCGGTAACTTCAAACCTATAGATATTAATTCTTCATGTGCAATCAATCAATTAATAACAGATGTACAAGGAGAATGTGACCCAACAAATAATACATTTCAGCAGTCTTTCAGTTTCCAAGTTGACCTAGGTCCATCCACAGGAACTGTCACGATAAATGATCAGAACTTTCCACTTGTAGCTGGCACTAATACAGTGACGTTAAGTGATTTACCAGCTAACGGCGAAATCATTGATTTGAGTTTTTCTTTCTCTGATGATGCTGGTTGCGTGAAATATTTAGAAGCTGTATTTACTGCGCCGGAGAATTGCTGCCCTATTGATTTGAACCTAGAAAATCAGAGTGTTTGTTCTGAAGATATTCCCGAATTAGATGCAGGTAATGATGGCATTACCTATGAGTGGTTTTTGGATGGGTTTCCGACGACCTTTAATAGTGCTAAAATAAACCCTACAGAAGGTGGAACATATAGAGTAGTCGTCACAGACTTCAATGGTTGCCAGAAAACTGACCAAGCAACAATAGCGTTTAATGAACCACCAATTGTGGACATTATTACAACAGAGATTCCTGATCTGTGTGAAGGTGATCCATTTTTGATTCGGGTAGATACTGAGAATGTGGACAGTACTAGATGGTTTCTTAATAATGAACGTCTAGTCGGTCAAGAAAACAAAATCAATGTCGTTGCAAGAGTTGCTGGATTCTACAAGATAGAAGTATTTAGAGGAGGCTGCTCTCGTACTGATGACATTTTTGTCCCATATAGACCAACACCTGAATTCAGCTTAGGTGATGATATCATTGCCTGTGATTCGGAAGAGAT
>CALEAC010000026.1 GCA_937944095.1 uncultured Saprospiraceae bacterium
TGGCAGAAGCTTTAGATCTAGTAGATACTGACCTCATCTTACTCACAGATGCTGACTGTCGTCCTAAGTCTAACTTATGGGCACAGAGCATGATAGACCATCTTAGCCCAAGTAAAAAAGAGATTGTCTTAGGATACAGCCCCTATATGATTAATGGCTCTTTGCTTAGTTATTGGGTCCATTTCGAAGCATGGCTGGTTGGTATCCAATATCTTTCTTATGCTGCTAGAGGTATGCCCTATATGGGCGTCGGACGGAATCTACTCTATCGCAAAAAGCTGGTAAGCGCCGACACCTTCTCTAGCTATGGTCATCTTGCCTCAGGAGATGATGACCTTACCGTCATGCAAATCGCTACAGCTCAGAATACTGCTATTAATCTAGACCAAAATAGCTTTGTAGAAACTGAGTCACCAGCTACTCTCAGACATTATTTCGCTCAGAAAAGAAGGCACTATTCTACTTCTAGCTCATATAAGTGCAGTCATCAAGCCTTACTAACGACTTATAGTTTATCCCAAATTCTATTCTACCTCATGTTAGGTATCATCCTCTATAAGCATAATTACTTACTCGGACTCACGATTTATCTTCTTAGGCTAGCAATCATCTTCCCTGTCGTTACCAAAAACCATCGTCTCTTGGCTGCCCAGTTTCCATTATGGAGTTTTTTTCTTCTGGATTTTGGACTGGCTATACACTATGTTATATTCAGCCTCTCAGTCATATTTCCTAAAAAAAATAGATGGTAGACCAGGCCACCGTGGTTCAGAAATACTTTCCCAATCTAGCAGAGGACCAATATAGCCGTCTGGCAGCCTTAGTGCCACTCTATAAGGCGCTCAATCAAAAAGTCAATGTCATCTCTAGAAAGGATATAGATAACCTCACGATAAGGCATGTCCTCCATAGCTTGGCTATAGGCGCTTTTTATAATTTCAAGGCTGGTACGACCATTATAGACATCGGGACTGGAGGCGGATTTCCCGGTATTCCACTAGCAATCATCTTCCCAGATATACAATTCACCCTCATAGATGGGACTGGTAAGAAGATCCGTGTCGCCACTGAAGTCATAGAGCAGATTGGATTAGATAATTGTAAGGCAATACATCAACGTGCAGAATACTGCACTGAGACTTATAATTATGTTGTGGCTAGAGCAGTTACTAGATTAGCTGGGTTAGTGAAGCTGGCTTTCCCACTGATCCACAATAAATCAACTAACGCTCTACCAAACGGTCTCATCACGCTCAAAGGCGGGACACTCACCGATGAGATTGCGGAGGTTTCTAAGAGTCACTATATCGAAGAACATGCTTTAGAGAAAAAGTTCCAAGAAGAATATTTCAAAACGAAACAGCTTATCTACGTCCAAAAATGATACTTTTAGAGGGAGAGGTGACAATACCATAGTATCATGAATGAAATACTGAACTATAGTCTATTTGCATTGGGTGAACAGAACTTCACTATAGGCCAATTGTTTCTAACTCTGGTTCTAATTAGTGTCATTGTCTTTGTCTATCGCTCTGTACTTAAGGTCTACTTCCCTAAGGTTTTCCAGAACACCGAAATAGGTGGATTGGAAACAAAAAAACTAGTTTCCTTATTCCGTGGTCTCGCGATTCTATGCTTAATATTAGCAGTCGTGATATCCTTAAATCTGGATTTTACACTTTATGCCAGAGATGAGTTCGAGCTTTCTGTTGCGCTGATTATCAAAGCGGTTATATTTCTTCAGGTCGCCCGCTTACTCAATTGGTTGATTTCGAACCTGTTCATTCATAATTATTATTCTAGGAGGGACTCTGTCGATACCAACTCTTCTAAAGAGGAAGAACCTGGAAAAACAGATATAGAGCATTCTGCCAGACAGACAATCAAGCGCATCTTCTTTGCTATCGCCGGGTTATATCTACTGAATAATTTTCAGTTAGACATCCCGCTCTTTGTCAAAGAGATAAACGGGGAAGTCGTCAGCATCAATATTTCCAATCTACTCCAAGCCTTCTTAATCTTACTATTCGCGAAATTATTCATCTGGGTCATAACGCAACTAATCCTATATAATGTCTATAAGAACAAAAAAGTAGATATAGGATCTCGCTTCGCCGTCAATCAACTCATCAAATATGTCGTCTACGTCTTTGCGACTGTCATCGCGCTAGATGTGTTTGGGATCAATATGAACATTTTATTAGGTGGTGCTGCCGCTTTGTTAGTCGGCATCGGACTGGGGCTACAGCAGACTTTTAATGATTTTATTTCTGGTATCGTCTTATTATTCGAGAGAAGTGTTTCGGTAGGGAATGTCCTCGAAGTGGATGGAGAAATAGGGACTGTCACTAAGATCGGACTGAGATCATCTACTTTAGAGACCAGAGGCAATATCAGTCTTGTCCTCCCTAACCATAAATTGGTCAATGAGAAAGTGATCAACTGGAATCATGTTTCCGATAAGGTGAGATTCTCTATCGACTTAGGTGTCGCCTATGGTTCAGATACTTCGCTCGTTAAGAAACTGCTGCTCCAAGCGGTTATTGATAATCCTTACATTATAAACTATCCAGCACCGTTTGTCAGATTCCAGGACTTTGGTGAATCATCATTGTCGTTTACACTATTTTTCTTTTCTCGGAACGTCTGGGTCATAGAAGATATCAAGAGTGATATACGCCTCGAGATCGATAGACTATTCCGAGAAAACGAAATCAATATTCCTTTCCCTCAAAGAGAAGTGCACATAATTAATGAAGGCCCTAGTTCTAGAAATCCATAATCCCTATACGCAACTGCCTAGTACCATTAGTAGATGGTTTCAGCAAAGAAAAAAACAACTGATTGTTGCTGATCTGCATTGAGAAATTAGGTGAAAGCAGAAATGGTTTTTCGATTTCCCCAAAAGGGAATTCCTTACTTCTAATCGCATCACGACTATCCACAATAAAGGGCCTCATTCTTCTGAGATCATAGGCTTTACGTGGTTTTTTACCCTGCTTGACTTTTATATTGCTTTCGTTATCATTAAAGAGATAATACAGACTGCCTTCGTGGTCCATATGGGTGTGAGAAAGATAAGGTTCATTCTCTGCTATTTGGTTAAAGTAATCCCAGTCATTTCCAAGGCCATTCGTCCGACCGACAAAAGAGCGTTGTTTCTTAGAAACCAATTGTATCTCATCTGGAATCCTGCCACCATTGGTAATAGTTACTGTGATTATATCATTACTTATAAGATGGTGTTCTTGACTATTTGCATTTCTGAAGCTACCGACGTTGTAGCTATAATTAGATACCAAGCCAGATTCTTCTGCCCTTAGATGTATCTGGCCATCCGCAGCGACGATGATGTCCTTCATATTATAATTCCGATCTAGTCCGCCCTTATCATCCGCTCTCGCATGTACATTGACATCAGCTCTATCCATAGCTATTAGCTTATCGAAGCTGAATTCTTTCTGGTCCTCCTGTATCAAAAGGAGGTCAGAATCATACCTCAAGAAGAATAGGCCATTAAGCGGTCCATTAGACTTAGCAGAAGTAAAACCACCACAGATAAGATGATCATCTCGGTCCTGAATAATTCTAGCGTCATGTAAGTACTGTCCATCTAAGTCTATTTCTAGTTCATTAAGGTTGCCCTGTTCGGTCAACTGATACAACACCAATTCGTAACCTACAATTTCATTACCTCGCTTATCCTTCATTCTTTCCTTACCCTTTGGGTTAAGGTATTGCTTGGCGAGGATGAGGATGTCTCCACTATGAGTCACAATCTGGTCTAAGATCTCAAATTGTCTTTCTGTCGATTTGAATTCTTGAAAGCGATTCCACCTTAGCTCACCATTGGTATTAAAAACACAAGCTTGTATACCGAAAGATTCTTTTTTCCTTTCTGAATCTTGAAATGAGATCATAGCCATATGTGTAGAATCTGCTGCAGCCATCATCCTAACACTAGGTATATCAGCCGCTCTATCTACCTTATTCTCGAATATCATTATAGGATCACCCTCCGTCCCTTGTAGTAGAATTGGGGTTACCTTATAAGCATAACTATATCGACCTTGTTTTTCTATAGTGGACCAGAGAAAGACCCGACCATTAGAGATGACGCCCAAGGTGTTTTTTGAGTTATCATCATAACCGTACTCGTAACTGAATTCTTGGGTTAGGTCATTACCGTATTTTTCGATAATAAGATTGATGCCTGGCTCACCCAGTAGGCCTTTGCCATCTCTTTCGTATAGATATATGGTATATCCTGAGGTATCATGATGCAATAGACCCTGATACTCATCCACCTGTCTGAGGTCTATATCCTCACTAATCGAATATGTAAGCTCCTGCGCTATAGTGCCAAAAGAAGAAAATATAATGAAAAAGATAGTTAGTCGAATCAACATAAAGGTCGTTTTAAAACAAAAAAAGGAAGGCCATAGCCCTCCTTATATAACTCGAAAAATCGTGTTTTTGTTACTCTTCGACTGCGACTGATCGATCGATGAGTCGGAAACCATTCCCATGAATATTAACTATCTCCAGCTTCTCGTCCTTTTTCAGGTACTTTCTCAGTTTCGTGATAAAAACATCCATACTTCTAGCAGTGAAGTAATTATCCTCACCCCATATCTTAGTTAGGGCGACTGATCGAGGCAGTACATTATTCTTGTAGATACAAAATAGTCTCAGTAGGTGCGCTTCTTTCGGTGATAGGTTATCCTTGGACTCACCACCCTTGTACTTTAATATTCTAAGCGGATAATTAAAGTGGTAATCTCCTAGATCAAATTCCGTGACATCTTCTTGTGGGTCCTCTTTGATTCCAGAACGACGCAGGACTGCTTGCACCCTGAGCAATAATTCCTCTGAGTTAAAGGGCTTAGTGATGTAGTCATCTGCTCCAATCTTAAATCCTTCGAGCACATCTTCTTTAAGTGACTTCGCAGTCAGAAAGATGATGGGTATATCCTTATCCTTCTCTCTTATTTCTTTAGCTACTGTAAATCCATCTTTCTTCGGCATCATCACATCCAGAATGCACAAGGCGTAATCGCCTTTGTTATACTTCATAAGACCTTCTTCTCCATCTTTGGCCAGCTCTACGTTATAGTCTTGCATTTCCAGATATGATTTCAACACGTCCCCAAAGTTCTGATCGTCCTCTACGAGCAATATGGTCTGTTGCGTTTCTGTCATTATGTTAGTTCGATTGTTTTCTTTAGATGTTAAAATAGCGATTTAGTCACTACTTTTACACTACTGACCTTGCCTAAAAGGCAAGAATAAGCTAAATGTACTCCCTTTTCCCAGTTCTGAGGTGACCTTGATGCTTCCATTATGCGCATCAACTAAAGCTTTAACATAGCTTAAGCCGAGTCCAAAACCCTTCACATCATGCCTATTGCCTGTATGTACACGATAGAACTTATCGAAAATATGCTTAAGTGACTCCTTAGTCATCCCGATGCCATTATCGGAAACATCGATTGTGATGCCGTCGTTATTACGCCTAGTAGAGACCGAGATTTGGGGTTTTTCTGTAGAATACTTCTCAGCATTATCGAGGAGGTTGTGGACGATATTAGAAATATGGGTCATATCTGCTTCTATAGGTGGCACTGTCGCATCTAGGTGAGTGAGGATTTCGCCATCTCGTTGTCTGACCTTCAGCCGACTATTTTCTGCAGCTTGTCTGACCACATCATTGATATTGACTGCGGTGAGTTTAAGCTCATAATCTTGCTTGTCGATCCGCGCCATCTGTAGGACCTTCTCGACCTGATTCAGCATACGTCGGTTTTCTTGTTGTATGATGCTGGTAAATCTCTTGATCTTATCTTCATTCTTGATAACAGAGTTATTCGTAATAGAATCCGTCGCTAACGAGATTGTCGCTATCGGCGTCTTGAACTCATGCGTCATATTATTGATGAAGTCTGTCTTCATCTCAGAAACTTTCTTCTGTCTGAAGATGATGAATATCGTGTAAGCAAAACAGAGAAGGATTAACGAAGTAAAGACCAATGAACTCAGCATCGATGGGACCACCTTGGCCCATAACCAACTGGTTTTGCCTGGGAAAAAGATTTTGAGATAGCCCGGTGAGCCTTCTTCCTCGTTAAACAATTGCACTTTATACTGGGAGTCGTATAGGCCTCTATCCTTTCCTGCTGTAGAGCTTTCTGTATCGATGACCTGAACGGCAAATTTGCCATTTCTTATCACAAAGTCATTTAGCTTATTCGAATATACCCCATAGTCATATTTGAGATCTATGCCTTGGTCTTGGAGTTCTTCTTTGAGGTATCTATCGAGATTAGACCGATTGATAGATTCGAGCAGGTCATTAGGATAGAGGTCTTTCATCAGACCCGCCAGCTCCATTGAATTGTTATTGAAATTGGCACTTTTCGGAGAGAGCATCTTGGATAAGAGTTCGTTCTCTTTTCCGAAGATGGATTTCCTTTTAGAGGTATAAAAATCAGTCACAAATTCTCGAGTCTCAGTATCTTCTTGCAACAGCAGCTTCACATTATTCATCGACATGATAACGCGGTCATCGAAGTTCTTCTCATCGAGATCCACCTGTGCTTTGATCCAGATGTACTGAGTGACAGCTATCCCCAATAAGGCCACACTCATGACGATGATGATGGCCCATATGATGCGTTGATTCATTCAGAAAGCTTTTTTAGGATAGGCTGTTAACAAAAGTAACTCTTAGGATATGGGAAAGTGTATCTTTAACTAAGATTTAAAAAAAAGCAGCTAACACAGCTAAAGTAATCTTAAAGCGCATGCAGAAGATAGAACATCTAGGGATTGCCGTTAGAAATATAGAAGAAAGTGAAAAGATTTTCAGCATGTTATTCAATGCTGTGCCCTACAAAAGAGAACTGGTAGAAAGTCAAAAAGTACTCACCTCCTTTCTCCGAACAGGAACAGGCAAAATAGAATTATTACAAGCGACTGCTGAGGATAGTGTGATCCAGAAGTTTATAGATAAGAAAGGCGAAGGGTTCCATCATGTGGCCTTTGCCGTAAGTGATCTCCGGTCTGAAATGCAACGTCTACAAAAAGAAGGATTCCAATTACTGCAAGATGAACCAAGCCCGGGTGCTGATAATAAGCTTGTCTGCTTCCTCCATCCTAAGTCTACTAATGGACTGCTTATAGAATTAGTCCAAGAGAGAGCCAAACCACTCCTAAAGAAGAACATCTAACTAAGGCACTGTTTTTGTATGACTAATATATGATGATAAAAAATCATATATCACGATTATATATAGGCTGTATCGCTATAACCTATGGTTACTCAGGCCATGCTCAGAACAATAGCGAACTGTACTTAGCGACTTATAAGAGCATTGCTATTCATGAAATGCACCGTAGTGGCATTCCCGCCAGCATTACCTTAGCTCAGGGCCTACTAGAATCAGGCGCGGGACAAAGCACGCTTGCGAGAGAAGCCAATAATCATTTCGGAATCAAATGTTCTAGCTCATGGGATGGTCCTACATATTATAGAAAAGATGATGATCGAAACAAACGAGGTCAACTGATTAAGAGCTGTTTCAGAAAATATGGCTCTGCCTCAGAGTCCTATCTCGCACATAGTGTGTTTCTAACCACTCAGAATAGGTATGCTGCTCTCTTCGAATTACATCACACTGATTATAAAGGATGGGCCCACGGTCTCAAGAAAGCAGGATACGCTACAGACCCTGCCTATGCTAGGAAGCTAATAGAGCTAATCGATAAATACCAGCTCTATCAATATGATCATGACCAGCCAGAGTCTGAGACGATTACTGAGGTAGATCAGCCAAAAACCCCTAGTCAGACTCGTCGCACAACGCCAGATAGAAAAAGAAAGAAAAGTCAATCTGCTGTGGCTTCACTAGATGCAAAACCAGCTAGGCGTAAGGGTCGATCAGATGCCTCTAAAGTATTCCACCGTGTTAGCAAAGGCGAAACTTTGAGGCAGATTGCTGCTCGATATGAGCTCAATGAAGACCTACTAAGGCTCAGAAATAGGTTACCCAAAGATGCTCAAGTCGTAGCAGGTGAGAAAATCTTTCTACGTAAAAAGATCAGCCTCAGACACAGACCAGAATTCACTAGAGCAAACAATGCTGTTGCGAACGCTGATCGAAATGAATTTATATTCTAATTTAGAGCAAGCCTTAAAGCTTCTTTATATGAGAGTACCGATACTACTATTATTTCTATTCCTTGCGAGCTTTTCGCTGATTTCACAAGAGGCAGGTGGTTACCACTTTGGGCTTAAGGGTGGGATCAGTCTTGCTAACCAGAACTGGAACAATGCCGATAGACGCATCCTATTCAATAATCATTTCAATGTGTTCGTCGAGAGTCTTGACCCTGATGAAAAAGGATCACTTTTCGCTCAATTAGGCATTCACTCTAGAGGTAGTGGTATAAGGGTCAACTTCCTGAATGGGGGTTTCGCTAACGATGGCTATGTCTATAGAAATCTGAGCTTACTCTTAGGTGCCAAAAGGAAATTGGCCTCTGTACAAGCTCTTAAGCCTTATTATTTCGTCGGCGTGAGACTAGAATACACCCTATTCAATAATCTACAAGATATCATAGAGCGCTACTATAATCCTTCGACAAGATCCAGCTTTATATATCCAGACCCCAATTTCATTACCAAGTTAAACTATGGTATCAGCATGGGAGGTGGCTTCGAATTTGACGGTGGTAAATTCTTCAATCCAGCTATCGAAATCAATTTCAGTCCTGATCTCTCATTTCAGTATGATCAGCCTCCCATCGGAACAGTTATCGCTCCTAATGGTATGCCAGTCGACGTCCCTCAGAGAAGAATCAGGAATTTTACCTTGGAGGTTTCGCTCGTATTAAGATTCTTACGAGAAGTCATCTATGAGGACCGCTAGAAAACAAAGGCCAGTCCCAGATCTAAGAATTGTACGCGCTGGCTGAAGCCTCTATGGTCTCCTCGCCAATAAAGATAGTCACCGACATCGTTGAACCTATATTGGTAATTCAGGTCCACATGTAGCCTATATAGTACTATACCGAACTGAAAACCGAAGCCTGTTTCCACACGCGATCTCCTTTCTTGGAACAGATTGATATCTTGAAATATAGGGTTCTCGCTGAGGATGTAGGAAAATACAGGCCCGAAACCCAGTTTAAATCTATCTAATCGCGCGCCTGCAATTAATGGTAGATCTATACTATGCGTCAGCTTGATGTTCTGTATCTCGGTGATGTTCCTAAGGTCAACATAGTTTGTCGCTAGAAATCGGGTCTTCACACGCTTATAGGCTAATTCTGTTTGGAAGTAGATCCAATCTTTTCTATAATAACCTAGCAAAGATACCGTCGGAGAAACATCCATCTCTAGGAAATTAACCCTATAGATCAGAAAATCCTGACCATCATCATACTTGATTTCTTGCTGACTATTGAAGGTAATGGAGTAGGTCCCTTTGATACCATAGTACAATTGGCCTAAGACCAGCTCACTAGACCCTAGCAAGCAAAGAATGAATACAACCTTGTAGTAAATGTTTCTGATCTGATAAAGTTAGCCTGTCAACGATATATAGTGGTAGGAAAAAAAACAAAGAGAAATATTAATTGATTAATTCAGCCAACTTAGGACAATCGAAATACTGCTCATCGACATCGATAAAAGTGATTTTCAGTTTCTCTTGTATCCAGTCACCAAAATATTCGCTCTTCTTACTCTCCTTGGCAAACTGCTGTAATTTGGAATAATCCTGCTCTAGGTTAAGTCTATGTGGCTTTGTCTTTGTTCTGAGCTTAATCAATCGATAATAGGTCTCACCTGTAGGTAAAGCATAGTCTAATGGTTCAGAAATATCATCTATCTCCATATCCTCTATTGCAATATAAATTTCATAAGGCAACTCGGAAGTCTCAAAACTGGTCTTACCCGTATTAGGGTTCTGGAGCATTCCGTTGTTGTTATAACTCGGTGTCTTGTCATTAGAGTGCATCTTTACAGCTTCTGTAAAGGTCAGCTTATTTGCTATAAGGTCAGCTCTAATGTCTTTCAGCTTAGCGATTGCGAGATCGTTATCGGCTTGGGTTATTTCTGGCTTGACTAGAATATGTCTAATATTGACTTTGTTTCCTCTTCTCTCTAGTAGTTGGAGAATATGGAAGCCATATTGCGTTTCGATAGGGTCAGAAATGTCACCTTTTTTCAATCCATAGGCTGTCGCTTCGAACTCAGGAACAAAGGTCCCTCTCTCAGCAAAGCCGAGATTGCCATTTTGTGCTGCTGATCCAGGATCATCAGAGAAGATCTTAGCTAGTTCTCCGAAGTCCTCTCCACCTTCCACAATCCTTTTCCTCAGGTCGACTATCTTTTTTAGTGCTTTGCTTCGTTCTTCTTCATTAACTTCTGGTTGGACTACAATCTCAGATAATTCCACTTCTGCATTGAGAAAGGGCAAACTATCTGTGGGTATAGAATTATAAAAAGTCTTGACCTCCTTAGGGGTTATTACAACCTCATTGATGATATTATTTTGCATTCTTTCTGCGAGCATTTGTTGCTCTAGATCATCTCTCAGATTCTCGCGCATTTCATTCACAGTCATGTTGTAGTACTCTTGGAAGAATTGTTCGTCTCCATTCATTTGTCTGAGGACTTGCTGTATTCTGAAATCCAAGCTGGCCTCTAGCTCTTCTTGCGAGACGACGACACTGTCTAGTCTGGCTTGGTGCACGATCAGTTTCTGACCTATGAGCGATTCTAAGATACCACATCGCAGTCCGGGATCCACATCTATACTTTGAGCAACAGTATAACTGTACTGGCTTTCGATATCAGAAAGCAAGATGGTCTCTGTGCCTACTCTAGCTATCACTTTATCTATCATCGCTCTCTGCTGAGCTACGAGGCTATTGCATAATGACAACGTCACTATTGCAACGAGGCTGACGACTATGGTCTTATTATTTATCATGGACATATATGTCTTTGCTTTGTATCTTATTCTGATACAGATTCATTTTCCAGTTGTTCAGGAATTTCTTAGAACGATCATGTAATATCTGATGTTTTAATTTTTCAGACACAAATTCTTGTGGAGCGGCCTCTTTTTCCTTTCTGAATTCGAGGATTTTTATATAAAATTTATGTGCTGTATCAGAATAACTGTAGTTCTCTGTTTTACTGAAATTAATTTTCTTATACAATTCACTAGGTAATAACACCTTAAGTTCAGCTTTGGTATACCATCGATCGAGATCAAGATAATATCGGCCCTTGCTCATATTGACAAAAGATCTCATGGCGACTAGGTCTTCTGTCTTCCACAATCTAGTCAAGGTATCATTATCAAAAGCAATTGGGACCTTTACTAGCAAATACTTGACAATGTCTTCTTGTAAGGTCATATCCATCATGAACACTGCTGATAGACTATCTAATTCTGTGCTGTCGATCTCGATACTCATCTCACTTATCGCATGCTTCTCTAATTCATGAATAACCAATTCGGTGCGATATTTTCTGACGAGTGCTTCTATCCTAGTTTTATCAGTTAGATTTTTTTCTGCTTCGTCGATTAATATCTGGTCCATGACCCACTTATCTACATGCTTAGTAATGATGCCCAAGCTATCGGTCGGGCTCAAAGCATCGGTAAGATATGGTCCAATATCTTTGAGATACAAGTTTTTCCCGTAAACGCTCGCCAAGACATCATCATGACGTGGTTGCTCGCAAGCACTTAATAGCACGCTTGCTAGGATAATTATAAACTTTAGCCTGTCCAGAACCTTATTCACTTTATAAGAGCGGAAAGGACTTTCTTGTCTACCTTAATGGGGTTTTCTTTTTTCAATTGTGCCACCCATTCCTTTTCTAGGTGGTCCTGATAATCAGCGATGACATAACCTCTAGCTTCCTTAAGCGTCTTAGGTCGACTAGGCAACAAAGAGTTCAGGATATAAAAGTAGCTAGACTTGCCATCTGATTGTAACTGAGATAGTTCGCCAGACTTGGTCTTTATTCTTAGCTCCTTCGCCATAGATGACTCTAATGTTTCTGCTGATTGCTTTATGAATAGTGTTTTGTCACCTTCGTATTTCTCCAGAAATTTAGATAGACCTTTTTTCTTAGCTAGCTCATATGCTTTCTTAGTCGCCTTCTGGTCTTTGGAGGCCATCTCCACCTTCTTTAGGTCCATTCTTTCTGGCCACCTATAATTATTCTTGTTCGACTCGTAGAATTTTTTCAGGCCTACTGTATCTTGGGATGCTTTATCCCAGACTTCGTTTTTCGTGATCTCAAATAACAAGATACCTTCTCTATATTCTCTCATTAATTCTCTGAAGTCTTGATACTTTTCTTCCAGATTGGATTCTTCATAGGCGATGATTTCGTCCTTGACATAATCATCATAAATCTCCGCAGCTGCGTCTGACAGGGGTGTTTTTTTCTGGTACTTCAGTCTGGATCTGACGTTCTCCTTGACGTAAGTCGCATAATCATCTAAGTAGTAATCCTTCTTACCTAACTTAAATAATACTTCCTTCTGATCTGAAAATGACTTAGGTGCCCATTTATAACTATAGAACGATTCGTCCAAACTATTAACAAAAACGTGTAGCAGTGCTTTGTCTTCTTGGAAACCAGCATCGACTTTGACATCCGAAATCAGTTTCTCTTCAGCAATGGAGAATCGATCATTATTGTTGATTCTTGCTTCTACTCTTTTCCGAGCTTTAGGAAGATCCGCGTCATCTCTTTTAGACAATCTTTTGATAATGTGATAACCGACTTTGGTCTTGATGGGCTCAGTAATCGAGTTATCTGTAGTCAAGGCAAAAGCGGCATCCTCAAAACTTTTCTCATATTGATTCACACCAAAGAAGCCGAGGTAACCGCCTCTATCTTTTGTCTTTTTGTCTTCAGAATATTGACCTGCTAGGGTTTCAAATGACACACCAGACTTAATTTGTTTACATAGGCTATCCATGACCGCTTTAGTGTTCTTGCCATTAATTCCTTTTGGTGTACGCATTAGGATATGCGCAATTTCCATTTCTCCTCGAGCTGCTCTGACATCAGAGACCTGTAGTATATGGAAACCCATCTTAGACCTGACCGGCTCTGAGAAACCACCTACTGGTGTGTCATACATCGAATTCTCGAATTGATAAAAACCATCAGGAAGCGGTGCCGTGTAATATCCTAGTAGGCCTTCTTTCTTGGCAGAGATATTATCCTCTGATATCGTCTTGGCCATTTTACCGAATCCGACACCTTTGTTCTCGACCAGCTTAGCATGTATTTCATTAATCTTTTTTTCTGCTTTGGCCACATCTTCTGCTTTCATTTTAGCGTCTGCGCTGACGAATATGTGGCTGACGAGTCGATCTTCCTTAGACCTAGCTAATACTTCGTCGATCAGTCTATCTGAAATTTCTTTGTCTTTCAGATATGAATTGGCTAATTGCTTTCTATAGCCTGCAAGTTCCTTCTGTAAAGAGACAATCGTATCCATCCCTAAGTCTCTTGCTTTATGGACCTTGAGCTTAAACTTTTTATATAACTCGAGATACTCTTCCACACTCTGTTTCGAATAATCTGCCTTATCGGCATTATTCTTTTCATAGATGTATCTGAACTCTGAGACATGCACCTTGTCATCACCTATGGAGAATAAGACAGGGTCTGCGTTCTGGCTATATACTGATTGTAAAAAAAAGCAGCATAAGAGGATGATCAAGTTCTTCATCTTAGATTGATTTTACGATAGTCTTCCTATTAAGAAAATTGCTTGCAAAAATAACAAATAGACTATAGCAAAGCAGAATGTAGAGCGCTGGACGATTATTTAAGCTTTTTTTAATAAGAAATGGCCTTATTCATATATATAGCTGCGTTTTACCCTAGGCGCAATCCGACTCAGTATTTCATAACTAATGGTCTCACAACAGGCTGCCAAAGCTTCTACGGGATGATTAGGGCCAAAAATTATCAATTCGTCACCTTCTTTGAGAGTGGCTTCTGTACCGAGGTGTATCATCGTCACATCCATACAGACATTACCCATTATGGGGTAATTAACACCTGATCTCATAAGACTATATTTTCCAGAACCCGCTCGTCTCATAAGACCATCGGCATATCCAATACTAACTACTGCGATATAACCATCCTCCTCTAGTCGTCCTGCTCCCTCATACCCTATTCCTGCTGACCGCTTAACCGCTTTGACTTGGATGACTTGAGCGATGAGCGAATGGACCTTGATCAATTGACCTTGCATGATGCCAGTATCATCTATACCATACATCCCTAAGCCTAGACGGACCATCTCGTACTGCCTGTCGGGGAATCTGATAATCCCAGAAGAGTTCAGAATATGACGAATCGGCTGATCAGCTATTAGGTCGATTAATTTGTTATAGAAAATATCAAACGCATGGAATTGTGAAGCTGTCATCTCATCATTGTCGGGATTACCACTGGAAGCCAGATGAGAGAATACAGAAGTCACTCTAAGTTGCTTTGTATCATTGAGTAAAGCTGCGAGTTCCATTAATTCCTCTGGCATAAAGCCTAATCGATGCATGCCACTTTCCAATTTGAGATGTATGGCTAGTGTCGTGGTTTGGGTTTCGGCAATGGCGATGAGCTTCTTTAGAAAAGTCAGAGAGTAAACTTCTGGCTCGATCCTGAATCGCCAAAGTAATTCGAGATCATGTTCCTGTACATTAAAGACCATAATAGGTAACTCACAGCCCGCTTGGCGCACTTTGATCGCTTCATCTACTAAGGCGACGGCCAAGTAATCTACTTTCTGACCTTCTAGGAACTTGACTAATTCACTACTACCACTGCCATAGGCATCTGCTTTGACAACAATCATGAGCTTAGTCCCTGTGTCTAGGTGAGATCTGAATACACCTAAGTTGTGAGCAATCGCCGTGAGATTTGTTTCCAGTCGGGTCATATGGGCCTGCTGAGTCAGTCGCATGCTTAGTCTATCTAGATTATATCGCCGCGCACCTTTGATGAGCACAACAGCCGTATCATACAATTCCTCATCTATGGCTTGTAAGTACGTATCTAAGTCATGATACTTATACCACGTTAGTAACTCAGGGAGGGTTAGTGCATCTGCTGACATCCCAATCGTAATGAGCACCTCGATATTATGCGCTTGTATGAGTTCTGATAGTTGGCTGTAGCTATCTAAGTCGACTGACCGCTCGTCGAAAGCACTTATTATTGCAATCCGCTTCTTAGAATGTGCATGCTGATCCAAGGTCTCAAATGCGGATTGGAGTGAGGTCACATCAGAACTATAAGAATCATCTATCAGGATACTGTTTCTGATACCCCGCTTAATCTCTAAGCGATTCGGCAAACTAGAGAAGTCTCTGAGTGCTGCATTAATCTCAGCTTCTGTCCAGCCTGTCGAGATCAAATAAGTGATAATGTGCATGCAGTTCTCTATCAGTTGGCTATTGCCAAAGGGTAACTTTAATTTATAGCTGGCTTCGCTATATTGGCATAAAATATGCTGATCATCTTGTTCTGTTACGAGTACATCTGCATGCTCACTCATACCCCATGTTAAGGTGTTAATTTGCTGCTGAGTAATGACCTCTCTGAGCTCAGCCATATCTGAATTATAGATCAATAGTTGGACCTGGCGGAACAGTTTTAGTTTCTCTGTTATTTTCTGCTTTTTGCTATCAAAACCTAGTTGATGTGCATCACCGATATTACTGAATATACCAACCTCTGGCTGGATCATCTTTTCTAGCTTAGTCATCTCATGGACCTTAGAAATACCTGCTTCTATGATACCAATATCATTGTCCTTATCTAACTGAAGAAGAGACAGAGCAACACCTAGTTGAGAATTATAACTCATCGGGCTTTTGCCCACTTTCTGCTTTCGCTGAAGGGCTAGTGCCAACCACTCCTTGATTATTGTCTTACCATTACTCCCTGTAATCGCTATTAGTGGAAAAGATAGGTTCTTCCTATATGCCGCAGCCCACTGCTGTATTGCTCTCAGCGTATCCACAACCTTAATAAAATTAGCAGTAGGGAATAATGTATAATCTACCTCTTCAGAAACGAGATAATTTCGGATACCCTTGTGGTAAGCTTCAGTAATATAAGCATGGCCATCGTCATATTCTCCCTGGAGTGCAACAAAGACGACCTGGTCCGTTAGGAGTATTTTTCGGGTGTCATATACGAGTTGCTTGATGACAGTAGCCCTAATTTCTTGGTTAAGGAATGTGCCATTGACTATATCACATATGTGTTGTATGTCATACTGCATGACAACTAGACATCTTGGCCTATATCTTTCCTATAGTACATCTGATCGAAATGAATTTTATTAATATTCGCTAGAGATTTCTTCACTGCTTTCTTATGACTCTTAGCTAGGGAAGTGACTGCGATCACCCGTCCACCGTTAGTGACAACTTCTCCTGCTGTTCTTTTAGTGCCTGCATGGAAAATAATGGCGTCATTGATCTTTGGGTCTAGTCTGATCGTCTTTCCTTTTTCATATGCTTCTGGGTAACCTCCTGACACAAGCATCACCGTCGCAGCAGCATTCTTAGTGAAGCGAACATCCTGCTGATCTAAGGTGCCATCATGCATCGCGACGAATAAGGCCATGAGATCACTATCTAGTCTAGGCAAGATCACTTCAGTCTCTGGATCACCTAATCGGCAGTTATACTCTATAACATATGGTTTGCCCTTGACAGCAATTAGGCCTAAGAATATAATGCCCTTATAATCATATTCTAGAATCTGTAGGCCTTCTATTGTCGGCTCGATAATGTCCTCTATGACCTGATGCATCATTTTATCATCTACAAATCCAACCGGTGATATGGCACCCATGCCACCTGTGTTAAGCCCCTTATTTCCTTCGCCGATCCGTTTATAGTCTTTAGCAATAGGAAGAAGCCTATAATTCTTCCCATCAGTGAGCACAAATACAGAGAACTCTACACCATCCAAAAAATCCTCTATAACAACAGTCGATGATGCTGCACCAAACTTTCCATCGATCATTTCCTTAAGAACTTTCTTGGCTTTCTTCTTGCTTTCTAGGATAATAACCCCTTTCCCTGCTGCTAATCCATCCGCCTTAAGAACGATTTGACCTTTGACCTCAGCGATATGAGCCAGGCCTTCAGCTAGATTGTCCTTAGTCACTTCTATATAACCTGCTGTAGGAATATTAAAAGAACGCATGAATTGCTTCGCAAAGGCTTTACTCCCCTCTAACTGTGCAGCAACTTTAGAAGGCCCAATAACCTTGACCTGATGATCACTAAAGTAATCCTGTATCCCAGCAACCAGAGGTGCTTCTGGTCCGACGATAAGATAATCGATTTCTAGTCGATCCACTGTTTCTTTGATCTGATCGAAATCCATGAGATTCAGATCCAAGTTCTCAGCTATTATGTCAGTCCCCGCGTTACCGGGTGCGACGAATATTTGCTGACACAAACGACTTTGTCCTATCTTCCATGCGAGTGCATGTTCTCTTCCTCCTCCGCCTAGTATTAATACTTTATACATGATGCTGTCATATCTATGAGCAGACAAAAATATGATAATTTACTGGTGCTAAATCTATTATCGAAAACAAGCTATATCAGCCTCCAAGTCTGACAAATCCGCCTGGTATATCTGGTAGAGTACTTCGTAGAATGGCGTCCGGTGATAGTTATCACTCTTGTAAGCCTCGTTAGCTCTTCGTATTGCTACTGTGGCAAGCTCTATCTCACCTAACATAAAATAGGCATAAGCTTGCTGATAATAGTGGTCTGCTAACAATTCATCCCTTGGGGTAGCAGCTAGGTAGTCTATCGCTTTATGGTACTGTTGGAGCTCATTAGCTATAATTGCCAGATAGAGGTAAGCCGTCTCATCTATCTCAACTGTACCTGTCGCGGTATTCTGTTTGTCCAAGTATAACTGAAAATACTCTGTCGCTTTATCATAGTCACGGAGTCCTAGATAACAAAGACCTCTCAGGTAATCAACAGACTTATTTTGTACAAAATCAGTTTTATCGATTGTGAGTGTGTCTGTTGCATCGAGGTCATAGAGCGCGCCACCATAATCCCTAAAGAAAAACAGTTTCTGATATCCGAGCCAGCCCTGCCAAGCTTTCGGATGTAATTCTATTACCTTACTGCTTCTCTCATGCCACTCTTCATAGAGCCCTCGATATAAAAATGGCTCTGCTAGCGCCATCCACGCCTGTTCGTTCTTAGGATCTAAGCGAACTGATTTTTCGAGGGCCTTCATATGTTTTTCTGTACCAGACATGTGAAAATCTGATAAGGAAATATAATCAGAGGACCTCTTTTGTCTTTCTACATTAGAAAGATTTCTATAGGTTTCGTTAGACAATTCTATACAGCTAATCATTGTCAGAATGAAAATCAAACTAAGGCAATATCTCAACCAGTTCTCCATTTTCTATTTTGAATGTCAGGTGAAACATACTGTCATAGGTCATGTCACTTCTTTTAAGTGGTTGCCAGTCTTTTAATTCTTGTGTGAGTTCTAATAAGCCTTCAACTAAGTTTTTGTGAAATTTCTTCTTCTTGTAATCCATTCCTACTTGTCTTATTTCAAATCTACCAGCCTCTCCTTTACAATTAATTATAAATCTTACAGTGATATATCCTGATTCATTGATGATGCCATAGTTGTCAAACTTACTTGCAAAATACCGACGTAATGAGTCCTTGTCCTGTGCAAAACCAGCGCGTTGATCACGACTATAATAGGGCATAAGGATACCATCTTCGTAACAAGCCGAGAAGTCTTTAGGGCCTATGGCCGTTCGTGGATTGATATAGCCAACGCCATTCTTGTATGAATTGACGATATAATAATCACAAGACAAAAACAGTATTAATAATAAACCTATGAGAAGAAACCTAAACATAAGAACCAAAGTAAGTTATATCTATCAAGGTCTATGGCTATTAACAAATTTATAGGAAATCACTTATAGTTGATTAAGCAATCATATAGTCTAAGCTAATAATAAGACTAATTATGAGTAGTGTGTTACCCAAACTCAGATCATAAAATCTGCATTGACTAATTCTCAATTTTATCGTAAGAAATTTTAGCTGTCAATTGCTTGTACATCTTTCGATCAGACTTGGCTTTTTCTATCTGTCCCAGCATTTCATATGCAATAGCTCGATCTGCATAAGTAGAGGCATCCTTCGGAAAATAAGTGAGTGATGTAGACAAGTCATCTATTGATTGCCTATAATTACCTAACAGACCATAGCACCTACCACGAGGTGCGTATATAAGTGGCTCTACATACGAATCTCCTGATGCTTGACATTTATCAAAGTCTTCTATTGCACGCCTCGGGTCTAAATCTAATAGGACTAGTCCCCTATGATATCGAGCCGTTACATTCGTGGTATCTAAGGCTAGAGCTAAATCTAAATTGCTGATGGCCGCAGTGGAATCACCTATATCAACAAAGCAGTTCCCTAATAATTCATATGCTGGACCATTACTGAGACCTAAACTATCTATCGCATAGGTCAGTTCAGATATAGCTTCATCGACTTCTCCGTTGTTGTAATATCCACTAGCAAGAATGTACCTTAGATAAGCATTGTCAGGATACACTTCTGTCGCATGTCTGAAAAGTGATTGGTGGCTTATCCACTTACTTCCATATGACAACGAACCTACAATACAATTGGTACAAATTAATCCAAATACTATAGGAGCAACATACCGATATCTTGACTGCCATAACTGCTGAATCAGATATCCTAATACTATCGATAAGCCGACATAAGGTACATATGTGTATCGCTCAGCTACCAGGGCAGAACCAACAGGTATCAACTGTAGTAACAAGGCAATTGTGAAATAATAAAACAACAGACCAAAAAGAATTTCATGAAAGCCTTTTCTAAATGAAATCACGACAGTTAAAAGGCTTATCCCAAGAGTCAATAATGCAGCAGACATGGATAATTCACTAGCCATAGAATAAGGATGAAACGCAGCTAAGAACTTAGGATAAAAAAGCTGTTTGATGTAATAAAAATTAGCCAAAATTGCATTTGATAGTCGATACTTAACAGGGATATTATAATTAACTGCTTTTACCTCCTGAGTCGTATCAAGCAATCCATGTAGATCTCCTCCACTTTGCACATCAATGGCAACAATTCCTGTTATTATTGCTAAGACCAAAAAAGGTATCTTGTCTATAACAGCCACGGATCTTAGTCTGCCTCTACTAAGGAAAAAATCTACTATAACTAAGCACGGTACAAGGGTTACTGCTGTGGCCTTTGATAGGCACGAAAGAAGAAAAAGGAAAAAAGAAGTCAGCCAGTAACTATAGTTCTTCGAGTGTAGATAAAGTACATAAGCGTAAAGTGAGCAAAAGAAAAAAATTGCATATAGTACGTCTTTCCTTTCTGATACCCATATCACTGACTCTAGATGCATGGGATGAATTAAGAATATTGCCGCAACTACAAGTGGTATCCATCTGCTCGTCTCAAATAATTTTCGGGATAGTAGGTAGAGAATACAGCAGCTAGTAATATGGATAAGGACATTTGTAATTATAAAAGGCCTAGCTGATTCTATACCACTTAGCTTCGCATTAATAAACAAACTACACATCGTCAGTGGGTGGAAATTAAGTGAAATGACACTGGAAGACAACTGGATAAAATTGTCCCATGATGGCTGGCTCAAGAAGGGATTAGCTGTCACATAGAACTGATCATCCCATAACAGAAATGAATGATCGAAGGCAAAATGAAATAAGTATAGCCCTGTAGTAACTAAACCTATAATAACCAAGGTATCTAAAACAAAGGTTGGTCTATCTTTTCTATTCAGTTCAATATTAAGCCAATTTTGGAAATCCAGATGCCGATATAATCTTCTAGATGTACTCTGATTTCTTGTTTGTTTTCCAGCGGGCTTCATCGATAATTATTTTTGATAAAAATTCAAAAAAGAGTACCAATAAGGTCATCGAAAATTTTAGAGTTCATAAAAATTCATGGTGATTATATAAAACCAGTAGCCAGCTATAATCAGGCATGGCTACTGGTTCTAATAATAGTCTGAATGCTCTATCTAAGTCGCTTTCCAGTATAGCAAAGTTAGCAGCTATGCTTTACCGCTCCAACTCAATTCTCCTTCAGTGAGATTATAAAACTCTTTACAATTGAGCTTATCAGACTGGGTACAGTATCTGTTGCCTTCAGCATCATACATAACCAACTGGTCTGCAACCTTAATGGTGAGGTAGGGAATATTTGCATAGACCATTTCAGAAATACTGATAGTCTGATTCTTGTTTTTTTTCAGATGCGCTTTGAGCCAAGAATACTTCTGGATCAGTTTGTCTTTGTCTGTCTCCTCTTTGTCGATTTTGACTTCTGATACTAAGGTGGCTTCCTGAGCGGTCACCGACTGATACCCCATTAGGAATGAAATGAAAATAAGATTAAGAACTAAAGTTTTCATGATTCGGAAAATTTAATTAATAAAATTGTTATTCAAATATGCCAAAGGCATAGTAATAGAATACTTATCACTGCTCAATTTATCAAGGGACATGCCATCAGCAAAATTTCTGAAAAATTGTCAGTTAAAAATGTCAATTTTTATTTTTTCAAGATTGAGAAAAAGATGATATGACAAAATTTCAGTTTCTAAATAGCTTCAATAAATTGTCCTTGTTGTGGAATGGATATACGTGATATCAATTGGACTACTCATAGGTTACGCCTAGTTGCAAAGTATTCGTTATTGATATACAAATTAATATACAAGGTACCAACGAGTCATTATTACTCACTTAGAATCTACTGAGTACTTATGGGGATTGTGACTAATTCTCCCCTGGATTTATACCCCTCCCTAACTCTTGTCTTAATAGTTTCACGTTGGCCTCATGGAAAGTGGTCATAATTTGTGGGAAGTTATAGCCTGCGAGCAAGCCAGCTAGGTCAAAAGCGATATCCTTCTCTATCGCATACTGTAGATCTGATATATATTTTCTGGCGTTTCTAATCCTCGTATGCATCTCATCTTGGCTTGCAGTAACGTCTCCGTGGCCTGAAACTAATATTTTCACGTTTCCCTCAGTGAGAATATTTTCTAAGGTATTCAAGGTTGTTCTATAGTTCGAAAAACTATCGTACACATATGGGAATTCGACGTTACTCAAATAGTCTCCTACTATCAAGAGACCTGTCGATTCATTGTAAATAATAATACCATCTGAATTATGCCCAGTCGCTTGGGAGAAACAATACTTGTCTGCCCCTAATACCAAAGAGGTGGTAGGCTCTGAGATCATGACATCAATTTTGGGGTAGACGATATCATAGGCTCTTAAGATATAGTTAGAATCATCAAAGGTTCTTATCTGGTTAAGTATAGCCTCCTTAGCAGGGTTTTCCACAAAATTTCTAGAAGCAATCGTTTCAAAACTACTAAATCTCTGATAGCCAATAATATGGTCATAATCAGAATGGGTGAATGCCAGATACTTCTTCTTACCCTGAGCATAGAGCGTAATCCAATTGGCAATAAACTCAATCTCTATGGGCAACCAATTAGGGTCAACCAATAGAATATAATCGGTGCCGATTAGGATGCTTGTCGTTGTCCTAAACAATGCACTTTCGAATACTATGAGATCTGAATCTTGGTGTTGTATTTTCAAAATATAGTTTTGATGAGTCTAAGCATAATTTTTAATTAGTGGCCCATTACGGCTAGCCGACAAATTGATATAAACTATTAATCCCCAATTGGCAGTATTCGTTTAGCAGAATTAGGCAAAATGATTTTACTATATTATGCTAGAGTGCCTAAATAAAAAATAGCCTCCTGTTATTGCAGAAAGCTATTTTATTTCTTGTCTATAGAATTGCAAAATATTACTTCAAATCAAAACGATCTAAGTCCATCACTTTAGTCCAAGCGGCTGAAAAGTCTCTAACAAATTTTTCTTCCGAGTCACTACTTGCAAATACTTCTGCAATCGCTCTTAGCACAGAATTAGAACCGAATACCAGATCAGATCTCGTCGCTGTCCACTTGGCTTTACCAGTCGCTCGAGAAGTCCCTTCAAAATTTTCTTGGCTTTCTCCCACCGATTTCCATGATATATCCATATCTAGTAGGTTAGTAAAGAAATCATTAGTCAGTAGTCCGACTCTATCAGTTAATACACCATGCTTAGAACTATTAGTATTCGCCCCTAGTACTCTTAGGCCACCGACTAACACGGTCATCTCTGGTGCTGTCAAAGTCAGTAGTTGTGCTCTATCTATGAGTAGATGCTCAGACCCTACTGCAAATTCTGCTTTGAGGTAATTTCTGAATCCATCAGCAGCTGGCTCTAGCATAGAAAATGATTCCACATCCGTCTGCTCCTGCGTTGCGTCTACCCGACCTGGTGTAAATGCCACCTCTATTGTATGTCCAGCATCTACCGCCGCTTTCTCGACTGCAGCCGTACCACCTAGCACAATCAAGTCAGCCATAGAAACAGGCTTCGAGTAACTCGATTGTATGCCGGTATAGACTGCAAGAACTTTATCTAATTGGCTCGGGTCATTCGCTGCCCAAAATTTCTGTGGTGCCAATCTGATCCGAGCGCCGTTCGCGCCGCCTCTCATATCAGAACCACGATAGGTAGACGCTGAAGCCCAAGCTGTACTAACCATTTCTGAAACAGTTAATTCAGAATCTAGGATTGTCTGCTTCAGTGATTTTATATCATCAGCACTTATCGTCTCTGGCATTGCTGCTGGAAGTGGGTCCTGCCACAATAATACTTCTGCTGGTACTTCTGGTCCTTGGTATCGGACTCTAGGTCCCATATCCCTATGCGTTAATTTGAACCAAGCACGAGCAAAAGCATCTTCGAATTGCTTAGGGTTCTCATAGAATCGTTTGGAAATTTTCGCGTAACTAGGATCAAAGCGCAGTGCTAGGTCAGTTGTCAACATGGCAGGCCTGTGCTTCTTACTAGAATCAAAGGCATCTGGAACATCCTGGGTCTCTGTCTTGGCTACCCACTGGTTAGCGCCTGCAGGACTCTTAGTCAACTCCCATTCGTGTTCGAATAGATTCTTAAAAAATAGATGTGTCCACTCTGTCGGTTTCTGTGTCCAGATAACTTCTAATCCACTGGTGATTGCATCTCCTGCCTTGCCTGTACCATGCGTGCTTTTCCATCCGAAGCCTTGCTGCTCTATAGCTGCTCCTTCTGGTTCTGCACCGACTAGTCCTGCATCGCCAGCACCATGCGTCTTACCGAAGGTATGTCCACCTGCTATCAGTGCAACTGTCTCCTCGTCATTCATTGCCATTCTAGCAAAAGTTTCTCTTATGTCTTTAGCAGCTGCTATAGGGTCAGGATTGCCTTCTGGCCCTTCAGGATTGACATAGATCAAGCCCATCTGTACGGCAGCTAATGGTTTCTCTAGGTCTCGTTCGCCAGAATATCTCTTATTGCCTGCTTCCCACTCTACCTCAGATCCCCAATAGACATCCTCTTCTGGTTCCCAGACATCTGCTCTACCGCCTCCGAATCCGAAAGTTGCAAAGCCCATCGATTCGAGAGCTACATTCCCAGTCAGTATCATCAGGTCAGCCCATGAGATCTTATTCCCATACTTCTGCTTAATTGGCCATAGTAATCTTCTTGCCTTATCTAGGTTGCCGTTATCTGGCCAACTGTTTAGTGGTGCAAATCGCTGTTGCCCAGTACCACCGCCACCTCGACCATCGCTCGTACGATACGTACCAGCGCTATGCCATGCCATACGTATAAAGAACGGTCCGTAATGTCCAAAATCAGCCGGCCACCAGTCCTGTGAGTCTGTCATCAAATCCGTCAGGTCTTTTTTCAGACCTGTATAGTCTAGAGACTTGAATGCAGCCGCATAGTCGAAATCCTTGTCCATGGGATTCGTCAGACTAGAGTGCTGCTTAAGTATATTGAGTCTTAATTGGTCTGGCCACCAGTCTCTATTAGATCTTCCGCCACCAGCAGAATTGTGGTTTTTCATTTCACCATTATGGAATGGACATTTACTGATGTCTCCTGAATTAGAATTTTCTTGCATAACTGTGCGACTTTTTTGTGTGATATAATTTCTCTGTAATTACCTCCTTATATGTGGGCTTAATCCAGCGCCACAGCTGTATTAATCTAGGAGAACAGATATAAAGTTTGAATCTCTAAAGATGGGGACTTATATTTATTGATAAGAACTAAAATTTCAATACAACTATTGATGCTGTCAATATCCGTAAACCAGATACAATATGTGCTTGCTCTAGAAAGAACAGGTAATTTCAGCGCAGCTGCTGATCTATGCTTTGTGACTCAAAGTACCTTAAGTACAATGATTAAAAGATTGGAAAAGCAAATAGGCTTCCAGCTGTTTGATCGAAAATCCAAACCGATCCAACTCACCCAACAAGGGCAGAAAATAATCAATCAACTCAAAGTCATACACAATGAGTACGAAAATCTCATTGAGTTAACACAAATAACTAATAATGAATATCATGGGACGCTAAAGTTGGGCATCATACCCACTCTCGCGCCTTTCTTGCTACCTCTTATACTAGATAATCTTATAGGCACTTACCCTAATATAACCTTGCATATCAGTGAGATAACGACCAACGAGATAATCAATCGACTGAGATTAAGAGATCTTGATATCGGTGTCCTTTCCTTACCCGTATTAGATAAGTCGCTCGTACAGACCAGCTTATTCAAGGAAGAATTTCTTGTCTATGATGCTGGTTATGTTTCTCAGAACAAGAAAAAATATAAGATTGGCGATATAGATGTTTCGAGATTGTTACTACTAGAAGAAAGCCATTGCTTATCTAGTCAGATCGGCAAGATTTGCAATCTTAGAGAACAACATAAGAACAATGGCAAACTCGTATTTAATAGTAGTTCGATCCTATCACTTATAGAATTAGTCAATCTAAATATGGGCGTTACCCTGTTACCTAGATTGGCAGCCCTACAAAGTAATATTGTAAACCAGAAGTGGATTCACGATCTACAGAGTCCCGTTCCTGTTAGAGACGTCGGGCTTGTCACCAATAAGCAATTCACTAAGAAAACCATGTTCAACATACTTCAACAAGAAATCTTAGCCGCAGTAAAACCAGTGATCAAGACAAACAAAAAGATACTTTCCATAGATCCATTCTAGCCTGCCTAGACACAAGTTAATACAACAAATAACGTTCTAAATTGCAACTTTACGCAATGAAAAGTAAGTCGTCTAAACAGCTCTATGTCTTCTAATAATAAAACAGCCCCCAACAAACTGCTGAGGGCTGCACAATTTTTTTTCTAGTTTCTTAGAAAGCTAAACTCTTCTTTTCCATCGCTATGAATTCCTTAGCGACTACCTCCGTAACGAACCTTTTCTGTCCATCCTTATCCTCATAAGAACGAGATGTCAACTTGCCCTTTACAACGACCTCTGCGCCCTTACTTAACATGCTATTCATATTATCTGCTAGCTTCCCCCAGGCAATCACATTATGCCATTGGGTGTCTTGGACTTTCTCGCCCTTATTGTTTTTATAATAATCATTCGTTGCAAGTGAGAAGGCCGCCTTGGTTGTCCCAGAATCAAAGTTGCTGTAGTTAACATCTTGTCCTAGGTGTCCGATCAGTTGTACGGTGTTTCTTAAAGTATTCATGTGTTTAGATTTTTGTATCCCACAACACGTGGGACGGTTAAAAACAAAATCTGGTCTCAGTTAAGGACCATTGTCAACACAAAGGTGAGAGCGACTTAGAACTCTAGTCGTATATTAAACGTTTACTTACGCGTTTTTTACGTTTGTTATACTTTTGTAAACGGATTTTATCCTGATTATCAATGACTTAACAAAGATTAATAGAATATAAACTTATTAGAGCTTATCTCTATTAAGTTCCAAAAGTCAGAATCAATTGCTCATATTCGCACGTTAGCTACAAGCGAGGTAGAAAAAATGCCAACCCTCAAAAAAAGCAAAGAGTCTTCCAGACACATTGCTTTTTCTGCCAACCCGCGATCTATTCCCACCCAACCACCCCATTTGTGATATTTTTATAAAAATATTTACTCGACTAAAATTTGCTGTAAACAATTGAAATTCAATGTAATAGGACACTACAGTATTACAATTACATAATTAGAATACGCCTACTAAATAATTATTATTGTTGTTTATTGAACCTTTTGCTTTACATTTGCGTCTATAAGCATATCTACTAAACATATGAAGCAGACAAAAGACATAATAACATCTATAAGGTATGGGCCGCATTTCAGGACTGAAAAGGAGGGAAACGTCAAATACTTGAAAGGCAACCAATTCGATGATGACTTTGAATTGACGCTTTTTAGTGATAGCTATATTCAAATAGATGTTGACGATAAGAATGTCCTACTTCAAGAGAATGATGTCATCCTTGCAGCTAAAGGCTTTAGAAACTTTGCTTGGAAATATTCATCAGAATCAGATGCATGTGTCGCTTCATCTCTTTTCTATGTGATCAAATTAAACCAAGATGTTATAAACGCAGATTACTTCACGATGGCGATAAACTCCCCTCGCATTCAACACAAATTGAAAAATGTGGGATTGGGAGCAACAATACCTGCGATACCAAAGCATGAATTATTAAGAATCAAGATCGCTGTTCCACCTATGATTGAACAGATTAAAGCTGTAGAAATACATACTCTATTAAATAAACAAATACGAATAGAAAGAGATATCCTAAATAAAAGACTCAATATCAAAAATGGATTACTGAATTTATTAACTGAAAAACATGAATAGACGAAATAAAAAAGTCTCAGTAATTGGTAACTACTAAGACTTCTAAAAGGCATCGTGATGCTTCAGCGGCTTGTCACCAAACTGATGATTACAATGACGTGGAAATCAAATATATGCCTTTTAGCTTAAGACCACATTTATTTAATAATTTAAAATTTAATAAAATGTCAGAAACGAGGCATGTAGTTCCAAATTCAGATGGAGGATGGGACTCTAAAAAAGGAGGAGCAGAAAGAGCTTCCAAGCATTTTGAAACTAAAAAGGAATGCGAAGATTACAGTAGAGATCTTTCCAGAAAAGAAAAATCAGAATTGGTTATTCATGGGAAAGATGGTAAAATCCAGAGAAAGGATTCTCACGGAGGAGATAAATTTCCTCCAGCTGGTTAATTCAAAAACTCAAAGAGAAGGGCAATGCCCTTCTCTTTAAAAAATAAAAAATGAAACTAACTCAAGACACAATCAACAACCAAGTCTGGAAAGCCTGTGACACTTTCCGCGGTACGATAGATGCCACTCAGTACAAGGACTATATACTCACGATGCTCTTCGTCAAGTATATCTCGGATGTGCTCAAGGAAAAGAAAGAAGAATACACAACCAAGTATGATGGTGATGCCACAAGAATCGAAAGAGCCATGAAGCACGAACGCTTCAAAGTACCAGATCAAAGTACCTTTGAATTCTTATATGAGAAAAGAAACGAAACTAATCTCGGTGAACTCATCAACATCTCTCTCGAAGATATCGAAGAGGCGAATCGTTCTAAACTCGAAGGTGTATTTAGAAACATAGATTTTAACTCTGAGCCTAATCTCGGTCCAACAAAAGATCGAAATAGAAGACTTAAAAACTTACTCTCAGATTTTGGAGTACTTGATCTTAGACCATCTAATCTTGAAGGCAATGATATCATCGGTGATGCTTACGAATTTCTCATAGGTAAGTTTGCATCTGACGCAGGTAAGAAAGCAGGAGAGTTTTATACACCTTCTGAGGTGTCCACCTTGTTGGCTAAGTTAGTAGAACCAAAGGACGGTGAACGCATATGCGACCCAACTTGTGGGTCTGGTTCTTTACTCTTGAAAGCAGCAAAAGAAGTAGGCAGCAAAAACGTCTCTCTCTACGGACAAGAAGTTAACGGTAGTACCTGGGCATTGGCTCGGATGAATATGTTCCTACACGAAATGGACAATGCAAGAATAGAATGGGGAGACACCATTAATAATCCTCAACTCCGAGAGGAAGACAGCCTAATGAAGTTTGATGTGGTCGTCGCGAATCCTCCTTTCTCACTCGATAAATGGGGAGCAGAAGAAGCCAGTGCTGATCGATACAATCGCTTCCACAGAGGTGTACCGCCTAAGAGTAAGGGAGATTATGCTTTTATCACACATATGATCGAGACGCTTAACGAACACGGACGAGCAGGTGTCGTCTTACCACATGGTGTACTCTTCAGAGGCAGCAGTGAAGGGAAGATAAGAAAGCAACTCATAGATGAGAACTTACTTAAGGCAGTTATCGGCTTACCATCCAATCTATTCTTTGGAACAGGTATCCCAGCAACCATCTTGATCTTTGATAAAACCAAGACTACAGATGAAGTGCTATTTATAGATGCCAGTAATGAATACGAAAGCGGCAAGAATCAAAACAAGCTCTCCAATGAAAATATCCAAAAGATATTTGACACATTAAAATCATGGAAAACAATAGACAAGTACAGCTACATCGCAAAAAAAGAAGAAATCATCGAGAATGATTACAATCTCAATATTCCTCGCTACGTAGACACTTTTGAAGAGGAGGAGCCTGTAGATATTGCAGCGACGCAATTAGAGATAGTGGAATTAAAGAAAGAGTTAGTTGGTGTGGAAAATCAAATGGCGGATTATTTAAAAGAATTGGGATTTTAATATGGGAGAATACAAAAGAATTAGGCTGGAAGACTTATGTTTAATTAAGGTGTAATAGCCACAACTTAATCTGACAGTCAGTAAAAAAAATGCTTAAGAAACTGTCAGCTGAGATTCGTTCTTAGAAGGCTCTCCTCTTGAATCTCCTTCACTTGCCAAACCCTCCACTTGGTTGCCTAAGAGGGATTTATCAATTGAATGATCTTCAGCCGCCCTCCAAGGTA
>CALEAC010000027.1 GCA_937944095.1 uncultured Saprospiraceae bacterium
GATTATGCCTATGGATTACTGAAAAGTGAGAACGGGGTACATCGCCTCGTCCGAGTCAGCCCCTATAACTCGCAGGGTAAGCGAATGACTTCTTTTGCATCTGTATTTGTACATCCAGTGGTCGATAACCGTATAGAGATAGAAGTTAATCCAGCCGACCTCGATTGGGATACTTTTCGAGCGAGTGGTGCAGGTGGCCAGCATGTCAATAAGACAGAGTCTGCAGTGAGGTGTCGGCACCTGCCATCTGGAATCGTCGTAGAATGTCAGGCTGAGCGTAGTCAGCATATGAATAGGGAGAAGGCCATAGAGATGCTTAAGTCTCGACTCTATGAAAGGGCACTAGAAGAAAAACGTGCTGCTAAGAGCGTTACCGAAGCAGGCAAGATGAAAAATGAATGGGGCTCACAGATCAGGTCCTACGTCCTAGATGACCGTCGCGTCAAAGACCACAGAACAAATCATGAAAACAGAAATACAGATGCTGTCCTCAATGGTGATATAGAAAGCTTCCTGAAAGCCTACCTTATGTGGGATGGTTCTAGGTGATGTTTGAAGAGGTATAATTTAGTAGTATCAGATACTTTCTAGAATCTTATACTTTCTAGAATCTTAGCCATCACCTGGTCGATGTCAAAAGGTGGTCCTTTGCTGAGGCCAGTTCTGACGACCACTAGATCTCGGGATGGGACGACAACCACATACTGACCTTCGTAACCACTGAACTTATAAGCATCTGATGGAAGAGAAGGAAATATTTCTTTGTTTGTATTGAGCCATATCTGTGCGCCGTAGGTCGGTTCGATAGATGGCTGTAGAGACCAGTTGATATAACTTTCATCGATAAGCTGCTCTCCCTGCCAGTTGCCTTTATGCAAGTAGAGAAGACCAAGTTTGGCCCAGTCCCTAGCTTTGGCAAATAGGTAAGAAGACATAATGTAATTGCCTGCCTCATCCGTTTCCATATAAGCAGACTCCATCCCTAGTTTATCGAAGAGCCTCTGTTCCGGAAAGGACAAGTAGTCTTGGTAGGACTCGAATTGTCTTTTAATTAGCCCACTTAGAATATTGGTCGTGCCACTCGCATACTCCCATACAGTACCTGATGGGCTCTCTAGTGGCTTAGACCTAGCGAAAGAAAGAAAATCCTCTTCCTTATACAAGCCTTGGGTGATGTCACAGACAACTTCATATTCCTCAGTCCATTCTAAGCCGCTGGTCATATGCAATAGCTGTGCTATGGTTATGTTCTTTCGGGCATCATTTTCCCAAGCAGGGTAGAGGTTTTTCTGATCTAGACTTAGCTTGCCATCTTGGATAAGCATACCAATAAGGAGATTGCAAACTGACTTAGTCATAGACCAGCCCAATATTTCTGTCTCTCTATCGAAGCCTTCAGAATATGTTTCTCTGACGATTGAGTCTTGATGGACGATGAGTAGTGAAGTTGTTTTCTTGTCCCATTTTCCCGAAGTATCCATCGCTAAGTCAACTGCTTCATTGAGTATCTCTTCTGAGATTTTTGTCTGAGAACTAAGGGGAAGGTCTGATGAGGTCGTCAGTCGAGCTGTGTTCTGACGAGTCCTGCCTATGTGGTAGTTATCTTCTCCGTGTAGCAGTGTGCAGCCTAAGCCTGGTTTGTATATAGCCTTTTTCTTTTTGAAGCCAAATAGGCTAGCACTGACTGTGCCTTGGCTTTTATCTAAACTAAGGTCGATGAGATTAAGTGGCGCCATTTCCATGTCGATCTGCTGCACTGATTCGATTGATCGTCCTGAAATGAAATGATATGAACAGGCTTTCTTAGCTGCAAATCCAGTTGCAATTTCTATCTGAGGTGCAAGGTGATATATGGCAATACAAATAATGACAACTAAGAAGCACAAGACAGCGACTAAGATTTTTTTCATGAGACTTTGGTGATCAGTTGCCCTTCTTTTTGAATGGATTCCAATCTTTTATTTTGGACTTAAGGCTGTCTATCTCAGCATTAGACTGATTACCTAAGACTTCTCTAGCTGTTTCCTCTAATCTAGTTTGTATGGTGTCAGTTAGTACTTGTGTGACTGTCGTGTCTAGCTTGCTTCTTAATTTGTCTTTCAGGATATCCTTTTGTTTATTGACTTCAGTTTTGGCTTTGTCCTTAACTTGTTGGGTTATAGTGTCCGTTTTTTGTCTGATTACTTTGGTGATGGAGTCTTTGGCTTTTTCTGTCCTTTTTTCTAGTTCCTGAGTCAATGTATCCTTTAGGATATCTACCTGCTTGATGACTTCATCTTTGACAACTTGGTTGAGCGTTTTGCCACCAGAACCTACTGGTAAGACTTTTATTTTTGGATTTTTGATGTTGCCAGTCAGGAAGATATCTAAATATATCATTTCACCTAAGTCGATATTGACGCCTCTAGACTGAGCTTCTTTCTCTATGAAATCCATGCCGAATTCGAGATTCTTGCCCAGCTTATCTTTGGATAGTTTTTCTCTTGGAATCTGAGCCTTGATCTTATAGTCGATGACTTGATCTATGCTATGATTTCCCGCTACCGTGAATATCATATCATCTACTTGGTGATCATGGGCTTTCAGCAGGACCTTTCCATCCTTGATATCAAACCAGTTCTTCGAATCTTTAATATTCCACTTTTTAAGTTGATCTATCCCTAGGGCATTTGCTATTTTTTCGATTGGTTCGAAACTCTGTAATTCACCTTTGATGGTTTCTAGGAACCCAGAGGCTGTCACCTTGTATAAGTCAGGCGTCATGTCCTTCTTAATGGGGCCAGCCATGACAAGTGTAGAATTAAAGATGCCTTCTAACCTCTGAGCTATTGGTGCTAAGGCACGGAAAGACTTAGAGTTTTCGAACATCTTCCTGAACTTGATATCAGACATCTTGTATTTCATGTCGAATAGTAAGTTGTTCGGGTCACTCGAATCATACCTGCCATCTAGGTCTATACGGCCATCCATGGTGTTAGCTTGACCTTCAGTCAGATTTGCTTGGGCATCAGCAATAGCAATTTTACCTTCGACGTCAGTCAATACATATTTGTCATAGGTGACAGTACCTATCTCCGGATAGACATCTATTTTGACTTTTTGTGGTATCAGTACTGGTTCGCTAATACTTTCGTCGTCGGCACTTTCTTTAGTATAAGCATCTAGGTTTAAGTTTTTGGCATTTAGATACATCTTTCCGTTAAGTGTACCATCATCATATAGATAGGTGCCTATATCCGAAACTTCTCCTCTCAGGGTGAGTGGTTCTTTGTATGAAGTGATAGTGGCAGAACTGATTTGCATACGATCATCGTCTAAGCTCATGTTAATTGCAAGCTTTTCTAGTTCATATTCTTCGTAATTAATCTTGTCCGCCTTATAAGACCCTTTTAGAGAAAGTGTCTCTATAATATTATCGGTTACTGAAGTCGTATCAATATCAGTCGTCTTACTTTGCTCACTTAGGGTAGAAATCTCATCTAAGTCCAGTAGCTCACTCTTCATATCTATATCAAAACTCGAATCCATAGAATCACTCATTAGTGCCAGTGGATCATCGATCATGATGTTACCAGAGAAATCCGATTTTCCAATTTTACTATTGACGACAGTTGTCTCTATCGATTTGGGATCTAAGTTCATTTTAACCTGCTCCATACTGATAGGCCATTGGTCATATAAAAAGTTGACATTAGTACCGACAAACTGACCTTGGAGATTTGTTTTTTCATAGGCTTGTGCACTGATGTCAGCAGCCTTAGCATCTACCGTTAGGTCTATTTTGATCAGACCTGATTCCATCTTAATACCATTCAGCGGATAAGCTTTTGCTAGTTTAGCGAAATCGAGTGTCCCATTCATGAAGCCCTTGACATGAGGGTTGTCTAGTGCTTGGCTGATAAGTAGCTTACCTGCCATGCGGTCCTGATCGATAAGAAAGCTCAAAGCAGATAAATCTAGCTTTAGATCTGACCAATCATTACTGTTACTAACTGCTTTGAGATCCAATGTAATATCTTCTATTGGCCACTTTAGATCTGGGTATTGGATTCGACCCTTGTCTATCTTGACATCCATGTCGATATGTGGATAGATTTTCTGATCACCAGCGTACGTTCCTTTGATGGTACCCTTCAGAAAACTATTGCCTTCAGACTTTATTTGCCCATGACCTCCAGCGTATTCTAGAGGTATCATAGACAGGATAGAAGAAACACTGTTGTTAGGTGCAGCTATATTGAGATCCAGATCTAAGGCTTCATTTCGTTGAGTGACAGTCCCTTCTAGAGACAGGTCTAAGTCATTCAGTTGGATAAGGTTCTTTTTGAATTCATAACTGCTCTTGTCCATATCGATGCCTAGGTCCACCTCTGCTTTGACTTGTGCTTGGTTGAGATACCTGACACCACCAGAACTCATACTGATTTCTTCTATCGATGTATCCGTTGACAGATCAAAAACAATATTTTCGAAATGACCAGAGCCTGTGTGGTCAAGATTCTTGATAGATAATGAGGTGTTATTAAGTTTGTCCTTATAACGTATATTTCCATTTCTGATTTCATACTTTTCTATCTGTCCAAAGAAGCTATGATCACTGCTAGATTCTTTCGATTCTGGCGCTATATCATAATTGCTGTTGCCTGACTGATCTACAATTAGATTAATCTGGGGTTCATTAATCAGAATCGAGCGAATATTAATACCTTCTTTTGGTTTAATCACTGAGCTAATATCCGTGCCGATGACGAGTTCTTCAGTGGAGAGCAGTTGTTGGCCTTCGAACGAATCGATACCTACGACACTTAACTTAACTAGGCTTAGGGAGATAGAAGGGAAGTCACTGAATAATGAGATGTCTAAATCTTCGAAATCGACTTTGGCTTCCACTTGTTCATTGATTTCTTTTTTAAGAAATTCGAGTAATTCTCCTTTAAATAGATAAGGCACTAACATCAAAGCAATGATGAGACCTATCAATAGTAAGACTAGTATCTTAATGAGCTTTTTCATCTTGTTTGATTTCGGTTACAAAGATCGTCTATCCTGTGACAATAAACGCTAGGACCAGAGGATTAGTCAGATTAGAAGTCAAAATTATGATTTTGTTAATGTTATTAATGGTTAACCCTCACTAATACTAGTTGTTTCTACTTATCCTTTATAATTTTCCGTTCGATAAGAATCTATGCCAATATTGCAACTCGAGAAGTATTGCCTCACTAGGACTTCCACTGACCGTTCGTGGACTATACTAAGAGATATAAGCCTGGAAGTAGAAAGAGGAGAAATTGTTGGTCTGGTCGGACATTCTGGATCAGGTAAGTCCATGCTTCTAAGATCGATCTTAGGACTAAATGATTTATTATTCAATGTGTCTGAATCAGGTAGTATAAACTACTTCTATAAGGATGGAGCTCAGATAGATATTCTACAAGCTGGAGATGATCTCAGAAACCTTAGAAGATTTGAAATTGGACTGATCTTCCAGCATTCTCAAGAGATTCTTAATCCGCGCCAAACTATAGGACATCAGATCATCGAGAAGATCGGAAGTGTAGATAATAATACCCAAGTACAGATTTATGAATTATTAGAGGAAGTAGAGTTAATACCAGGGGATTCTTATTATAAGAGGTTTCCACATGAACTATCTGGCGGTCAGATCCAAAGAGCATTAATCGCGATGGCCTTAGTTAATGACCCAGACCTCCTTCTTGCAGATGAACCCGTATCAGCATTGGATAAAGAGACGCAGTATAAGATGTTAGATCTAATTAGGAAGTTGTCTGTTGACCGTGGCTTATCATTGATTCTTGTTTCTCATGATGGGGGTTTGGTTAGGGATTATTGTAATCGGATTATTGCTATAGAAGATGGCGAGCTTATACCATATCGATATGCAAATACTGATCTCGTAGATCCTAGACCTGCGTCGCCCCAGTCAATAGAGAATAAAATTCTCTTTGAGTTAGACAAGGTAAATATGACTTATAACTCTCGATCATTATTCGGCAAGAACAAAAATGGGGTAGAGGTATTTAGTAGCTTGTCTATGAAAATTTATGAAGGAGAAATTCTTTGTGTTACTGGAAAGACCGGTTCTGGAAAATCGACCCTAGGAAAGTTATTAGTTGGACTCGAAACCTCGGATAGTGGACAAGTCAAGTATATGGGCAAGTCGATTTATAAGATGACTAGAGATGAGGTATTTCGTTTCAAGCATTCTTGTCAGTTTATCTTCCAAGATCCGCTGAGTTCTATGGCACCACACCGGACTATGGTAGCCTTTCTTGGGGATGTTTTCTCAGTAAAAAAGCAACCGTATGATGAAACTATTGTAATGGAGCTATTAACTAAAGTCGCCTTAGATTCTAGCCTTCTATCTCGTCGACCAAAGGAATTATCTGGCGGACAACGACAAAGATTCATGATCGCTAGAGCCTTACTTATGGGGGCTTCGTTTCTTATTTGTGACGAGATATTGGCTTCCGTAGATTCTCGGGTTTCAGATAAAATCATTCAATTATTAATTGACTTAAATAAGGATGAGGGCATTACGTTTCTGTATATCACGCATGACATAGAGATGGCAAATAGAATTGCGCACAGGATAATTAACCTAGATACCGAGATCCGTTTAGGTTAAGAAAGTTTCCCTCGTTGTAACTTTTAAGGTAGATATAACGTTAGTGTTAATGAATGCTCAACAATTCTCAACCAATCATGAATATGACTAAATATCAGCGGGTATTATTATCCTCGTTAGTCTTGCTTAGTTTTTTATCTATAATTACCTTATGTGTCCTTGATTATAAGCATACATATACCGAAGCAAGTCTAATGATTCAGGATGTCAGCCAGACTCAGACAGAGATTATGTTGAAATTTGATCTCTTTAATAGTGCTTTGCATACTGTCTCTGACATCCTCCGTCCCTAAGCAAATTGGTTAACATCGATGTTATAACCATTGAGTAACTCTCTCACTTTCATTCTTTTCTTACCGCTTAGTTGTAATTCTAAGATATCAAGATAGCCATCCGAAGTGGCTATTTTTAGATAGGTTTTGTTATCTGTTTCGATAAGCCCTGGGGGCTGATTATGAGCTGATATGCTTGGAATAGCCGCGTAGAGCTTAGTCTTCTGTCTATTAATGTGACACCAAGCAGTCGGATAAGGGCTGAGACCCCTAACTAGATCATGTACTTGTTTTGTTGGTTTATGAAAGTCGATCTTGGTATTGTCCATATTCAACTTAGGGGCATGTGAGACCAGTGCTTCGGTTTGTTCTTGTAATGCTAAGTCTTCAGTTTTTAGCTTCTGGACGGTGTCATAGACAACCTCTGCGGCGACCCATTTCATTCTATCATGCAAGTCACCTGCGGTATCGTCAGGGTATATAGGTATTTCTTTTTGTAACAATATAGATCCAGTATCTATCTCATGCTTGAGTTTGAAGCTGGTAACCCCAGTTGTCGTTTCTCCTTTTATTATTGCCCAATTAATAGGCGCGGCACCTCGATATGCTGGTAAGAGGGATCCATGGAGGTTATAAGTGCCTAATGATGGCCTATTCCATACCATTTCTGGGAGCATTCTGAATGCGACAACCACCTGAAGGTCAGCCTCTAATGCTGCTAGGGTCTCGTTAAAACCCTTCGACTTAAGATTGGTAGGCTGTAATATATTGAGTCCTTTAGACACTGCATACTTCTTAACAGCGGATTCTATTAAGGTTTTTCGACCTCTACCACCATATTTGTCTACTGAAGTAACCACACCGACGACGTTTTCACGAGCTTGGACAAGTATATCTAAGCAGGTAACAGCAAAATCAGGTGTCCCAAAAAATATGATTTTCATTCAGAGTATCTAATTTTGATTTATATAAATTGGAATTGCTAATTTGTTGTAATAATAGGGACTATAATTAATAGAGATTGCGATATGAACATATATAAATTTATCACCTTACCATTGCTGGGATTATTAATGTTTTCGGGCATCGTTGCCCAGAATATTACGGTAGAAGGCTATGTTTTCGAGTCTGGTAACAGGGGTTTTCTTAATGTCGTTCAGATGGACGTAAAGAGTTCATCAGGACAGTTACTGGGAACAACTTTTACTGATGTAAATGGCTACTTCAGTGTCGAAGTACCAAAGAAAGACAGTTATCAGCTGACGGCGTTCAAGGACATGTTTGAGAGCATGGAGCTAGAGTTGGATGCAAAGAGTGTCGCTGAAGGTGGAAAATTATTCTCTAAGATTAAAATGAAAAGGGCACCTGGCTACCAGTTCGAGATCACCTTGGCTGAGAAGCGAGCAGAAAAATTTGCTCCAAGAGATGCAATAAAAGGCGCTCGAATCGAAGTCTATAACAATACAACAAAAAAAGAGGTGCTTGTCTTAGAGAAACACCCGCAACCTGAGTTCAATGTATCATTGCTCAAAGGAAATCACTATACCATCCTAGTTAGAAAAGATGGCTACATCAATAAGCGGATGGAAGCTTTTGTCAATGTAGAAGGCTGTATCCTCTGCTTCGAGGGCATTGGGTCTATTGAACCAGGGGTTTCGGACAATCTAAGCGAAGGCAATCAGATGGGTGTGTTATTGGCTAATGTAGAACTAGAGCCTTTGTTCGAAGGAAAAACACTGACGATTAATAATATCCTATATGAAGTCAATGAAGCTAGGTTGGATCCCAATGAAAGAAACGGCTTGAATAAGTTGGTCATTCTGATGAAAGATAACCCCGATATAGATGTGGAGATAGGCTCTCATACAGATGCCAATGGCCCTGCTGAATACAATATGAAATTATCCAAGCAGCGTGCCTCAAATGTGGTAGAGTACCTAGTCGATAAAGGTATCGAAGAGCGTCGCCTGATTTCCAGGGGTTATGGCGAAACTCAACCACTTAATGGGTGCCATGATGGTGTAAAGTGTACGCCTGAGCAACATAAGATGAATAGAAGAACGGAGCTCAAAATCTTGGGTATTACGGCAAGTGGTCTTCCAATCCGCTCTCTCGCTAAAATCAAAACGATTGAACAAGGTGAAGCTTTACTGGAGGAAATTCAGTTTGGCGGGCAGATTCAGGTACCTCTAGACAGTACGCAAGTGGATAGTACTACCCTAGAACGAATTGCAAAAGAACTAAAGACAAAACAACCTGTAACTGAAATGGAGACTGACGTCGAATTAGAAGTGGTTACAGAAGAAATAGAAGTGGCGAAGGAACAAGTCCAAGTAGAGGTAGAAGAGTCTATAGTCTTAGCTAATACAAATCCGGATACTGATGAGAGTGACAGATCAGTAGATTCAGAGAAGACCATTATCGATAGCTCTACAGTTGCAGTCGTCGATCCCCCTGTATTGATACTCAAATCTATATTAAAGGAGGACAAAGATGTAGAGCTCGCCCCGAAAGAGACTGAGGTCGTGATAGAGAAGGAAGCAATGGAAGAAATTACAGATCAGAATAAGGTCGGAGCGCCGTCTGAGACAAAGTATAGTATCGTCGTTATGGAATCAGAGACGGCATTGGCTATGGATCATGCACTATTTGATAAGCATTCGAATTTACGTGTCATGAAAAACGAGGTTGGCATTTATTTATACATGATAGGTATGTTTGATACCTTGGACCAAGCAGAAAAATTCTACAGATCTGCGGCTAAGTTGGCTTATCCAGATTGTTACTTGATTAAGGAAGAGGGGAAGACAATTACGAAATTATAGGCTTATTAGAATTCGAGTCCTAGAGTCAGACCGACCATATTTGGATTTTGTCTTATTGATAGACTTAAATCATCGCTGACATCAAATTCGATTAGGTGTCGATTGACAAAAGCCTCAGCCATCTGGAATATGTGTACAGCAACTAGGCCCATGATTGCATAATCACGTAATTGCATCCTACTGTCTCGGACTTCCTTCACTTGTTCTGGACTATCTCGACCTTCGAATTCAGTGATACTACCTGAGGCCATATCCGCTAGGCCTTGATTCCAATATCTGAAGCTACGCGACCGCTGGACAAGAAAATTAATTGCGGCACCTTCTGCAGCCAGGACAATAGGTATTTTCCAATATTTCTTATTATAGAACTGACCAGCTCCGGGTATCACACCTGAATAGAGTGCTGCTCTTCCGGGATTACCTTTGAATAAGCTAAGCAATGCGAATGGGTCTCCTTTGGTATTTGATGTTTTGGTGTTGGATGCATTGGTTGTTGAATCTGAAAATTGGGCCTGAGAAGTGAAGCTCAGGATAACAAGTATCACAGTAATGCTAAAAGTCCTTAACATAAATACCTAACGCTGTGGTTATCTCTATTATTCTTCGAATTATTCAGCTTCGATAAGCTCGATGATATCATTGAATTGGTCATCAGAAGCGAATTGTAGCGTAATCTTTCCCGAACCACTCTTTTTTCTACTGATTTCCACTCGACATCCTAATTGATGTGAAAGTCTATCTTTGATTTTAGTGATTTCAGGATGGACGGTAGGCTTCGTTTTTTTAGGGGATGATTTAGGCTCCTTATTATTTCTGACCTCAGCCTCTAATTGTCTGACAGATAGATTGTCTGACTTGGTCTGCTTAAATAAAATCAGTTGCTGAGCTGAATCAGAAATCGATAAGAGGGCCTTAGCATGTCCCATGCTGATCTTTTTCTCTCTGAGAGCTGCCTGGATATCCGGAGGTAACTTCAGGATTCTAGTATAGTTAGTGACTGTACTTCTATCTTTTCCGACTCGCTTAGCCAGTTCTTCGTGCTGTAAGTTACATTCGTCGATAAGTCTTTGGTATGAGATAGCGATCTCTAGTGCATTCAGATCACTTCGCTGGATGTTTTCTACAAGGGCTAGTTCGAGCATTCCTTGGTCATCAGCAATTCTGATATAGACTGGGACTTTTTTTAATCCGGCTAATTTAGACGCGCGCCATCTTCTTTCTCCAGATATGATTTGATATTTAGAAGTTGATATTTTTCTGACAGTAATAGGTTGGATTAGTCCGTAGGACTTTATAGATTGTACGAGTTCTAGTAGCTCTTCTTTTCTAAATTCAGTTCTGGGTTGGAATGGGTTGGCTTCTATGGCAGTGATATCTATTTCGTTAGCCGTGCTAGATATCTCAGCAATCGCCTGTTGCTTCTCAGCCTTAGGGGTATCAGTATTATCTATTTTAGTAAGTAAGGCTCTTAGCCCTTTTCCTAATTGTTCTTTCTTCTTACTCATGCATTGCTAATTGATGTAGGCTCATTTTTCTTGATGAATTCATCTGCTAGATTTAAGAAATTTTTGGATCCCTTGCTGGATACATCATACAATATGACAGGCTTGCCTACACTAGGCGCTTCTCCGATTTTGGAATTCCTGTGTATAATTGTATCGAAAACCTTGTCAGAGAGAATCTCATGGACTTCCTCGACAACCATTTTGGCGAGTCTTAGCCTTTTGTCAAACATAGAAAGAATAATGCCCTCTATTTCTAATTTTGGATTCAGTGATTGATTCACTAAGCCGATGGTGTTTTTCAGTTTGCCTAATCCTTGCAATGAGAAGACCTCACATTGTACAGGTATAAGGACAGAATCAGAGGCACATAATGAATTGATTGTTATGATACCTAAAGACGGTAGACAGTCAATGAATATAAAATCATAGTCATCTCTGACTTCAGCAAGAACCTTGGCCATAACAAATTCTCTATCACTTACGCCTGCTAGTTCTAGCTCGGCACCTACCAGATCAATATTAGATCCTAATACATCCAGATAGGGTATCTCAGTAGACACAATTGCAGATCGGGCACTTTGCTCATTAATCAGACAATCATAGATACTATACTTTAGACTATCAGGATTTATACCTAGACCTGCTGTTGCATTAGCCTGTGGGTCAGCGTCTACTAAAAGCACCTTGTATTCCAAGATAGCGATTGCAGCTGCTAGGTTTATTGCTGTTGTGGTCTTTCCGACTCCACCTTTTTGATTTGCTATGGATATAACCTTCGACATTTGATCAGATTTCTATGCTATTACCAATCTCTAATAGGATCAGTTCCTTTCCTTTCTTTCTAAATGCTTCTAATGCAGCATTCTTATCTATCTCGATATATCCAAAAGTATCATAGTGACACCCTATAATCCGATCACATTCTATAAATTCAGCAGCAATGGCTGCATCTTCATAACCCATAGTGAAGTTATCACCTATGGGTAGGATAGCCACATCTAGCTTAGGACAGGTCATCGGTATTAACTTCATATCCATTGTCAGCGCTGTATCTCCTGCAAAATAAAAACAAGCACTATGATCCCAAACCACAAAACCGCCGGGATTACCACCATTAGAGCCATCAGGCAAACTACTGGTGTGAATCGCATTGACATATTTTATGGTCAATTCATCAAGTGACATTTTGCCACCATGATTTAGAGGATGCCCTTTGAGACCTTTCTCGCCAAACCATGTTGTGATCTCGTAATTGGAAATCACCAGTGCATCATTCGCCTTTGCAATACTTTCTACATCTGCTACATGATCAGAATGCCCATGAGATACTAAGATCAATTCAGGATCGAATCGATCCAAAGATTTATCGGTCAGAATAGGATTGGCTGAAATAAAGGGGTCAATAAGCAGTTTTTTACGACTAAGCTCTATCATAAAGGTAGAATGACCATGATAAGTAATTTTCATATGAGATATCGTATAAAATTAGTGGGCCAAAGATAATTCGAATATGGTCTTTGGCACAGATAGTTATTAACATACTACCATAAAAAAAAAGAGGCTATCTCAGTGAGACAGCCCCTTTTATTACTTTCAATTATTTTATCAATGCTGTATAATCAATCTTTCAGTGTGAATCGATCCATCAGAGTAGTTTACTCTTAAGACATAGATTCCATTATCTAGATCACTCACATTAAATGTATTCATTCTATCTCTGACACTTAAGGTCATTACATCTTTACCTTCTATGTCATATAATCTCATATCCGAGATGTTTTCTGTATTACCTAGTTCGATAGTCATGATGCTATTGACAGGATTAGGGTAGACTGACACCTCATTTTCTGAGATATACTCTTCTCCTATAAGTGTCGCATTAGCAAATTGACTACTTCTCTGACTCAACTCTCCACCATCTTGAGGTTGGAAGTCTCCCCCAGTAATATTGACACAGTAATCTTCTGTCTCACCATAAGTGTAGATCTGACATGGATCAGTAGCGTAGCCACCGTGCTTCATGATAACTCTCATTCTAGTAGTCCCATTCCAGATATTATATGGCACAGGTACTGAACCCGAAAGTGTCTTATTTCCACAACCATAGGCTACGAACTCATAGTTGTCATGGAAATCACCATCCATATTGTAATCAATCCAGACAGTCCAGTATACCTTATGTGGCTTACCACCACCGTAACCTGGCGTTAATTGCAGAGGATATGTTGTTCCTGCAGATATATTAGTACACATGTTCGTATAGTCATGATATCCACCGTTATTTCCAGATACATTACTAATCTGTGCAAATCCACAAGATTGGATGTAGTGATGAGTTGATATCTGGCCACCTGACTGACAATAGTTTCCGCCAGTAGTAGGAGGCGCAGGGCCATCTACGGTAAGACCAAATGAACAAGTCTCTACATTATTACAACCATCTGTTACTCTATAGCTCACAGTATAATTACCAGGTGCTACGATAGTACCTGCCTGAGGACCAGCTGTCTGTGTTATTGTAATACACTGAGATATTTCCATCACATACTCTAATTTTAAGCTGCAATATTGATCGTTCCATTTACCTGTGTTAAGTAATTCAACACAATCTTGGTTACCGTTGTAGTTATTAGGCTGGCCTGTATACCAGTTGCTGTAAGTGACTGCTGAGCCGTCTACCCACTGGTTTTGGCCTTCTGTGTTTACATCAGATAACCCTATCCAAGCTGATGATAGTGGTAATAAGCTAGCCACATATGAATTCTCACCAGCACTATTGATAACACACAGGTTACCGCCGTTATTGACACAAGTCTGCTGAGCAGTAGCCCAAGTCGCACTTGCAACAGAGCAATAGTAGTATGATCCATTATATGATCCCATGTATATGAATCCAGGTATGTTAGCTCCACCATTGTTACAGTTAGAGCAACAAGAATTGGCTTGAGGCTCGTTCCAGTTTACTTGTATACCAGTGCTGTTAGTTGCTGCTACATGTATGTTATTAGGACAAGTAATACTTAGTCCTGGTTCTACTGTTATGTCAAAAGAACAAGTTGCAAATGAGCCACATGCATCTTGCACATTGTATACGACTGTATGCGTACCAGTCTGTAGAAGTGTGCCTGGTGTAGGACCAGATACTTGAGAGACATAACTACATGGTATTTCCATGATATACTCTAGTGAGTAAGTGTTATACTGATCATTCCAGTGTCCGCTGTTGAGCATCTCGACATAGTCCTGATTGTCGTTATAGTTATTTGGTTGACCTTGATACCAATTTGTGTAACCAAGTTCATTGCCATTACACCATTCGAAGTGACCTTCAGATTCTATATCAGTAAGACCAATCCATGCAGACTGTATAGACAGTTGCTGAGCTAAGTAAGCATTTTCTGCAGCGTTATTGATTACAGCAAGTTGACCACCTCTAGCAGTACATATCTGCTTAGCCATAGGCCATGTTGCTGTAGATAATGAGCAGTAGTACTGAGACCCGCCGAACGACCCCATATAGATGAAACCACTCATGTAAGCACCATTATCACAAGCAGTACATGCACCATTATATTGTGGTGCAGTCCAATTAGCTACAGCGCCACCATTAGAACCACACTGTAATACCATATCATTAGGACAATTAATAAAGCCACCTGCTGGAACATCTACAGTAACAGTGAATGAACACTGACTTGCATTGCCACAATTATCAGTTGCCGTGTAAGTCACCGTCGTCGTCCCATTAGGGAATGAAGTTCCAGGGTTATGTGTGCTGCTAAAGGTAACAGTACCACATCCATCTGATGCTGTCGGTACTGCCCAAGAAATAGGCGCAGTTGAACTAGTTACAGTCATATTTTGAGGGCAAGTATGAATAGTTGGAGGTGTATTATCCTTTACACTAATCATCTGAACACATGAGGCAGAATAGCCAGATACACCGGCATAAGTGGCTGTCCATGTTCTTTGTATTTCTCTTGCACCTGCACAAGGTCCTGTAGAGACATTCACATCATTGAAAGAGACTGATGGTGTCGGGCAGAATGCACCGCCATTTGCTGTTGCTGACCCATTAGCAGCAGGTGTTGTGTTACCATTAATACATACGACTCTGTTGCTTGGGCACGATATAATCGGATTTGTATTACAACCTTGGCAGTTAACTGTCACATTAAAGGCGCAAGTAGTAGCATTACCACAAGCATCAGATGCAGTGTAAGTAATTAGTGAACTACCTTGTCCAAAGGTGCTACCAGAACTGACTGACTGTCCATTAGAATTAGCAGTCACCGATACATTTCCAGAGCAGTTGTCTGTTGCGGTTGGAATAGTCCAAGTTGCGACAGCACTACAATTAGTTCCTGTACCTGTAAGGGTAATACTATTAGGGCATTGTTGTTGGAATTGTGGTGGTGTATTATCCACTAAATTTATCATTTGGACACATGAGCTGAATAATGATGTATTATTCTGATCAGTTGCCGTCCATGTTCTTTGTATAACCTTAGAACCGACACAACCACTTGTACTTGACATTACATCATTGAAAGTCAGTATAGGGTTACCACAACCAGTGCTACTAGATGCTGTCGCATTGCCAGTAACATTGACTCCCGGTATGCCATTAGTCGGACAGATATTAACTGTTCCTGGGCAAGAAATACTTGGTGGCGTGTTACAAGGAATCTCACATTGTATTGTTATTTGGAAGGCAGCAGTTGTCTGATTACCACAGTTGTCTAGAGCTGTATATGTAACTAGTGTTGACCCTTGAGGGAAAGTCGTACCACTGTTGTGTGTTGATGTAAACGAATTGATACCACAATTATCAGTAGTAGTAGGTATGTTCCATGTTACCGGAATAGCACAACCTGCACCAGTACCTTGAATCGTCATATCTGAAGGAATATTCATGATAACTGGATTCTGACTATCTATTGTATTAATAGTTTGTAGGCAATTAACTGTTGCGTTAGTTCCTGACTCTACTGCTGTCCATGTTCTTTCGATCAGAGTACCACAGTTTCCATTATTATTAACGACGACATCACTAAAGGATACAGTTAATGCACCACAAGAAGGATCCATGTTAGAAGCAGTAGCCATACCAGTCACACTGGTATTGGTACTAGAGCTAGGACAGTCAACAACGTTAGCAGGACAGAAAATTGTTGGTCCTGTACAGCATGAACCTACTACAGTAACATTGAAGTTACAAGTAGTTTGAAATCCACACTGATCCGTGGCAGTATAAGTAACAGGTGTTGTACCTAGACTGAAATTCGACCCGCTAAAATGAGTTGTTATAAACGATTGCAATTGGCAAGCATCATTAGCGACTGGAATTGCCCAGGTAGCACTACCTGCACAGTTATTAGCGAGGTCCACAGTTATGTCAGATGGACATCCTGAAATTACAGGTGCGGTATTATCCTCGAGGTATAAGGTTTGCTGACAAGTAGAATGTAACTTAATACTTGCAGAACCCGGTGGATAAGAAGCTTCCCAAGTTCTATGCACAATCATCAAGCAACTAGAATTCATCGTGACGACATCTTCGTAAGATAATGTCGGTGTAGGACAAAAAGCATCTCCTGGTGTTGCTGTTGCCATACCTGCGACAGCAGGATCTAAATTGGCATTTGGACACGCTAGATAAGTAGAAGGACACATTATAAATGGAGCAGTCAGACACATAATCTGAGACTCCTCTATATCTGCATCAAAACAAAAATTGTCATTGGGGTCATTTCCATAGACATTGCCACTGAATATGCCTAAAAGTAAAACCAAAGCAATACAGTTGGTTAAGATGTTTTTCATCACTTAGTATTTTTTAAAATATGATTATTAGTTAGAATAACTTGTTGGAAATTCAAGATAGGCGGTTGATTCCAAATGGGATACGTTTATTTATACGTAAACGCTTCTCGAAGTCTCCAAAAAAAGTGTTAATACCGAAGAATTTCCGCTGTAAAGTAGAACTTTAACACATTTAGGTCTATATACACTCGACTTAGTCGTGATTTTCTGAAAAATACATATTAAAGAAAATCATAATACGAAAGTAGCTATAGTTCGCTTAAAGCACAATGGCTAGATATTTAAAGCTGAAAAATTCTTTATAGTCTAAAAACCATTTAAATCACCAATTTTTATCGCTTTTAGAGTAAGGTTAGTGCTTTCTCCTGGTGTAATAGTCAACGGAAATTGGTTAGGCTCTATCTGATAGCTATTTATTGGGAAAGCCGTAAAGATACCTAGAATAACCTTCTGTAAGACTAACATATCCAATGGTGTAATAATGCCATCACCATTCGTATCGGCTGCAGTTAGCATATCAGGATTGGAAATCGGAATAATGTTAAGTATGTGTTTTCTAATTAGAAGGATATCTAAGGGGGCTATTCTATCTCTGATGCCGTCATCTTTGCTGAAATTAAGCACCGGATTAGCAATACCAGGATATTCTGTATTCAGGTCAGTAATACTGAGAGGAACAGAAGCATCTATCGGATAGCTGATAGACGAATTATTCGCGTCACTTAACGATATATCCAGACCACTAATCGAAGTACCAAAAGCATCTTCTGTACTGATATCGATGACATATGGCTCAGGTGCAATAGGTGCCCCAGTCGCTCCCGTCGCAGTAATCGCCGCATTTAGATTAGCGATTCGGCCTGAATTGCCAGATCCACCTGTGTTATAATTGACAGTTCTGTCAGGTGCAATGACAGCAAAAAGAGGTGTACCAAACCCTGGACCGAAGGTCCCACTTAGATAAGGTTCTAAGGCAGCTAGTGCCCCACCATCAAATCCAACACCCGGAAAAGTGAGGTTAAGGTTGTTTTGATAGAAATCGACACTTGCATTGAGGTCATTCTCACTGTTCGAAAATTCGATGAATTGTACATCATACTGACCTGAGCCCCATTCCTCATAAGCGGCCTGTACGTCTGGAGCGATGCTAGTACACGGTGGACAACCAATAAAGAATATCTTAAATGCAACAGTTATACCTTTGTCCAAGTAATCTTCATAGAGGTTATGTTCCACACCGTCAGCATCTGTCACCGTAAAATTTGGAACTGTCTGGCCGATGGATTGGCCAAAAGAAATTAGAAGTATAATCAGAAGACTGAGAATAATTGGCTTTCTTATATGCATGATAACAAGGTTAGAATGGAAAATGGAATCAAACTCCAGTATCACAAAATTAACGCAATTTACTATCAAAGTGTTTGGGATTTCCAGCAACAATTGCACAATAGGCTGAAGCAGCACAAGAGAAGTTGTAGCCAAGACAAGAGTTTAACGCCGTCTCTAGGTCACCTGATTATGTGCGAACATCGACCTGTCTTTACGATGGGGAAGAGTGCTTCCAAACAGAATTTGCTTTTAGATGCAAAATCATTGGCTGATCATAGCATAGAGCTTTTTGAGATTAATAGGGGCGGAGACATCACTTATCATGGCCCAGGACAACTAACAGGTTACTTGATTATGGATCTGGAACTCTTATACAGAGACTTACACCTGTACATCAGGAACTTAGAGGAGGTTATTATTAGAACCCTTAGTGATTATGACCTAATTGGTATCCGAATACCAGAGTATACTGGTGTTTGGATTGAGAGAGACTATAAGCTATGGAAGATTTGTGCAATAGGTGTCCATATGAGTCGGTGGATAAGTATGCATGGATTTGGATTTAACATAAATACGGATTTATCTTATTTCAAGCATATTGTGCCATGTGGTATTGAAGAAACAGATAAGGAGGTTACTTCACTTGCTCAGGAACTTAATAGATCAGTGGCTACTGAAGAAGTGGAACTGAGCTTACGAAAACATATTTCTGAAGTATTTGGTCTCCAGATAATCAAAGTGTAATTCAAAAAAATATGGAAGCAAAGAAAGTAGCCGATAGTAAAACCATTATGACAGAACTCATCATGCCTAATGATGCAAATCCGTTAGGCAATCTTATGGGAGGTAATTTGATGAGATGGATGGACATAGCTGGAGGTATCTGTGCTGCTAAGCATTGCGAAGCTCACGTGGTCACGGCATCAGTTGATCATGTGTCCTTTACTGAGCCAATTAAGGTAGGTGATGTTATTCAGTTGACCTCAGTTGTCACTAGAGCATTTAATACCTCTCTAGAAGTATTCATAGAAGTCCATGTGACAGATATAACTGGTAATAACACCATTAGATCTAATCATGCCTATATGACTTTTGTTGCTTTAGATTATGCAACCAAAAGGCCTAAGAAAGTGCCTGCACTGGAGCCCACTACACTTGATCAGAAAAAGCTATTTGAGAGTGCACCTCGGAGAAGAGAACTGCGACTTATACTAGGCGGTAGATTGAGACCAGAAGAAGCCAAAGACTTACGCGCTTTCTTCAAGGAGTTGGATTAGATGCGTCCTTTTCGATCTATTAGATAGCAATTCGCTTGCTGACTGCCCATGACTAAGATATCTTGGATATTGACATGTTTTGGTTGAGAGGTCATGAAATAGATTATCCGAGCAACATCTTTCGAATTGATAGGCGTAAAATCTTCGTATATCTTGGATTTCTCTTTATCACCATCATATCTCACAAGAGCAAATTCAGTGGCTTCTACATGTCCTGGCGCGACTTGTCCGACCCTGATGCCATAAGGATGCAAATCGATCCGTAGCGCTTTCGTAAGCGCATCTACTGCATGTTTAGTTGCACAATACACGTTTCCACCAGGGTAGACTTCCTTTCCTGCTGTGGATGCAATATTGATAATATGTCCTTTATTGGCTTTGACCATCCATGGAGCAACGATTCTGGTCATATATAGCAGTCCTTTGATATTTGTATCTATCATCGTTTCCCAATCGTCGAGCTTACCCTTGTGGATCGGTCCGAAGCCCTTAGCTAGGCCTGCATTGTTGAGCAGGATATCAATCTTTCGCCACTTTCCTTTCAGACTGTTGAGCTTGGTTTTAACTGCTTTGTAATCTCTCACATCGAAGCAGAGGGGCATTACCTCGACCTTGTATTTGGTAATTAATTGTTTGGTTAGGGTCGCTAATTTTTTTTCCCTCCTGCCAGTAAGAATTAGTCTATAACCATTCTTCGCGTATTCTATAGCCGTTGCTTTTCCAATGCCCGAAGTTGCGCCAGTTATTAATATTGTACTCATAGAATTCTATTTTAGCAGCTGGTCCAATTTAGCTCTGAAGTCCTTGTCGAAATCCTCAAACACTGAGGTTGCAGGTCCATTGAAACCTGTATGAATGTGCTGAATATTATTTTGATTGTCTATGACGATCAGAGTCGGATAAGAATAGATCTTATCTAGAAAGCCAAACGTCTCACTGGTTTCTTTTTTATTGGCATAACCACCTAATAATAATGGCCAGTCAAAATCCATTACTTTCTGGAAATTATCTAATTGCAGCAGCGCTTTAGCTTCCTCTCGATATCTCTCAAATGCAATAGAATAAATGTGCAAATCTTCGTTTGCGTAAGCTTTCTGTATTTCTTTGAGATATTCTATTTCATCTCGGCAGTTGGGGCACCAAGTACCCATGATATTGACCAAGGTGAGTCGATGGTCGTTCGTTGATTTATTGAGGGAGACGAGGTCACCTTTCGAGTTAGGAAAGCTGAAAGACACTTCTGAGTCTGCTGTACCCTTAGTCATATCGTATGGATCCGGTAAGACATAAGATGGTTCGCGATAGGCTTTCCATTTGGACTTGTAATGGCTGCCACTCCGAAATTCTCCATAGATGGTATCCTTCTCTATGCTACCCGAAAAGAGGAAGGCATGTGCACCGTCGAATACGGATAGACGCATTTTATCTTGGTAGCAATTGCCGGATAAGAATCTGTAATCGCCAGTTTCTGTCCTAAAGGTGCCATTTAGCTCATTGCCTTTCTGAATGAATTCTGCTATTGCTGGATAGCTATCTGGTTGATCATAATTGAACATAACCTTCCATTGACCTGTGAGGTCAGTTGTGGCCGCTTCATTATTCTTAAGAAATCTGTGGTTCTGTCCATAGGTAGCGAGAAACGGAATCTTATAATTATCCTTATAGTTAACGACCCAGTATCCTTCTATATAATTATCCTCATAGTAGGCATCTATATAGGTGTCAAAGGCGGTCATCTCTAGTCTCAATGTATCTTTGGCTGTAGCCGGATCTCGGCCATAATAAACCTTTTCTATTGGTATGAGTTCTTCTCCATTCTTAAGTGAGACGACAAGTTGACCATCTTGGTATTCTACGTTCAGGTTAAATGGCAGTTCGAAGTAGTCTCTCAAAATCGATTCTGGGTCATTGATATTATCTACAGGAACGGCGTCTGGATCAGTTAGCTTTAGGACACCTCGCCAGGGTCCAGGAGGTAATTTCGTATATGAGTTAGGTTGCTCGATACAGCTACTAAAGCACATGGCTAGTCCTAGGAGAAGAGTTGCTATAAGAAGGATTTTTTTTATCATGGTCAGATCGATCAGAAGGTAGGACAAAGTGCACCTGTGTCAGTATGGACACCACTGAATCTAATAGAGAATTCAAAAGTATTAAAACCGAAAACTGAATCTAAAGCATCTCTCATAGATAGGTCATAAGAGAATCCAAATATGAATTTATTTTGTCGAATCCCTAACAGCGGTGTTATGTTCTCTAGATGATAACCATCTAGGTCATCAGTAGTTGTTAACCAGAGACCTAAGATTAAGGCATTAGTCCTAGATTTAAATATGTATTCTAGATTTGTTCCTAAGTCGATTTGTTTATGGACACCTTGCTTCTGGTAGATGATTCGAGGCTTGATGATTGTAGAATAATTCAGATTCTTGTCGTAACTGGCATGAACTGAAATCTTAGGGTATAATTTCTGAGATATATCTATACTCGGATTAGGCAGATCCTGCCTATTAAAGTAGGAGAACGAAGGACTATTGACATGATGCAAAGCTGCGCCGATATAGAAAGCTGATTTAGGTAAATCAATCGCATAGTTGACGCCTATCGATAAATCGAAACTCCCAAAGTTATTTGGTGGAAGATCTTCTCTGGTCGGAAGGTTGAACTGATCTACTTGGTCGAATTGGTCACCGAAGTTGATATTGTCATAATTGATATTCCTTTGTATAATACCGAATTTTATCCCTGCGCCCAAGTAGGATTTGCCTTTGTTTCCTAAGCGCTTATGATAGGCCGCATAGGCTGATAATTTATTAACATTAGATTGGTATAATGAGACTCGATCACTAATAAAGAACATGCCCACTCCTAGCTTATCTTCAGATTTATTCTGGCGATTCTTCAGCGCAATATTCGTATCGCCGCCTGCAGCAAAGGTCTGATAGGGTGTATCTAAGCTATTATTCCACTGGTCCCTGTATATTGCCGTCATCCGATAAGTGCCTTCATAGGCGCCAGTCAGAGCTGGATTCATGTGCATCGGGATAGCATAATATTGAGAGAAGTGTTCATCTTGTGCAGAAGAACTAATTGCAATTAACACCATTGCAACGACGGAGATATAAGTGAAAAACCTCATGTTTACAAAGCTACAATTATATTATTTACTAGAGCCTAGATAGAAAATCTTGATTGTTACAATCCTAACGATAGACACGTAACAAACTGTATCTTTATACACTCAAATTTCAATTCTTGGGTAGGCCAAAACTTATTCCTTACGGTATCTGTAGACTTAGCGTCGCTTCCATCAGAAAGCTGCCCTCTGATGATGCACCCTTAATAACCCAAGCCTTGTTTGGGGAGTACTTAGAGATCTTATCCAAAAAAGACAAGAATTGGTTCAGAGTGAGATGTACTTGGGATGATGTAATCGGCTGGATGGATCCTAAGCAACTGTATATACTAAAGGAAAAGGATGCAAGTTCTCTTAAGCCATGTACAACCTACACCATGGAACACCTGTATGGTATTAGCTCTGAGTATGAGACGATACCTATCCCAATTGGGTCGAGTCTACCCGGTTTCGACGGGATTAATATTTCCCTTCCTTTCGGTCGGTATACCTATAATGGTGGGATAGTGGATACAAAGAAAATTAGTAACAGCGCAGCTCTATTGATTAATATTGCTAAAAGGTTGATACACAGTCCGTTCATGAAGGGGGGGCGATCTGTCTTAGGGATAGACAATAGTGGTTTTGTCCAATTAGTCTATAAGATGACAGGCATCGATCTACCTCGCACCTGTGCTGAGCAAGCCAAGTTAGGTGAAGACATCGGGTTTATCCTAGAAGCAAAACAAGGCGACTTAGCTTTCTTTCAAGATACTTCCTCTCAGATAATCCATGTCGGTCTGGTAATGGATGGTGATGAGATTATACATGTTCATGGCCGCGTACGCATCGATAGATTAGACCAGCAGGGTATCTACGACAAGAAAAAAAGAAAATATATCTATAAGTTAAGGACGATAAGATCTATTCTAGGCAGTAAGTAGCTTATTCGCTCGAACTTGGATTCTTTAGTAGCATACAGTTTCTGAGCCAAAACTTATCTATCAGTTCTATCAGTTCAAAAATCTTGTCGATATCAACAGGCTTCGTGAGATAAGCATTGGCACCATATTGATAGCACTTTTCTATATCGCTACGTAGCTTAGAGGTTGTAAATACGATGACTGGAATCTTTTTGAAGATAGAATCCTGTTTGATGACTGATATGACTTGCTGTCCACTTATTTTAGGAAGGTTAAGGTCAGAGATAATCAAATCTGGTAAATCCTTATAATGGGCTTTTTTGGATGCTTCGAAATAATTAAGCATCTCCTGACCATCAGTGACATACTCTAGTTCGATGGCTAATTCATTGAATGAGATAGCTTCCTCAAATAGTTTGATATCAGCTATATTATCCTCGATGTATAGTACTTTTTTTACTTCCTTATGCATAACGCGTAATAGTTCACTAAAGTAACGTAATACAATATTTAAAGGGAAGTTTTACCTAAAGAGTTCTAGAAGAGTCACTTCTAGATAGGTGTTAATAAGATTTAGACTGATTACAGTAGTCTAAGTCACGTAAAACAAAACAAAAACCTTGCTAAAAAAATTGCGTAGACCGAAGCGACTCGTGTTAGTACTCGTCTTCATTGAATAAGAAATCATCTTTTCTAGGGAAGTCAGGCCAGATTTCTAGCATATTCTCATAGGCATCTCCCTCATCTTCCATCTCTTGTAGGTTCTCTACGACTTCTGGTGGAGCACAAGTTCTTATTGCGTAATCGATAAGTTCGTCTCTTGTAGCAGGCCAAGGTGCATCTTCTAAATGGTGTGCTAACTCTAAGGTCCAATACATCTAAAGCTGTTAATTTTTTTTAAGACAATCAGAAGGTCTTCCTCCAAAATCGTCGCAAAACTATTAAAAATTAGATAAGAGCAAAGTAATCTGCCACATTACTTTATTGTAATATGTAAGCTGCTGCTTATCAATGATTTACTAAACAAGAAAGTGATCTTGGTCAGTATAATTGCTAAACCCCAATAACAATTGAAAAATTCCCCAGTTACTATAAAATTAACATCGCATCACCATAACTGAAGAATCTGTAGTTCTTCTTCTTAGCTTCTTCGTAGGCTTTTAGCAATAATTCATGTCCAGCAAATGCAGATGCCATAATCATCAGGGATGACTTAGGAAGATGAAAATTAGTGATCATGCAATTGGCGATACTGAATTCAAAGGGGTGGTACACGAATAAGTTCGTCCATCCTTCTGATTGCTTTAGTGTACCTGTAGCAGAGACTGCAGACTCTATTGTACGCATAGAAGTGGTACCTACACTGCAGACCTTGCGACCAGCAGCCTTAGACTTGTTGACTGCCTTGACAGTTTCGATAGGAATAGAATAGTATTCAGCTTCCATCTTATGCTTAGACAAATCTTCTACTTCTATATCTCTAAACGTGCCTAGACCGACATGTAAGGTGACTTTAGGTAAGTGTACCCCTTTTATTTCGAGCCTTTTGAGCAACGTCTTACTGAAGTGAAGTCCAGCAGTCGGCGCTGCAACAGCACCCACTTCAGAGGCATAGACCGTTTGATATCTTTCGGTATCTATCGCTTCAGGCTCTCTGTCCATATATTTAGGGATAGGTGTATTACCTAGTGTTCTCAGTATCGCATGATACTCTTCGTCTGTCCCATCGAAGAAGAATCGAATCGTTCTACCTCTCGAAGTGGTGTTATCCACGACTTCAGCGACTAGTATCTCATTGTCTTCCTTATCAGTGAAGTAGAGCTTGTTACCTACTCTGATCTTTCTAGCTGGATCGACTAGGACATCCCATAGGCGAGATTCCTTATTGAGCTCTCGGAGAAGGAATACTTCTATCTGAGCTCCAGTCTTCTCTTTCTTACCGAAAAGACGAGCAGGAAATACCTTCGTATTATTGAAGATCATACAATCATCTTCATCAAAGTAATCGATGATATCCTTGAATACTTTGTGTTCGATCTCGCCAGTATCACGATGGACAATCATAAGTTTGGACTCGTCTCGAACATCCACAGGATATTTAGCAATAAATTTTTCCTTTAATTCGAATTCAAATACTGATAATTTGGTCTTCATATATTTTTTTATAGAGCGTGCAAAAATAGGAAATTGCAGCCAATATTGTGTTGAGGAGTTTTTTAAGAAAAAATGCTCATTAAAGAGGGAATCATATCATTCGTCTAAATAAGCAGGGTACTCTGTCATAACTCACTAACTTTATTGCTATGGTCACCTTACTTAAAGTTTTATTAGAAAGCCAGAGACAGGCTTTTGGTTCACTTAAAAGCAATAAGCTTAGGACATTCTTATCCTTAGTAGGTATTACAATTGGCATATTCTGTATCATTTCGGTAAAGTCAGCTGTCGATTCCTTAGAGACCAACGTCAGAGCAGGCATCTCTGAAATTGGTACAGGCACTGTATATATAGAGAAGTATCCGTGGAATGAGGACTGGGAGGATAATTACTTCAAATACATGAAGCGACCAGATCCTGACCTGAAAGATTATGAAGTCATTCGCGATAAATCAAAATTAGCTGGTAATGTGGCCTTTACAGTATTCTCAGGCGGCAAGACCCTTAAGTATAAATCAAGTTCTGTCTCAGGGCTATTTGTCATGGGGTCAACCTATGAGTTACAGGAGATCCAGAATTTAGAGATAGAACAAGGCAGGTATTTCTCTAATTCGGAGTATAATTCTGGTAGTAATAGGGTGATTCTAGGCAGTGTGGCAGCCAAAGAGCTATTCGGTAGTCTAGATCCTATCGGCCTACAAGTCAAGCTTTTCGGGCAAACTTATCAAGTTATAGGTGTCCTCAAGGAGGAAGGAGAGAGCATGTTCAATTTTATAAATTATGATGATGTCATCTGGGTATGCCTGACTAATGCTAGGCGATTTATGAATATCAAGAACAGTCGACAAGTAGGGGAGTCTCTAGTGGCTACTGCCAAAGCTGGTGTTGATATAGAAGACCTCAAGAGTGAGCTGACTGGGTTGCTGAGATCTCATCGGGGACTGAGACCGAAAGACGATGATAACTTCAGTGTGATGGAAATGTCGTCTTTGAATCAAGTTCTAGAGGGTTTCTTCGGCACTTTGAATATTGCTGGACTTGTGATAGGGGGATTTGCGCTTATCGTCGGCATGTTTAGTGTCGCTAATATCATGTTCGTCTCTGTCAAGGAGAGGACGAATATTATTGGCATCAAAAAAGCGCTGGGTGCGCAGAAAGGGATAATTCTTATGGAATTCTTAATAGAGGCAATTATCCTATGTCTAATTGGAGGTGTGCTCGGCTTAGTCGTATCCTACGCACTAATCCAATTTATTTCCACAGCCTTAGACTTTGAGATGACGATGACCATCGGCAATGCGATTGCAGGGGTCGTTGTATCTATCCTTGTCGGTGTTTTGTCTGGTTTTATACCAGCATTAATCGCATCTCGACTAGACCCAGTTGTCGCAATGCGACAGTAGGTTATACTTACAAGCGTAATAGGGATTAACTTCTATAAAGCTGTGCTGAAGTCTTACTTGACCTTTGCGACGATTGCTTTGAAAGTATCTGGCTCATTGAGCGCTAGGTCTGCTAGGACTTTACGATTTAGGCCAATTTCAGCCTTAGATAGAGCATGCATGAATCTAGAGTAGGAGAGACCTTCTTGTCTAGCTGCTGCATTAATCCTTGCAATCCATAGTCTTCGGAAAGCTCGTTTTTTGTTTCTTCTATCTCGGTATGCATAGCACCATGCTTTCTCGACAGCATTTTTGGCAACTGTGTATACCTTACTTCTTGCTCCAAAGTAACCTCTGGCAGCTTTTAGTATTTTCTTTCTTCTTCTTCTGGAAGCGACAGCGTTAACTGATCGTGGCATAATGTTCTTTTTTCATACTAAGGGAAATCTGATTTCTTGGCCTCAGTATAAGGTCATCAATTATTTACACAAGAGTTTCTTGATTCTTGGCGTATCTGCAGCAGATACAAGGGTGGAACCGCGAAGATTCAACTTCGCTTTCCCGGTCTTTTTCCGCAGCAAGTGTCTCTTTCCAGCCTGGAATCTCTTCACTTTACCGGATCCAGTTATCTTAAATCTCTTCTTCGCACTTGAGTGCGTCTTCATTTTAGGCATGGCTAAACTTATTAGGCCTGCAAAAGTACGATAAATATTAATATATAAAGTTGCTTTTTAGTCCTGAGATTATTTACCCTTAGGTTTCTTCGTTGGCGCAATCATAACGATCATCCGACGGCCTTCCATTTTTGGCATTTCTTCAGCTGCTCCTAAGTCTGCAAGTTCATTGAGGAATCTCAATAAAAGGAGTTGGCCTCTATCCTTGAATACAATGGTTCTCCCTCTGAAGTGGACATAGGCCTTGACTTTGGCACCTTCACCAAGAAATTTCTGAGCGTGTTTAAGTTTGAAATTGAAATCATGATCATCGGTATTTGGTCCGAATCTAATTTCCTTGATGACCGTCTTCGCAGACTTGGTCTTGATTTCTTTCTCTTTCTTTTTCTTTAGATATAGAAATTTGTTGTAATCCTGAATCTTAGCGACTGGCGGGACGGCCTTAGGACTTATTTCTACCAGGTCAAGTCCTAAGTCGTTAGCCCATTGTATGGCTTCTGACGTAAGGTGGATGCCTGTCTCAACGGTTTTTCCTGCGACTTTGCTGATATCCTCAAAGTTCTCACCGACTAGCCTGATTTTAGGCGCGGATATCCTTTCGTTGACGTTAAAGTTGAATTTTGGTTTTTGGAATTTTTTGAAGTTTCTTCTTTTACCCAATTGGTTTTTTTTAATTATAAATGTGATGCACTTTGGCGTATCTTATATAAAGTTAATATATAAGTCGCAAAAGGGAGTTCCCGAGAACGATTATTCTTAGATATCCTCCGATTCTACTGTTGTGGCTGATTTGATAATAAGACCATCTTTTTCCTTGTTAATCACTGCTTTCAGTGCAGTGCCTTCTGCTGGACTCTCGTTCAGGATATATTCGGCTAGTGGGTCTTCTATATATTTCTGGATAGCTCTATTAAGCGGTCTTGCACCAAATTGAGGGTCAAAACCCTTTTCAGCGACAAACTTTTTAGCAGCGGTACTGAGGACTAATTTGTACCCCATACCTTCTAATCTGCTGTAGAGATCCTTCAGTGATATATCTATAATAGTGAAGATATGTTCTTGCTCTAAACTATTGAAGATGATAACATCATCAATCCGATTAAGGAATTCTGGTGCAAAAGTTTTCTTTAGCGCTTTTTCTATGACACCTTTCGATAATTCATCTGATGATTCTTCACGTGCCTTGGTATTGAATCCTACACCTGTGCCGAAGTCCTTCAGTTGACGTGCGCCTATGTTAGAGGTCATAATGATTAGGCTATTCTTAAAGTCAATCTTTCGACCAAGTCCGTCTGTCAGTACACCATCATCAAACACTTGGAGTAGGACGTTATAGATGTCTGGATGTGCTTTTTCTATCTCATCTAATAGGATAACAGAATAGGGCTTTCTCCGTACTTTTTCTGTTAATTGGCCGCCTTCTTCATAACCGACATACCCCGGAGGTGCACCGATTAATCGACTCAGCGAGAATTTCTCCATGTACTCCGTCATATCAATCCTAATCAGAGCGTCATCAGAATCGAAGACATGCTTAGCAAGTGCCTTAGCTAATTCCGTCTTACCGACTCCTGTAGGGCCTAAGAATATGAAAGTCCCTATCGGTTTAGATGGGTCTTTCAGTCCGAGACGGTTTCTTTGGATGGCTTTAGTAATCTTATTGACAGCGTCATCTTGTCCGACGATGTGCTTTTTCAGTTCGTCAGCCATACCGACTAACTTCTTGTTTTCTTTCTGAGCGACTCTGGTGACAGGGATACCTGTCATCATTGCGACCACTTCAGCTACATCCTCATCATTGACAGGATACTTAGCTTCTTTAGCTTCTTCTTCCCATTCTTTCTTAGAATCGTTCAGTTTCTTAATGAGCTTGGATTCTTGATCCCTTAGGTCAGCAGCTTTTTCGTACTGCTGATTCTTAACAGCCTGATTTTTAAGCTCTTTGACACCTTCTATCTTTTGTTCTAGATCCTCGATATACTTTGGTACATGTATATTCTTGAGATGGGTTCTAGCACCGACCTCATCTAAGACATCAATTGCCTTATCCGGTAAGAAACGGTCGGTTATATATCTATTGCTTAGTTTGACACAAGTCTTAATTGCTTCGTCAGAGTACTGGACATTATGGAATTCCTCATACTTTGACTTGATATTTTCTAGAATGTGGACTGCTTCTTCTGGCGAAGGTGGATTCACGAGTACTTTCTGAAATCTTCTGTCTAGAGCACCATCTTTTTCGATATACTGGCGATATTCGTCTAACGTACTCGCACCGATGACCTGCAGTTCGCCTCTAGCTAAAGCTGGCTTGAAGATGTTAGAGGCATCTAGAGAACCAGTTGCGCCTCCTGCACCGACTATCGTATGTATCTCGTCTATGAATACAATCACATCTCTGGTCTTTTCCAGTTCGTTCATGATTGCTTTCATCCGTTCTTCGAACTGACCTCTGTATTTGGTCCCTGCGACGAGTGCAGCGAGATCGAGCATAACAATACGCTTATCGAAGAGTGTTCTACTGACTCGTTTCTGAATAATTCTAAGGGCTAGACCCTCTGCGATTGCAGTCTTACCTACACCAGGCTCGCCTATCAGGATTGGGTTGTTTTTCTTTCGTCTACTCAGAATCTGGGAGACACGTTCTATTTCTATCTCTCTACCTATGATAGGATCTAATTTGCCCTCTTCAGCCAGTTTAGTTACATCGCGTCCAAAGTTATCTAGGACTGGCGTTCTCGATTTAGAATTTCCTTTTCGTCTAGAGAATGAATCATCGCGCTCTTCTTCGAGTGGTAAGTCAGAATCACTAGACGATACGATGTCCGAGTAGTTAGAGTTATCTTCTTGATTGACGTATTCTAATTCATTTTTATAGATGGCATAGTCCACTTCGAAATCATCTAGGACCTTGGTTGCATTGTTTTCGCTCATCTTAAGAATTGATAACATTATATGTTCAGGATTGATCTCTGCTTGCTTCATTGACTTCGCTTCTAGAAACGAAACTTTGAGTGCTTTTTCGGCATGCTTGTTAAGCGGTATACTGCCCACATTGAGCTCTGACTTGGTGCCTCTTTTGTTCTGGACTGTTGCTTCTATTTTGTATTTTAACTCGTACAGGTCGACATCTAGCGAATCTAGTACTCGTAGGGCTAGACTTTCTTTGTCCTTTATCATTCCTAGAAGAAGATGCTCGGTACCAATGAAGTCATTGCCTAAACGGATAGCCTCGTCTCTGCTTAGTGAGATAATCTTTTTGACTTTGGGCGAAAATTTACTATTCATCTCTAATTAGAGTTTGTTCTAAGCTTAGACCAGCTAAGGACTAGCAATGTTTTGAAATATGTGACTTTTACGATAAAATTCACAACTCGTTCTAATCGGTACTGATATTAATAAAATATAATATCATTAGCACAATCTATATTGAGATACCAATATTAAACTCCCCTAAAACACGTGAAAAACCATACCAGTTATCAATATTATGACATTATGGCATGAAATCAACTTTTAATTGAATAGGAGCTGACTAATTCTGCAAGGCAAGGGACATTCTGGATCGCTTCCAGTTAACAGAGCTAGTTTTCGAAATGATCTTTGAGTTTTTTGTTTTGATTGGACTACTTTAGCGACTTTTATACTTTGTTCTAAAGGGAATGACTGTATGTACTCATTAGCTAAAACAACTTAGCAAGTCATACAGTATGACTCTGACTGAAAACCAATGAAATTTTGCAGCCTATGAAATTTGTAATAGACAAGCAGGAAAAGTACTCTTTACTTCAATTGAATGAAGATAATCTGAATTCTCTGATCGCTCCTGATCTCAAATCTGAGTTTGTTTTTCTGTGCAACGAGGGTGTGAAGAACCTAATTCTAGACCTATCTGAAGTTAAATATGTCGATTCTTCTGGTCTGAGTGCCATACTCACAGCAAATCGATTATGGAATGATCAGGGCACTTTTGTTCTGACGGGTGTCGCTCATCCTAGTGTCAAGAAACTAATCGAGATTTCAAGATTAGAGACTATATTCAAGATTATCCCGACGGTGGTGGAATCAATTGATTTCATATACATGGAGGACATCGAGAAAGAATTGAGTTCAGAGCAAGAATAAGACTTACCATGAGCATAGGTCGGATGACCCTAACCATATTGGGTTGCAACTCTGCAAAGCCCTGTCATGGCCGGTTCCAGACCTCACAGATCTTACAATTAGGAAATGAAACATTGCTTCTGGATTGTGGCGAAGGTGCCCAAATCAGAATGATGGACTATAAGGTCAAAAAATCTAGGATTAGCACCGTCCTAATCAGTCATATGCATGGAGATCATCTCTATGGCTTACCTGGGTTTATCGGATCTCTATCACTCGATAAAAGAAATGCGCCACTAACAATCTACGGACCAGTCGGCATAAAGACCTACTTATCGGCCGTATTTACAGCTAGCCAAGCCCATTTGTCTATAGATTTAGTGATTCATGAGATTGCCCCAGTCGTTGCTGAAAGAATATTTCTTAGCAAAGACTATCAAATCACAGCCTTTCCTGTCTCACATCGCGTCCCGACCTACGGTTACCTAGTAGAAGAGATTAATCCGACTATAAATGTGGAAAAATCTGCAATCAGTCGCTATTCCCTCACGATTCCAGAGATTAAGAAGCTCAAAGCTGGTCAAGATTTAGTTAGAGGTGATCAGATAATAGATCATAGACAACTGACCTTAGGTTCAAAACCATTGAGATCATATGCCTATTGTGCTGACACGACTGTTGCTGGTTGGAATACCAGTGTGATAGAAAATACCCATACCCTCTATTTCGAAACAACCTATCTAGATGAATTGAGGACAAAAGCGCATCAGCGAAAGCATAGCACAGCACGAGAGGCTGGTGAGCTAGCGAAGCAACTAGGGGTCAACCGCTTAGTTATAGGACATTACTCTAGTCAATACAGGGATATTCAGCCTTTGCTCGACGAAGCAAAAGCTTATTTTGAGAATACTGTAGCGGGTTATGATGGATTGATTTTAGAAATTGAATAAAACATTGCTTTCCTATCTTGCTAAATAGGAAATAGAAACTATCTTTGCACAACTTTTTTAAGTGGGGTCGGTTAGCTCAGTTGGTAGAGCAACGCCCTTTTAAGGCGTGGGTCCTGGGTTCGAGCCCCAGACCGGCTACTCCAAAAAGCCTCTGAATTATCAGGGGCTTTTCTTATTTGATAAAGTTCTAAGCGCCTTTGAAAAAAATTATCTTTATTCAAAATAACTTCCGATGAAGCAACCACTTGTTAGTCCTGTAAACAGCCAGGATTCTTCTGAATTACAGGAAATGAAAGATTTTTATAATGAGACACTCGGGTTTACGCCTAATAGTCTATTCACAATGATGCATAGACCACGTATTTCTAACGCCTTTCTAGAAATGAATCTAGCTGTCATGGAAAACAAAGGTCGTGTCACAAGTTCACTAAAACGCGAGCTCGCTTACCTCTCTAGCCATGCAACTGGCTGTAGATACTGTGAGGCGCATACGATACGTGCTGCAGAGCGATATGGATCGACAGCAGATCGATTAGCACATATTTGGGATTATAAAACTTCAGACTTGTTCTCAGAGGGAGAAAGAGCCGTTTTTGATCTGGCTATTGCCGCATCACTAGTACCTAATGCAGTAACGGACGAAATCGCTGAGGAAATGCGGCAACACTGGGATGAAGGTGAGATTGTCGAGATTATGGGTGTTATAGCCTTATTTGGTTATCTCAATAGATGGAACGACAGTATGGGGACCCAGCTAGAAGATCCTGCAGCAGAGGACGCGGAGAAACATCTCAGTGTCAAAGGGTGGAATAGAGGAAAACACCAATACTAGAGATGGCATCACTTAAGATTTTTGGTCCATTTGCTGAGTTACTTAGCTTTCAGGATGCCTCTAATAAAGGCCCATTGCAAGATGAAGAACTCACGATACACAAGGCTTATGGTATCCTGGTAGATGGGTCTATTATAAAATCGATCGCTCTCTACGAAAGCTTAGTGGCTGATTATCCGAGCATCGAGTTGATTGAATTACCTAAGTCTTGTACGGTAATCCCTGGCATGATAGATTGCCATACGCATATCTGCTTTGGTGGAACTAGGGCAAGGGATTTTGCAATGCGTAATGCTGGGAAGACCTACTTGGAAATAGCCAAAGAGGGTGGTGGTATATGGGATACAGTCAAACAAACTAGATCAGCGACAGAACAAGAACTAGTCGATCTCACAATCAAGCGTGCAACGGTCCTCTTGCAAAGAGGTATTACAACGATCGAAGTCAAATCTGGTTATGGTCTTTCTGTCTCAGAAGAGCTCAAAATGCTAAAGGCAATTGCTAAGGCTAACAAAAAGACAGCTGCCGAACTGATTCCGACCTGTCTCGCAGCTCATATCAAACCCAAAGATTTCCTGGGGGACCATGCTCAATACCTCAATGTAATTGCTCATGAATTGTTACCTGAGATTGTTTCTCAAAAACTCTCTAAGCGACTAGATGTCTTTGTAGAAGAAGAGGCCTTTAGTCAGGAAGTGGTACATCCTTACTTTGCTGCGGCTAAGATGATGGGCTTTAATCTGACGGTACATGCGGATCAGTTCCATACCGGTGGGAGTGTGGTTGCCGTAGAGCACCAAGCTCAGAGTGCCGATCATCTAGAAGCGAGTGGTCCAGAGGAGATTCAGTTATTAGCAGGGAGTGAAGTGGTTGCAGTGGCTTTGCCCGGCGCATCGATAGGGTTGGGTGTGCGATTCACACCAGCGCGTCAGTTGTTAGATGCGGGCTGTAGTCTGGCAATAGCTTCAGATTGGAACCCAGGATCAGCTCCGATGGGAGACCTTATGGCTCAGGCGAGTATCCTAGCGACTTATGAGAAACTAAGCAATGCAGAAGTAATAGCAGGGGTGACTTATAGAGCAGCACATGCTCTTGGCATCACAGATCAAGGTCGACTTAGTTCTGGATACCAGGCAGACTTCAATGTATATGATACAGGAGACCATAGAGAGATCACCTATCAGCAAGGACAATTAAGACCAATTATGGTTATCAAAGGGGGCGAGGTCGTGTTTTCAGCTGTATAGCAATTAGATGCCCTATTTGAAACAAAATATTGTACTTTTGCGTTCTTTTCAAAGCAAGAGTTACAGACCATTTCTGGAAATCATTGCATATTTTCTGAAAAAAAACGCTTAGTCAGAGCTGCTTATCTCCTAAGCGTATTTCTAAACTAAATTCATATTATGGCAAGACCTAGGACGAAAAAATTCGAATATGGAAAAGGTATTTATTATTTCAATATCAAGAAAGGTTATAATAACAATATAACAATCAAAAGAACTGAGTTGAAAAAAGCAGTCGATGCCTATAAGAACTATCTCAAGACACAACCAGACAATTGCGAATGGTTGGGTAAGTGGGATGGTAAGAAATTCATAGAGGATAACTACGACAAACTAGGAATCTGATCCGTATTATCAGATAAACAAAACCTTCATTGATTCGCTCGATGAAGGTTTTTTTTGTGGCTATTTTCTAGTTTTACTTGTGTGATAATTTTGTAATAAGCTAACTATAACAACATGAATAGCAAGTACTTAGAATTAGTGGTGATAATTTTAGTTATGCTCGCCTCGAACTGCCGGATGCTGGCGCAGAAGTGGGTTGTCGATGAGTTAGAACCCATGCCGCAAGCCATCAGTAATAATTCAGTGGTTGGTCATAAGGGCTATGTCTACTCATTTTCTGGAATCGATAATACTAAGATCTATTCGGGTATCAGTAATGCCGCGTTTAAGTATGATATATCAACTGACACTTGGTCTGCTCTTCCAGACTTACCAGATGACAGGACTAAGATTGCAGCTGCGGCTTCTGTAGTCAAGGATAAAATTTACATCATCGGAGGTTATACAGTATTAGCAAGTGGCAATGAAATTTCATCTGCTAAGACTCATGTATTTAATACCCTGACAGATCGTTATGAGACCGATGGACTAGATATTCCGATACCTATAGATGACCAGGTGCAAGCAGTCTATCGTGATAGCCTAATATACGTTGTTACAGGATGGAGCAATTCGAATAATGTAACAGCAGTACAAGTGTATGACCCTGCGCAGAACACTTGGTCGGTCGCCACACCACTACCAGCTAATACTTACCGTGTATTTGGTGCTTCGGGAACAATTGTAGGTGATACCTTATATTATCTTGGTGGTGCAGCTAATGGGTCGTTTGCTGCAGCTCCATATCTGAGAAAAGGCTACATCAATCCTAATGATCCAATGGATATTAGCTGGGAAGAAGAACAATCTAATGATGCGATAGGGTATAGGGCTGCTGCTTCAGTATGGGGTGACAATCCAATCTGGTTTGGTGGCAGTTCAGTGACTTATAATTTTGATGGCATAGCGTATAACGGGAGTGGCGGTGTCGAACCTAATATGCAAATTATTAATTACGATAGGCAAGCAGGGAGCCTAGGTGAACCAATTATTGTCGAAGACCTAACATCGATGGACTTAAGAGGTATCGCGAAAATCGGTCCGAATGAATACCTAATAGCTGGAGGGATGACTAATAATCAAACAGTCACAAGTAGAACCTTACGAGTTAGTTATAATGAGACTTCATCAGTAACGCCATTAAAAGAAAATAAACATAGTATCTGGCCGACGGTCGCCAATCAACAACTATTTGTTTCCGCTCAGCCAGCTGCGCGTTATAGGATAATTCATAGCAATGGATCCCTATGCTTAGAAGGTCATTGTAAAGGTGAGTTAGAACAACTTGATGTTAGCCAGTTGTCATCTGGGATTTACTACGTAATTATCGAGCAAGAGTGTCATGCCTTTACGAAGCGATAGTATTCGCGTTAGGCGTAAATAATAAAGCAGAATTAACAACCAAAGGATATATATAAATTGCCCTTCTGTTATTAATTCTGCAATGATTAATGCAAATGAAACGATTTTCCGTGATGCCAGATTAGTGGTTATCGTTTAGTTTTGTATTTGTAATTTTTTGACGATTTGCTGGTCATCTAACTGGATGGTAACCAAATAGATTCCATTCCAGTCATTACTTGCGTTAATTGGTAATATCTGAGCACCGTTTAGTAAGCCATAAGCTTTCGTTGCGAGCACCTGACCATTTAGATTTGAAATTTTCACACTGACCTCCGTTGCTTTTTTTAGCTGTAAGGTCAATTGACTTGTAGAGTTTGTTGGGTTAGGGAATAGCCTTACTGCGAGATCTTCGATGTGGTCTTCTACAGAAACACCTGTTAAGTCTAGGCTTTTGGAATCAGCGTTTAAGATTTGCTGAGTGCTGCCATCGAGTAACATAGCGACGATATGTAAGTTCCTAAGGTCTAATTCTTCTGGAATCATATAACTAGTAGAGTAGGCATACTCTTCACCATAATTCATATCAGTTGGTAGACTACCTTCTTCACCTCTTACCCCGCCTATAACTGCTCTAGCGACGTGGTTATAAATCATATCAGCTGCTGGTACTGGATTAGGAAGCACTTCATATCCACCCATTACACCAGCAATTCCTCCAGCATAAAAATTTGCCTGATTATACTGAGAGAGTGTTCCAGCAACCTCATCCTCTGTGATGACAAAGCTTAATCTATAGTCTCCGGATAAGGCTAGAGCTGGGACAACTTTAGCTTCGATAGTGACGGTTCTTGTTTCATGGTCATAAATTATTTCCTCAGACACTGAGGCGCTAGGAATATTAGCAAGAGAAAGTCTTTCCTCCACATAGAATTCTGCGGCGGCAGGTGAAATGCCTGTCCCTAATAGAGTCCGGTCTACATGACAACTCGGAAAGCCTACAAAACCAATTCCACTGTCATATTCATCGACGGTCATTATATCTCCATTATGGACAGCAATTCCAATAAATTCATCCGGATAGTTTTCTTGCAGTAAATCTAAAGCAACGGCACCTCGAGGGCACCAGCCACACCATGTTCCTGTGCCTTCTTCTATGACGACTTTTCTATTAGGTAAGAAATAATAAGCAGCAACCTGGTCATTACCGCTATTGTTAGTTAATACTTCATCATCACCACCATTGACATTCATAACCTCTGCATTGACAGTTGTGATGTCGCCGACCTCTAATTTGAGCTGTAAGTTTTCTTCAATGAGGTAAGTCTCATATGGATCTAATGATATGTTATCAATTTCTAACACACCTGTTGTATTGCCGTTATCCCAAGCAATATCAAATGAGGTTATAGGGTCTAAGCCGTTATTAAATAAATGAGCAGTCATTAAGTTTTCTTCCGCGCTAGCTAACTGAATCTTTTCCATATCCATGTTAAGAAATACTAGATCTAATTGTAGAGCCTGATAGGTTTTATCCTTAAGTGCCATAATCTCCTCCGCACTCAATGCGGATGAATAGACGTAAACTTCATCTACATAACCGTTGTAGTTTGGCACTGCGCTATTGCTTTGAGCACCAATAGAGAATGGAACGGTATTGCTTTGCAATTCACCTTCAGCGGGTTTAGAGTTGACCAAATTGCCGTCTCTATATAAGTTCAATACCTTTCCATCATAGGTAGCGGCATAATGTACCCACCTATTTATTGGCATAGGTTCAGTATCCTGTATGTTGTCATAGAAGCCGTTCCATCTTACGGTTTGGTTGTCGGGGTTGATTCCTAGATAGTAAGAACCTTCTGTACCTAACCATTTGTTAATCAGAGGAGTCCATTCTCCATTGAAAGAAAGCATATTGAACCAGCCAGAAACGGTAATCCCCTCATCCATGTTTAGGAATTCTGAATTTTCGTGATACAGATAACTTTGATTTAGTAGAATTGCTCTGCCTGCACTCCCATCTTTATCATCTGCAGCAGAAGTATTTCCATTGGTTAATAGTGTATTTTCATTTCCAGTTTCGTCATAAGTGCTTCCCATATTGAAATGATACTCAGCTGTAGGGTTTTGAGCAGCTAAGAATAGACTAAAACAAGACATACATAGTAAAAAGATTGTAAAGTGCTTCATGTTGAAATTTTGCATTGAAAATAAGGATATTAACCCAATATAGTTACATGGTATGTGTGGAATATTAATTGGACATGCGGTGATCATTTTCTTTGACTTGAGCCTATCATTTCCAGGTCCATCATTAGTCAGCCAATAATCATATACGACGACCATTCACTTCGACCATTCATCAGACTAACTCTTCCGTTTGCCCCAAGTTTGTTTGCCACTAAGCTCTAACAAGGTATATTTGAACCAAAATTTCCATTATGAAAAGGAATCTAGCATTAGAATTCATCAGAGTAACTGAGATTGCAGCCATTAATTCCGCAAGGTGGATGGGTAAAGGCGACGAGAAATCTGCTGATCAAGCTGCTGTAGATGGTATGAGAAAAATGCTCGATACTATAGACTGTAAGGGAGTCGTCGTTATCGGCGAGGGAGAGCGAGACGAAGCACCTATGTTATACATAGGCGAAGAAGTCGGAACTGGGAGTGGACCAGAAATCGAGATCGCTCTAGATCCTCTCGAAGGCACGACAATCTGTGCTAAAGGGACTCAGAATTCCATCTCAGTCATGGCAATTGGTGGGAAAGGCAGTTTACTCAACGCACCAGATATCTACATGAAGAAAATTGCGGTCGGTCCTGATGGTGTGGGCGCAATAGATATCATGGACACAGCGACAAATAATCTCAAAAGGCTAGCCCAAAGGAAAAAATGCGAAATACAAGACCTCACAGTTAGTATCCTAGATCGACCTCGTCATGAGGAATTGATTAAGGAAGTGAGGGAGGCTGGTGCTCGGATATACCTAATCGGCGATGGAGATGTCTCTACGGCGATAGCAACAGCCTTACCTGACACGGGTATCGATATGATGATCGGTACAGGCGGGGCACCTGAGGGCGTCATAGCAGCTGCAGCTCTAAGATGTATCAAAGGGGACTTCCAGGGCATACTCGTTCCACGTAATGATGATGATATAGCACGTGCAAAGAAAATGGGTGTCGATGATATCAATAAAATATACACCATGGATGAACTCGCCAAGGGCGATGTCATGTTCATAGCTACAGGCGTTACAGACGGTTCGATGCTCAAAGGTGTTAAGTTCAAACCGTGGGGAGCGCTGACGCATTCTATTGTTATGCGAAGTAAGTCAGGAACAATCCGACACATAACGGCTGAGCACCACTTCGATCGTAAGCCTGTGTACTAATTAGTTGGAAAAGTAAGTAGTTAAGGTGTCCTTAAGAAGATTTAAATCACGCTATCGAATCTTTCATCGATAGAGTACTTACCTGAGCCTAAGAGGTATATAGCAAGGAAGCCTATGAGATAAATCATAGCAGGTTCTTTAGACCCACCATCAGTACCTTGCATGAAGAAGGGGTCACCACCATGTACCATAAAAGCTGCGACGGCCATCGTGATAATGAGTGGTAATGCAGCGAGGCGTGTTTTATACCCGATGATGATAAGTATAGCACAGACAAACTCACCTAGGACGGTTAGAGTAAGGCATATTTTTGGCGAAAGCCCGAATAGAGCTAAGAACTGAATCTCATCTCCAGACATTAGTTTCATCAACTTGCTATATCCATGACCGAATAGCATATAACTACCAAAGCCTAGCCTTAGTAATAATGCTGCTAAATCGGGGTATACGACTGTCATTTTAGTAAAAAATTAGAAAAATTAACCACCACAAGCTAATCTCAGCTCTTCTATCTGAGTGCTCCATAAATCCTGTTGTTCTTTAGATTCGTCATCATCACTAAAGTCTGTGATCTCAAGTATTGTCTGACGCGTAATATCAGAAATGTACATTCTGAACTCGTAATACTCTTCTGGATCAGAGTCATTCCACTTAAATCTAAGTCGCTCCTCTTCTATATCATCAATTAATCTAGCTGATTCACTGCTTCCATCCCAGGTAAACGTATACTCGTCATCATTGATATCAACCCCTTCAGCAAACCATCGTACTAGGTTTTCTGGCTGGGTTAAGAACTGATATATGATGTTGGGGGAAGCCCTGAATATAAATTCCATCTCTATTTTCACCCTACTCATTAAATAATCTTTTATTGTATAACTAATTGAAATTCTTCTTAATGGGCGGAAAATATAATATTTAATCGAAGTATTATATAGAATTCTATTTATTAATAAAAATATCTAGGCACTTTATTTGCAATTGAGCCATTGTGTTACATTATCTATCATGCGCTTCTATGAGTTGCTAATTGTGGTAGATAGTCATACATTTGAACCACCTAATTTGAGAATTTTAAAACACCGTAGATGAGGCAACTGAAGATAACCAAATCCATTACAAACCGTGAATCCCAATCACTAGAAAAATATCTACAAGAAATAGGCAAAGTCGACCTATTGACACCGGAAGAAGAAGTAGACCTCGCCAAGAAGATTAAAGAAGGAGACCAAAACGCTTTGGAGCAACTTACCAAAGCAAATTTGAGATTTGTTGTTTCAGTCGCCAAACAATACCAAAATCAAGGCTTATCACTTAGTGACCTTATTAATGAAGGTAACTTAGGACTTATCAAAGCTGCACAGAGATTTGACGAAACCAGAGGTTTTAAGTTCATCTCTTATGCTGTATGGTGGATCAGACAGTCTATACTACAAGCACTTGCTGAGCAATCAAGAATTGTCAGGTTACCCCTGAACAAAGTCGGCTCACTTAATAAAATTAACAGAGCATTCTCAGAACTAGAGCAAGAATATGAACGAGAACCGTCTTCTGATGAGCTCGCAGAGCTACTAGAGATAAGCTCGGATGAAGTAGAAACGACTCTTGGTGTTGCTGCTAGGCACGTATCTATGGATGCACCCTTTGTCGATGGTGAAGATAATTCACTACTCGATGTACTAGAAAATAGTGGTACACCAGGTACTGATTCTAAGCTAGAGTACGCAGAATCACTCAGAAGAGAAATAGAAAGATCACTAAATACACTGACTGAAAGACAATGTGATGTCATCAAATTGTATTTCGGAATAGGTATAGAACATCCCATGTCTCTAGAAGATATCGGCGACCGATTTGGTCTGACCAGAGAAAGAGTTAGACAAATAAAGGACAAAGCAATAAACAAACTTCGGTCAGCTTCTAGAAGTAAGCTTCTAAAGCATTACTTAGGTGTATAAGAACGAATCAAATAAATAAGTAGATGGAGAGCAGAAATGTTCTCCATTTTTTTTGCCCTTGTAGCAGTTGTGACCCAAGGAAAAGTGAGCTGATGAACTCTATGAAACAATGATTATTGTAATTTGGGTGCACTGTAAATGAATAATATTATTTGATTGGCAAGAAGGAACAACATAGAATATAGGACTTGGGAGCCACTACTGATAGGTATCGCCGCTGCTATCGGGCTATTAGCGGGGTATAATATAGATCTGAAAGATCGGGACGCGTCCTGGTTAAGTATCACTGATTCTGGAGAAAAGGTCCAAGCCTATACGAGTGATGGTCGCATAGAGGAGATACTGCGGTTTGTAGAGAGCAACTATGTAGATAGCTTAGACATGGATGGTGTGACACTCTCTATTATAGATAAACTGCTAGCTGATCTAGATCCTCATTCTAGTTACATTACGCCTGAGGCGTATAGTGACCATAGAGAGAAGATGAACGGTTACTACACTGGGATTGGTGTAGAAACCCTAATGTATAATGATAGTCTATACATATCTATGGTCAATAAAGATGGACCAGCCTATCATGCAGGTGTCCGATTAGGTGACCTTGTGATCAGCATTAATGATGAACCAGTATCAGGAAATGGTCGATCTCATGCCGAGATAAGAGGATTGCTGAAGAATAGTGACAATGAACGAGTATCGTTGCAAGTAAGACCATTAGGAGATTCAGGCACAGCTATTATAGAAATACATAAAGAAAGGATTAACCTCAACTCTGCTGACCTCGGTTATGAGGTCGATAAAGGCATCTTGTATCTAAAAGTCTCTCGATTCAGTGAGAATACTTATGAACAATTTGTCGAATCTATAGATGCTCACCTCGGTTCTGATCAAGCGACTAGCCTGATTCTCGATCTACGTGGCAACCCCGGAGGTCCATTAAACCAAGCTGTCAAATTACTATCTCAGCTATTTAGTGAAAAAGATAAATTACTCACTTACACAGAGGGTCTGAACAGAAAGAAAGCTGAATATAGAACGACAGGAAAAAACTTTTTCAATATCAAGAAAGTCGCTGTATTGATAGATGGCTATTCAGCTTCTGCATCTGAGATTGTCGCCGGGGCAGTACAAGATTGGGATAGAGGCATCATTATCGGAGAACAGAGTTATGGCAAAGGACTGGTCCAGGAGATCTTTCCTATGAAGAATAAAGGTGCACTGAGACTCACCGTAGCTAAGTATTACACACCTAGTGGTCGGTCGATCCAGAAGGCTTATGATCCGAGTTCCTCTAGTATAGTCGCGACACGGTCTCCAGGCTCTAAATTGTTAGGAAGGCGGCTTACTAGTGGTGTAGGGATTATTCCAGACATACAACTCAGCGCTGAGCGCAACCCAGAATGTGGCATTTCAGATATCTACCTGGATCAATATCTCATAGAAGTGATGAAGCAGAAGGGGTCATCTGAGGTCGATCGAGCTGATTTGAGTTTTTCTGCATTTGTACAGTCTATGAGAGCTGCTTATAATGGTACAGACCTAGAACAGGAATTGTTAGGTATGGAATCAGAAACGGCTGAGACCTGTCGCCGACAGCTTATTTCTGACACCTATTTGAGATATAAGCGGATGGTACTAAGTGAGATTGATTACACACGATACAACAACCTTGATGACCCTCTTATGAAAGCGGCTTTGACATTCATCAATGATCAAAGAGAAACTACAGCGCTGTTATCTCAGGAAAATTAATTCTCCATCTTTAGTGTATCTCACGATGGTGGATTCATTAGATGCTTCATTAGATGACCTATAACTTTGGCAGGAATACTGGACTTGATCCTTGATGACGTCAGCTATTTCGTGATATAGTCTGGGTGTAGCTTGCCCTTCTAGATTAGCACTGGTCGAGACCAGTGGTCTTTCTAGCTGTTGTATTATATCTTGGATTAGTGGATGCTTGCATACCCTAATCGCTATATGACCAGTCTGGTCAGGTAGATTTGCGGGTAATTCAGATGAGGCTTTGTGAATAATCGTGAGTGGCTGATTGTAGAATGAGATCAATGTTTCTATACGTGGATGAATGTCTGTCGCATATTGCCGAAGACGTGCTAAATTATCAACCAAGAGAATGAAGGGCTTATTCCGGTCTCGTTTCTTTATATCATAGATTTTCTCAACTGCTTGGCTATCCATTGCGTTGCAGCTTAGCCCCCAGATTGTATCGGTTGGGCATAAGATGACAGCACCATCTGTAAGAAGACGAGTTATATGGTTAATATTATCTAGGTATTGGTCTCGTTGCATTGGCGGATAGATGATCCATAAAACATATCTGCGGTGTTTTCGTTAGATAACCGTGTGTTGTTATACTTGGGTATAAACGATATATATGTAACTTTATTTTTATACAGAACAACCACCATATATGAACTGGCTTAAAATTTCACTAATTCATATTCGCTACATCTTTCTACTAGTCCTGATAATTATCGGGATTGGACAACAAGAGCTGTCCGCCGCGCACATTGTAGGGGGAGATATGACCTATCAGTTTGTGAGTTTTAATAGTGATACCACGCAAGTGACTTTCAGAATTACTGTAACGATGTATCGGGACAACATTAGCGGAGGTGCACCTTTTGACACTGCTGGCGATACGGCCTTCGGTGTCTATAGGCAATCCACTGCAGGGACTTGGTTCTTATACCAAGATATTAGGAATATCAACCCTTCTGAGGCTCAGGAGGTCCCTCCTAATGATGACCCATGTGTAGAAGAGCCAGTCGGGACAGTTGGTGTGGAATGGGCCACCTACAGTTTTCCAGTAACCTTGGATATAGGATCTGCCGATTATATGATCGCTTATCAGAGGTGCTGTCGGAATGAATCTATCGGTAATATTCTGAGACCGGGAGAAACAGGGGCTGTTTTTGATGTCATTATAACTCCAGAGGCGCAGATAACTGGAAATAATAGTCCCAAATTCGGGAATCTCCTCAATGATAATTATCCACCTCTTTTCATCTGTGCCGGTTTTCCGATCACAATAGACCAATCGGCGACTGATATAGATGGTGATGACCTGAGATATACTTTTTGTGCACCATTTACTGCAGGTGGGGATGCCAATGCCCAGGCTGGCTCTAATGTTCCTGCAGGTTGCTGTGATTGTGTGCGACCTGATCCTGGACGATGTGGACCGCCTTTTGATAATGTGAGTTTCATGCCACCATTTTCTTCTACTGAACCATTAGCTGGTGACCCTGTGGTCTCTATCGATTTTGAGACTGGAATCATTACTGGTACACCAGAAATAGAAGGGCAATATGTTGTTGGCGTTTGCGTGGAAGAATTCAGAAATGGTATATCAATCGGAAAGATTAGAAGAGATTTCCAGTTCAATGTTCTAGCCTGCGAAAAACAGGTCAATGCTGTGCTGGATTCTGATGATGAAATTCCGATGGAGGGCCGAAATCTATTTGTAATAAACTCCTGTGGAGATAGCACGTTGAATATCAAAAACCTAAGCACAGACATAAGGTTCATCCAGAATTATCACTGGGAATTCTTTGATGAAAACATGAATGAAATCTTCGATATAGAGGGCACAGAAGAGGCTAGAGATGCCGATGTAACCTTTCCGGGTATCGGTAATTATACAGGTATGATGATCGTCAACGAAGGTATCCCCTGTGCAGATACCGCAGAATTTGTAGTTAATCTTTATCCAGCTATCGAGGCAGGCTTTGACTTTGATTATGACACTTGCGTCGCTGGTCCGATTGCGTTTATAGATTCTAGCGAGACTGGCGGACTGGCAATTACAGAATGGGACTGGCGTTTTGATAATGAGGACAGCTCGATAGAACAGTTTCCATTTTACACTTTCCAAACACCAGGTGATAAAGAAATACAATTAATAGTCAAGGATAATAATGAATGTTATGACACTATTATCGATAATGTTTTATATCAGCCTGCACCTGCTGCTATTATAGTGGAGCCATCTAGTTTTGTAGGTTGTGTACCAGCTGCTATATTCTTGAAAAACCTATCAGCTCCGATAGACTCAACTTATGAGATTTTATGGGACTTTGGAGATGGAACGACTAGTTCGGAGATAAGTCCGACACATACCTATGAGGAACCAGGTATCTATTCATTGTCCTTGGATATAATTTCTCCGATTGGTTGTGAGATCGCTAGAGGTTTTTCAGATCTAATTCGAGTCAAAGATTCGCCTAAGGCAGACTTCGTCTGTAGTCCAGACCAATTCAATATTTTTAATCGGACAGCCAGCTTTACAGATCTGAGTACTGATGCTGGGAGTTGGCGATGGGATTTTGGGACGGCTGGCAGTTTGTTCGAACAGAACCCTGTTTTTACTTTTCCAGATACAGGGATATATAAGGTTGTACTGAATGTTTTCCACCCTGTCACTAACTGCCCAGATACCTTGTCTAAAATCATCGATGTCTCACCGATTGTCAATTTTTATTTTCCCAATGCATTTTCACCAAATAATGACTCAAGTAATGACTTATTCATAGGCAACGGGTACTATGATGGTCTTAAGGAATATAAGCTTACAATCTGGAATAGATGGGGTCAAATGGTTTTTGAGACCGACGATCCTAGGTCGGGATGGAATGGGAGAGAATACAATAGCGGCGCCGAAGCACCACAAGGTGTCTATGTGTATAAAGCCAATTACCAAGACCCAAGGGGAAAAACGATAAAAACCGATGGTCATATAACCTTATTACGATGATTTGCAGGTAATAGGAATTGTACTATCTTTGCAGCCCTAAATCAATAACTAAATTCCCTTCAGGATGGACTTGATCAACTACGTACACGAGCAACTTACTAAAAAGACAGAATTACCTAGTTTCAGACCAGGAGACAATATTGATGTTAAATACAAAATAGTGGAAGGGGCCAAAGAAAGGATTCAGTCATTCAAAGGCAATGTCCTTCAGATTAATGGTGTTGGTTCCACTAAGACTTTTACTGTAAGAAAGATGTCTAGTGGTGTTGGGGTAGAAAGAATCTTTCCTTTTTCTAGTCCTTCTATCGTAGACGTAACAATCTTAAAATTCGGTAAGGTCAGAAGAGCTAAATTATTCTATCTCAGAGAATTAGTAGGAAAAAAGGCTAAGATTAAGGAGAGAAAGCAGATAAGAAAGTAAGCGAAAGCTATCACTCTATTCTCTATTATTTACCTCTTGATATCTTCAGAACATACTAGATGAATTTGTCACTCAGAGCATACTTCGGACCCTGTCTTTTGTTCTGTTGTCTAATTCTTTCTTTATATATTGGATGCAAACCCGAAAGCAAGTCAGTTAAGCTCATACAGCATACAGACCTAGAAGGTGAATGGCTTATTCATAAAGCTTACAAAGCCGAAAAAGAAACACGTCTGCTTTCCAATGCTTACATCAACTTCGTTCCCGACCAAAAGCTCAATACGAATATCCTCCCGATACAAGAGTCTATGCCTTATTCTTTAGAAAAAGAGCAGATCACAGTCGCGGATAGTGAAAATACTGTATTTAATGTCGATCTGGTTACTTCAGATACCTTGGTAATGAGGACCAAGATCCGGAATATTGACTTTAAATTCATCTTCACAAAGCCAGACAAGTCTTGATATTAGTCCGAACCTTCCTATTTATACTCCTCTCCTTAGGCTCTAGCTCTATAATTCATGCCATAGATGTTAGTATATCGACTGTGAGTTACCCCAGCGAGACCAGCTACGTCGAGGTATATGGTCGATTTATCGGTCAGAGTGTGCAGTTTCGGCCTACATCTCCAGGAATAGCTCTACAACAAGCAAGGATATCTGTGTTAATGACAATCAGTCAGAACGGTGATTATGTTTTTGCAGAAAAAAATGAAGTCTCGAGTCCGGCTTCTGAGGCGATAACAGATTTCTGGTATTTCAAAAGAATCAAACTCGAACCGGGGCAATACACTCTAGACTTGACCTGTATAGATCTGAATAATCCGACAGACTCTCTCAAGTATAGCAAGCAACTTATAGTAGACCAATATAGAGCTACTCAGTCTGTCAGTTCAGACTTATTATTGATGTCAGAAATCGATAAGGATATTTCTGTATACCCATTCGAAAGAGCTGCGTTTTCGTTTGAGCCTTTGTTATTTGATACCTATGGACCAGGGAATAAGGAGCTCATATTCTATGCAGAGATCCTAAGCAAACAAGATGAAGCAGAACCATTGTATTACAGATATTATGTGTCCCTACCAGACTCTTCAGCTTATATAACTAAGCCAGCTTATAAACGAATTAAGTCCTCTGACCTTGGGATACTAGAAGACTTTGACATTAGTGAGCTAGGGTCAGGACAGTATATCTTAAACTTAGAAGTCATCACTAAGACCGAAGAGTTAATAACCCATAAGACCAAGAAATTTTCTGTCTATCATCCTCTAACTGATTATCGACAGACATATAGAAGAGATGATAAATTCGAGACCTCTTTTGTCCAATTATTAGATGAAGGAGAGCTTAATTATGCGCTAAAGGCGATCTTTCCTGTTGTCGGAAATAGGCTAACTGGCATGCTCAATGAGTTGATCTGGAGTGATGACATCACCACGAAACGTTATTTTCTATATAGCTATTGGTCTAGAGTCTCTCAGTCAGATCCTAAGGCAGTATATAACCAGTATATGGAAGTCGCGCGTGCAGTAGACAATGAGTATGGAGCTAACCTAGGTCATGGATTCGAGAGTGATAGGGGATATATATTCCTGAAATACGGCAAGCCGAATAATGTGATATCTGTAGAAGACGAAGCGCCAGCGCCGCCTTATGAGATATGGTTGTATCATGAGTTACCAGAAACGAATCAGACAAATGTCAAGTTCTTATTCTATAATCCGACCTTAGCTGGTAATGATATGACCTTGCTGCATTCTACCTGTAGAGGTGAGCGACAGAATAAGCAATGGGAAGTGGAGTTATATCGAGATGACCCATCCAGTGTCATCGACAATAGTATAGATGCCATCAATGTCGAAGATAGAATCAATCGAAAAGCAAGAAGATACTTTTCCGACATATGACGCCAGACCTAGCACAACTTAGAGTCGCACTGGTCCAAGGCCAACCCCTCTGGCATAATCCTGAGTATAACCTACCTCACTATGATGAGTTGGTAGGGACCATTAAGCAAGCAGATCTGATATTATTACCTGAGATGTGGCCCACTGGTTATACGATACAAGCTCACAAATATCATGATACTGAGTCTACGGCGATAGACAAAATGAGGATTTGGGCAGCAGCCCAATCTGCTTTAGTGGTTGGGTCACTAATAGCTAAGGACGGTGATAGCTACTATAATAGACTTTATATTGTCGAGCCCTCAGGGCGGCTTAGTTACTATGACAAGAAACATCTCTTTGGCTTTGCTGGCGAGGATCGCGTGTTTAGTCCAGGAAAAGAGCAATTAACCTATGATTATAAAGGATGGCGCCTCAGAATGAATGTTTGCTATGATCTAAGATTTCCTGTATGGTCTAGGAATACAGACAAATATGATATCGTACTCTATTCTGCTAATTGGCCTGACAAGCGTATAGACGCATGGCGGACCTTACTAAAAGCTAGAGCTATAGAGAACCAAGCCTATGCTCTAGGCTGTAATTGTGTCGGTGAGGATCTATGGAATAATACCTATTCCGGCCATTCTTCTATTATAAATCCTCACGGTGAGGTACTGACAGAAATGGTAAAGGAAGAAGGGATTCTATATGCAGAAATGACCAAAGAGGCCTTGGCTGTAGTCCGAGCTAAGCTCCCATTTCTAGCGGACCAAGATCGATTTGAGTTACTGTAGTTAGATATTCTCTAGCCGAATGAATAACTCCAGGAGTTTGTCTGTCTGTTCTTTGTTCAATTTGCTTTCTGGATGTAGCCAAGTATAAGACTTTAGTGGCATGCGGCCTTCATTTAAGACTTCCATACATTCTCTAAGATGGTGTGCTTTTTGGTTCGGATCGTAGCTATTCCATTCAGAGAAATTCAGTTTCTTTCGTCCTGCTTTGACATGTCCTTTGGTCCACCATCCGACAGGCTGTATACGTGTATAACTAGGGTACGTTGTCACATTAGAATGACAGTTCATACAAGCGTTATTCAGCAATAATGATTCTGATTCTGATAGTTGGACAGTACTCGAAAAGCTAAGAGCTTCATCGATAGGAGGGTTATTCTTGTCTATCGGGAAGAACTGCCAGACTAACAGGAGCAATAATGTCGCGAAAAGTAGCTTTTTGGTCATCTAAATTAGCTTTCTTTGCGAAGCTACGTAATAGGCTTGTATTGGACGTAGTTATGATTCTTTTTGTGAGTACAAATATCTAATCTGGATGCAGTCGAAGCAGAACTTCCTTAGTTTTTATCTTATCATTCTTTCTTTCACTTTTTTACCATTTTCTGGACTCTTAGCCCAGGAATCGGTGGGCCAGATTAGAGGACATGTCTATGACATTGCCACTGGTGAGCCAATCATTTTTGCCAATGTGGTAATAGATGGCACTAACTATGGCGAGAATACTGACGAGTCGGGCTTATTTACCTTAACCGGTGTACCAGTAGGTTCTTATGACCTAAGGGTCAGTTATATAGGCTATGAAGATCAAGTAACTCCGATAGAAGTGTCTTCTCGAAAAATCAATTATTACAAAGTCGAAATTGCTGCTGGTGGTGTCCAATTAGGTGTGGTCGATATATCAGCAGAACGGCAACAAGCTAAGACAGAAGTTCGTATCTCTAAAATCCAAGTATCCCAAAAGCAAATCAAAGCACTACCTAGTACTGGCGGCGATGCCGATATCGTACAGTATCTACAGATATTACCGGGTGTCATCTCTACGGGAGACCAAGGTGGTCAGTTATATATCAGAGGGGGTTCTCCAGTTCAGAATAAGATTCTCTTGGACGGATTGACCATTTATAACCCTTTTCATTCGATCGGATTCTATTCCGCTTTCGAGACAGAACTGATACGTAATGTAGATGTCTTAACAGGCGGGTTCAATGCAGAATATGGTGGAAGAATTTCTGCAGTGGTCAACATTAATACTAGAGAAGGTAACAAGAAAAGACTGGCAGGACAAGTATCGGTCAGCCCTTTTATGGCCAAAGCAATTATAGAGGCACCTCTGACTAAGCCTGGATCTGGAGGAGATCTGACTATGATACTGACAAGTAAGAGGTCTCTAATCGGTTCTACATCTAAGTCATTATACAGTTACGCCGCAGAAGTTGATAGTATCGGTTTACCTTTTGGATTCCAGGATACCTATGGTAAGATATCATATGTCACTTCTAATGGGAGCAAATTCAATTTCTTTGGCTTTAATTTCGATGATCAATATAAGAATCCACTTGTCTCTGAAATCGAGTGGAATAACAAGGGTGGCGGTTTAACTTTTGATCTATTGCCTAATGCTAGTGCCTTGACTCTAGATGGGATTATTGGTTATACCCAATATGAAGTGGGTATCGTAGAAACAGAAGGTGACCCTCGAAGTAGTCTAATTAGGGAATATGACTTAGGCCTCGATTTTAAGTATCTTACTAATGAGGCTTCTATCAAGTACGGTGTCGATATTAAGAGTATCAAAACAATTTTTGACTTCACAAATCCATTTGGGCTGAAGCTTAGTGAAGAGCAGAATACAACAGAAATATCTGGATTCTTATCATATCGTAGAGCGTGGGATAATCTGGTAATAGAACCGGGCTTCAGGTTACAGTATTATGCGTCGTTATCAGAATTCTATCCGGAACCTAGACTAGGTATCAAGTGGAATATCACTGATAAGACGAGACTCAAAGTCGGTGCTGGCTATTATAGTCAGAACATCATCTCTACATCTAACGAAAGAGATGTGGTCAATTTGTTCAATGGCTTTCTGACTGGTCCGGAGAAACAATTTCAGGACCTCAACGGCGATCCAGTTACGTCTAAGCTACAGAAAGCAAGACATCTACTTGCAGGAATAGAACAGGATGTTTCTTCTAGTCTTCAGATTAATGTCGAAGCATATGTAAAAGACTTTTTCCAATTAGTCGTAATAAATCGGAATAAGACCTCGCCTGGTCAAGCCGATTTCACAACAGAAACTGGTCAGGCATATGGTATCGACTTTTCGGCTAAGTACGAAATACCGAAATGGTATTTCTGGGCAACTTATTCATATGGTTTCGTCAATAGATTCGATGGCGAACAGACTTTTCCGACAGTATTCGATCGACGGCATAATGCCAACTTCTTAGCGACTTATTCATTAGGCGCTAAGAATGATATCCTCCTGAGCCTACGATGGAATCTAGGGTCTGGGTTTCCATTCACAAAGACCCAAGCTTTCTACGATAATATTCCATTCAGAGAGGGACCTAATACAGCTTATGAGACTGACAATCAAGACCGTGTAGGCATTATCTATTCTGATACAAGAAATGGAGGCAGATTGCCTTACTACCATAGACTAGATCTCTCAGCTCAGAAGACCTTCTATCTTAATGATCGGTTCAATGTAGAGGTGGTTGCTTCTGTTACTAATGCTTATGATAGAGCTAATATCTTCTACTTTGATAGGATAAAATATGATAGAGTCAATCAGCTGCCTATTATGCCTTCTGTCTCTGCGAAATTCAATTTCTAGCAGGTCAACGATTAGCACAGATAGATGAACGATATTTTATCATCTTAGCCGATTAGATCACAAGTATTTTCAGTCATTTAAAAGTTTATATTTCCTTAGATTTGGACTTTAATTAAAATGTAAATACTGAGTTGTGGTTAAGGGATTTGAAAATATAAGTGATGCGCAGTTTGGGATACTCAAAGATGCTATCGCGTGGATAACAGTTCTAATAGCAGGTGCAGATGGCCAGATAGACCCGAAAGAAACTGCATGGGCTGCCAAGGTAACTAAGATTAGAGGTTTCCATAATCCAAATGAATTAACGGACTTCTATAATGAAGTCGGTAAGGACTTCTCGGAGAAATTGGCAACTCTGATCGAAAACTGCCCAGATTCTGTCACAGAACGTACAGATATTCTCTCTCGACAACTATCTCAACTAAACGAAGTGTTACCTGCACTTTCTGAGAACAACCTAGGACACCTCTTGTATAAGAGTTATGTTTCATTCGCAGAGCATGTCGCTAATGCAGAAGGCGGCTTTTTTGGTTTCTTTAGAATTGGAAAAGACGAAGCCAAATTAATCGATCTTCCTATGATTGTGCCAGTAGAGTGGGTAGAACCTTCTGCTGAAGAAGAGTAATTACTTTTCCATATCGTGTGGATAACTTTCGTGTTTAGAAGGCATATCTCAGTGTATTTTTGGTCTATAGATAAGAGTTATGATAGACTTCTCACAGACCCGTATAGGCCCATTATCGATACATCACATAGGACGCATCTCCCATGAAGAATCTTGTCTTACAACAGCCATTCCTCATGAAATCATTGATTCCAGTGTACACACCAGTATGTTGGCTTTTCTATTAGCTGGATTCAAAGAGCCTGCTTTCTATCAATTCAGACAAGGCGAAGAGATAGATACCCATTTTATAAAGGCCCAGATAGATAAAGTCCTGAGCGAAGAGGCACCACTACATGAAATATCTATCTCTATAGCCGAAAAGCTATACAATGACTCCCAGCATCCAGCAATCAAAAGTGGCGAATTCATGATGTGTCAGCTGACCGATGTCGTCATAGAAGATGAACTAATTGATTGTATCGGTCTCTTTAAGGTAGAGACACGAGATACGTTCATCAAAATTTTACAACAGACAGCAGCCTATAATATCAAGACAGACGTGGGGCATGCCCTTAATGGCTTAGACAAAGCTTGTCTCATTCTTAATTCAGATTCTGAGACTGGTTATAGGGTATTAGTGCGTGATAAAGCCAGTCTTATAGAAGCTCAATTCTGGAAAAGAGGCTTTCTAGATCTTATAGAGAGAGAGGATAGTTATCATCAGACCGCTCATTATATTAGCCTAACTAAGGACTTTGTGGAGGACAAACGAAAGAGAGAGGGGAGTATAACTAAGGATGATGAATTAGCCATCATGAATAGTTCAGAAGCGTTCTTCTCATCACAAGAGACTTTCGATGAATCTTCTTATCTCGAGAATCTCTTCGAGGATGAATCTATGAAAAATGACTTCAAAGCTTATAAGAATCAAGTCGAAGCTGCTGGGGAATTCAGTTATGCTAATGACTTCGATATATCAGAGCCAGCTGTCAAAAAGAACAATAAAGTTTTCCGGTCGATACTTAAGCTCGACAAGAATTTCCATGTGTATATACATGGTGATAAGAATAGAATAGAAAGGGGAGAAGACGACGGTGGCAAATACTATAAACTCTATTTCGAAAAGGAGGCATAAGGACCACTCTAACAAAAGTGGAAATAGCTATGAACTGGATTCTGACTCTTAATAACTTCTATAGCTGGTAGTGCAGCAGGCTGACTGATTGCAATGATTATTTGCGAAGAATTATAGGTGGAAATAAGCTCGACGCTTTGCATAATGATACCATATATCTGGTGACCAACCTTATTGGGATTATTGCAGATCCATGTAAACTTTATTTTCTGATCCGATAAATATTTAGCAATTGCCTTTCCTTTTTTGCCACCACCCCAGATGATTAATTTTCGATTTGTATCCCTATCAGCATTTAGAAAATGCTTGAGTTTTATGGAGATGAACTTGTTGTCTGCATAATTCGGATCTGTCCTGGATGACCTAGATGAATGATCGCGCCAGTAGTGCGTGATGCGCGTAACAGGAGTGATTTGCAGCTTGGCAGTTCTAAACCGGAATGCAAGATCATAATCCTCCGGATAGAGCTCTCCAGCAAATGCTCCAGCTTTCTCAAAATCTGATCGAAGACATAACCAGTTAGGTGAAGGGATCGAACATTCCTTATAGATGTCACTATAATTACTGGCCTCTAGCGTCATTGCATTTAACCAATCTTGGTAATGTAGGTAGCCTTCCCCTATTTTATTATCCGAGAAGTATTTGACTATCCCGACAACTAAGTGTCCAGCGCCGGCGTTGTCTAGAGCACCACACATTAGTTCTAACTTATCGGAGGACATGTAATCATCAGAATCCATCCTGGTTATATACTCTCCTACAGATGCCGCATAGCCAGTCTGTAAGGCTGGGATGATGCCTTTCCCCTTATTACGAAGGACTACAATTCTATTGTCCTTATAGTCCGATAGAATCTCGTAACTCCGATCTGTAGAGTGATCATCTACAGCGAGTAGTTCCCAGTTATCATAGGATTGAGCGATGATAGAATCTAAGCATTCTTCTAGGAATAACGCCGTATTCCTAACAGGCATGATGATGCTAACTATAGACATAATATCTGAACAATGGAAAGCTCACGAAAATCCCAATAATAAATGCAATGAACAGCTTAGACACCATATATTGGAAATTAAGAAACTCTGTGAAGCAGTATATACCCACCACATTGAGTACCAATATGATGAGGCTCGCGACACCGTACTTTATAGCCTGATAAAACCAGGTTTTGTCTGTTCTCCTAAATGCCCAGTGCCTTAATACAAGGAATCCGACAACGGCCCCTACACTAGACGCCATAGCTGCTGATACAACGTAATAGATGCCGGCCCATTCTGTCAGAATATAGAGACTGCTAAAATCAAAAAGAGTCGCCAATGAAGAGCCTAATTGCGATTTGATGAACGACTGTAAGAAAGGTACTTTCTGATCATTCATGATCTAACCGAAAAAATTAGCTTGTAGATAGATGATCAGATGTAAGGAGGCACAAGCGTAGATTCCAGCTAGAACATCATCGAGCATCACGCCCAAGCCGCCTTTAATATTTTGATCTAGGTATCTAATACCGAAAGGCTTAAGAATATCAAAAAATCTGAAGAGGATAAAGCCAGCCAACATCATCTTGTAAGAGAAAGGTATGAGAAGCATAGTGATCATATAGCCGATGAACTCATCTATGACTACTCTAGAAGGATCTTCTCCCCATTCTGCCGTCAATGCATCCGTGCTGATCATACCGGCGAAGAATAGTACGATAGCAGTTCCTAGAAGAATAAGAGTCGTCGAGCTACCAAAAAAAGTGCAGCTAAGGTAATAGTATAGAACTGCGCCTATTGTCCCGAATGTTCCAGGGGCAATAGGCGCAAATCCAAGGCCCATAACTGTTGTTATGGCTTTATGTATTGCAGTCATTTACTGCTCATCGTAATCTTGACCTAAATGATCTATCAAGTCATGACCACCAATATATCTTAAGGTATTCTCGAGTTTGACAAGCTGCTTGAAAATATCATGTATTGGATGTCTTCCCTTAGGAGCTTGTGGCGACTTCAGATAGAACCCTAACCATTCTTGGATACCACCCATGCCAGCTCGCTTAGCTAGATCTAAGAAGATCGCAAGGTCTAAAACAATAGGAGCAGCTAGTATAGAATCTCTACAAAGGAAATCAACTTTAATCTGCATCGGATAATCTAACCAGCCTTTGATATCGATATTGTCCCAGCCTTCCTTATTATCTCCTCTAGGTGGATAATAGTTGATCCTAACTTTATGATAAAAGTCTTTATATAATTCTGGATATATTTCTGGTTCTAATATTTGTTCTAACACACCCAGCTTAGATACTTCCTTCGTCTTAAAGTTATCAGGATCATCTAAGACTTCTCCATCTCTATTTCCTAAGATATTAGTAGAGAACCAACCTTCGACACCTAGAGCTCTTGCTTTGAATCCAGGCGCAAGTATGGTCTTCATTAGTGTCTGACCAGTCTTAAAGTCCTTCCCCGCGATAGGTGTGCTCGTATCTTTGGCAAGTTGTACTAGTGCTGGAATGTCACATGAAAGGTTAGGTGCCCCATTAGCATAAGGTATACCCATCTTAATAGCTGCATAAGCATAAATCATACTTGGCGCGATTAATTTGGAATTCCCTTTTAAGCCTTTCTCAAATGCGTCTATTGATTGATGTACAGCGGACTCTTCTATATAAATCTCAGTCGATCCACACCATACCATAACGATACGATCACATTTATTATCCTTCTGGAATTTTTTGATGTCAGCCATCACTGCTTTGGCTAGATCCATTTTGGTCTTGCCTTTCTTGACATGGGTACCATCTAATTTTTTGACATAGTTTTTGTCAAAAACAGCCTTCATAGGCTTAATCTTAGAAAGTGGTGTTTTGAGTTTTTTTAGTAACTCCGGCTCTAGGACATTCGCGTGGACAGCAGCTTCATACATATTGTCTTTGAAGATATCCCAGCCCCCGAATACCACTTTCTTTAGGTCCTGAAGAGGCACGACCTCTTGGATGAGCGGCTTGTTTTTCTTAGTTGTTCTTTTACCAATCCTAACTCTTCCCATCTGAGTAAGTGAGCCAATAGGATTAGCCAGCCCTTTGTTGACTGCCATGACACCAGCAATAAAGGTCGTTGCAACTGCGCCCATCCCTGGTGTTAGAATCCCTAGTTTGCCCTTAGGGTCTGAGGCAAGAGATTGTGATTTAGCTCTTTTTTTTGTAGCTGCTTTCCTAGCTTTCATCTATAGTCTTTTTATAGTAAGTTATTTTCTTTACACCAAAGAATCGTTTCTGTAAGTCCAGACCTGAGGTCATAAGCGGGTGCAAAGTTAAAATCTTTTTCCAAGTCCGTGATATCTACTGAAAATGACCTTGCAAAGTATTCTTTAACCTTATTTCTGTTTAGTAAAGGTGTTTTGCCTTGCAAATTACCCAGAAACTCACTTATAGCTGCAATGAGCTTAATGATACTGAACGGTATTACAATCTGACGTGGCCTCTTACCGAGAATATCCCCGATAATATTATTCATATCTTCTATAGGATAGGTCCGCCCATCACTAACAAAATAGGCCTTATTGTACACGCGATTAGGAAGAGAATCTATCACTAAGCGGGCCAAGTCCTTAACGTGGACAAAGCTAGTCTCCATACGACCTCTCCCTATCTTAGTGCCGATACCAGCTTTGATGGTTTTGTAGACAGGAAGCATTTCTGTATTCCTAGGACCATAGACAGCGGTCGGTCTGAATATAATCGATGGAATCTTGCTAAAATTGGTAATAAATTGTTCTGCTTGTAGTTTGGATTCTCCATACCAAGTTATTGGATGGGGTAGACTATCAGCATCTAGGGTTTGATTCATTTGGTATTCAGCAGGACCATAGGCTGCTAGACTACTGATGTAAACCAACTTTTGTGGAAGGATGTTTTCTTCGATCAGAATGCGACAGAACTTTCTAGTGTAGCCCGCATTTATCTTGAAGTAGGTTTCTTTGTTTTTGGCAATGGTCACACCAGCGTTAAGTACGATATAGTCGAACTGGTGAGCAATCAGTTTCTCTCTTAGGCTGTCCTCTTCCTCGAAACTGTAATACAAAAAATTGATTCTGGGGTCTGATAGCTTAGCTAAGTCACTGTTTTTCCTGACTCCTGCATACACTAGGTATCCCTGCGCTATGGCTTCTTCTACGACCCAACTACCTACGAAGCCATTAGCACCTGTGACCAATATTTTTTTTGACATAGAGGCTAGAGTGCGTATGAATATATTCTGTAAGTCTTATATCGCTGACCGTTCAGCTTTTCTGCAGCAGTGACCATTTCATGATTCGTTTCCAGTATCCATGATGCTTCACCACCAATTAATTTTCTTTTCCTTGCTTCCAGAATGTTTTTTGCAAAGAATATGGCTTCGATGCCCTTGTTCCGATATTCCTTGATGACACCGGTTGTAATGATTCTGACCGTTTTGACTTTCTTCTTATTAAGTAGTAGTTTGAAAATATTAAATGGCAGTAACCGACCTTTTTTAAAGGTCTTGGTGATCTCATTGATATTGGGTAAGGAGACAGAGAACCCAACTGCTTTGCCTTTGTATTCTGCTATATATGAAAAAGCTGGATCAGCAATCATCTTTAAGTCTGCGGCTAGATGCTCTACTTCTTCTAAAGACATGGGTACAAAGCCCCAGTTGTTTTCCCAAGCTGAATTATATATCTCAAAAATGCCTGGTATTTCCGACTTGATGTTCTTAACATCAAGATGTCTTATTTTGATATCTGACCGACTTAATCTGTCCTCTACTAACTTAGATAAGCGAATCGATTTGTCAGAAACAGAATCTGTAGGTATATAATAAGCATATAGGTCCATTTCTTTCGTGAGTCCGATAGCCGTCTGTATTTTATCATAATACGGCTTATTATAGGTCATCATGATTTGAGGAGGGGAATCGTAACCATCTATAAGTGTCCCAGCTGTCTCATTAGTTGAGAAATTAACTGGGCCCATCAGTGAATTATAGTTCTCAGATGCTAAATGAGCAGAAGCAGTGGTAAGAAGCAATTCTGCGACCTCCTTAGAATTTATATAATCATAGAAGCCAAAGAAGCCAATATTAGACTGATGATAATTATTGTACACGGGATTCTTAATTGCAGCTATCCGTCCGACAATTTTATTCTGATCATAAGCTAGAAAACAAGTGACCTCACCGTGCTTATGGAATGGATGCTTGTTTACATTGAACAGGTCTTTTTGTGCCATGAATAACTCTGGCACATAATTTTGGTCCCCTTGGTAGAGGTCATGCGGAAAATCAATGAATGCATGTAATTCTTTTTTCGAGTCTACTTTCTGTACTCGAAGACTCATGCAGGCGTGGTTTCCTGATCGAATACACCTATCTGCTTAGAAATGGCATAGATTTTTTCTACTGATTCTGCTATCTGAGCTTTGGTATGCGTCGCCATCAGTGAATATCTAATCAGAGAAGAGCTACTCGGCACCGCAGGTGATACAACTGGATTGACGAAGACACCTTGATCTAGCAGTAACTTAGTTAGACTGAAAGTCTTAAAGTCATCTCTGATCATAATAGGTATGATAGGCGTCTCAGTATGACCTGTATCGAAGCCTGCTTCATTAAGTAGCTTCATGGCATAATGTGTGTTTTCCCAAAGCTTCTCTATACGCTCAGGTTCTTGTTGTATTAATTCTAGTGCGGCGATTACAGAAGCTGCATTAGCTGGTGCGATACTCGCACTAAAGATTAATGACCTTGCATTATGCTTGAGATAATTAATTGTATCTGAATCTGCTGCTATAAAGCCCCCAATAGAAGCGAGAGATTTACTGAAAGTCCCCATGATCAAGTCGACCTTATCGGTTAGTCCGAAGTGATCTGCTGTGCCTCTTCCTAAGGTTCCCATCACACCTAGTCCATGTGCATCATCTAGAAAAATGTTTGCATTGTACTTTTCAGCTAGTTTAACTATCTCAGGTAGTTTACAGAGATCGCCTTCCATGCTGAACACCCCATCTACTGCGATGAGTTTAATCTTGTCCATTTCGGTTTTGGAAAGAATCTTCTCTAGACTTGCCATATCGTTGTGTCGATACTTCAGCACTTTAGCAAAAGATAGACGACTCCCGTCTATGATGCAGGCATGATCTAAGTCATCTATAATGATGTAATCGTGTCTACCAGGAAGAGACGAGATAACGCCTAGATTAACCTGGTAACCGGTACTAAAAACGAGAGCACCTTCCTTACCTACAAAGTCTGCTAACTTTTCTTCTAGCTCTAGGTGAATATCTAAGGTACCATTGAGAAATCTAGAACCAGCACAGCCAGAACCGTATTTATCTATTGCCGCCTTTGAAGCTTCTGTGAGTTTAGGATGTGTCGTGAGACCCAAATAGCTGTTAGAACCAAACATCAGTACGTCCCTTCCGCCAATCTTTACAACGGTATCTTGTTCAGATTCTATAGTCCTAAAGTAGGGGTATAAACCCATTTCTTGGACTTTTTGTGGCGCATTATAACTCGCCATTTTCTTTTTCAGCATCTTATCAGAATATTAGATCAACAAATATATGCCATAGCTCTTTGGTACCATGCAGGACTTCGAGAACCATTTACCCAAGTTTCGGTAAGAAATATACCAATAATCCCGCAACCTATGCCCATTAATACATCAATTAAGTAATGGTGATTAGTGTAAATGGCTGCAAACCAGATACTTATAAGACTGATTATAAATAAACCACTTAATAATTTATTGCCATATCTCAAACTATAAAAACTAAGGATTAATGGGAAAGCAGCGTGCATAGATGGCAATGCCCCAAAGGTATTAGTCCCTTGGCTATACATATTATGATAAATAGGTATCCCAACCATGGCATCGAATCGGGCTAGACCTGCAGCTTCACCTGGTGCATTCGTTAGTAATTGCTCCCCATATTGCAAGTAATACCAGGGGGGTGCTGCAGGAAGAACGATGTATATTATGAATCCCAAAATATTAGCGATTAGGAAACAGATCCAAAAATCAAAGACCAGTTTCCTTCTTTTTTTGATGAAGGCATAGAGACCAAATAGGATGGGGAATGGGGCCCACGTAATGTAGAAGCTGCCAGATATTACATCAAGGGCCGGGTGTATGTGCTGATTAGCATATTCGCATAAAGTGATCTTAGTCCCCTCAGATTCGATACCGAATAACTTTAGCTCCCAGTCGTATAAGACCTTATTTAGGATTGTAAAGGGGTTATAGTCATGTAATATTTTCAGTGAGCTATAACAGATTAGATAGATGAATAGAGGCATAAAGGCTATCCCTAATTGTCGAGTATAGCCACTACTAAAATAGAGGATCAATGCGAGTATGTAGAAACCAACCGCCATCGAATCCATACCGACGACAAAACCAAACCATAGCAGATATAATAGGGAAAGTCCGATTCCCCAGATCACCCAATTGCTAGCGAATCTGTTAAAGCCAGTTTTACTCATACTTACTGGCTAAAATTGAAGTTTTTTATAGAAAGGGAAAGTCTCTTCAACTGTATATCCGAAGAATTCTAAAAATTTCACTTGAGGGAAAGCGCCGAATTCTTCTGCATATACATAGATGTTAGATAAGACAATCATCTGATCATCTAACTTAGTATATACTCTATAAGTACCAGCGTCATCCTTATTAAGAAAGAAGTTTTGGTCTGAATAGGCTAGGAATTGAAATTGGTAAGATTCATTATTAATCCGCCAGCTTCGATAACCATAAGCTAAATTAAACTGAATAATATTCAGTTCTTTTCTGACTTTACCTTCATCATATTTTAACCAATAGACGTCGATTGGTTTGCTTGGATTAGGCAGGCCTGAATCATCGGTATCCAGAGTATAGACAATCGTATTGCAGTTGTGATTTCGTTGGATGTAGAATAGTGTATCCACTGCATCTGGTATAGGATAATTCTCAGGGAGGCCTTGCTGGCCAGTATAGCTAAATTTGTGTTTGATGTTATTAAGATGGTTGAGCATACCCGTTTTTGCTGTAGCAATATTAATACATATAAGCTACTCTGAGGTTACTTCTCAGCAGTCAATTTTGTTCGAGAGAAGGTTAGTCTCCTTATTGCTGTGATATTAGCTCCTATTGCTAAAATGAAGACAGGCCAACTGAAAAACGATATCGTCTCAAATAAGGGCTGATCTAACCAAGCTACTTTATACTCATAACCACCACCTATCTGGCTAGAAATCACTGCTGTCACCAAACTAGAAATCGCAATAAGTAGGATTCGTTCGGGCCGTTGCATGATACCGACGCTAGCGGTTACACCTAAGCCTTCTGCACGAGCTCTGGTATAACTGACCATAATCGACCCAATCATCGCTATAAAACAAAAGATGGAGGTCATGAGATAGTCCTGCGTAACTGTATAATAACAGAAGCCAAAGAACATGATTAATTCGCTGTATCTGTCAAGTACTGAATCGTAAAGCGCACCGAATGGATGGGCCGTGCCACTGAGCCTAGCTAGACGACCGTCTACCATATCCATCGCACCTGCAATGAGTATAATAAGGCCAGCATAGCCTAAGTACTGGTGGTTATTCCGATCACCGACTTCGGCGCCATAGATGAGTAAGACTGTCGAAAGGACATTCAGTAAAAGTCCAAATGAGGTCACCATATTTGGTGTGATACCTAGTTTCATGAGGACTTTGATAAAAGGGTCCATTAGAGTGTAGGCAAACTGTTGGAGGTTCTCTTTGACTGTGTACAAGTGGATCAGACAATTGGTTCAGCCTCAAAGCTAGTAATTCCAGCTGTTTGTCAGTGATATAACGCAGGTATATCTATAAACTTCAATGGCTCTGAGTTACTAAGGGTCTATTAATTTCCTTTATTTTGTTAAAAATCAAGGAATATGCCCAATTCGAAAATAGGGGGCCTCGGTTACTATGTGCCTTCTAATGTATACACGAACCATGATCTGACCCAATACATGGATACATCTGATGAGTGGATACAAGAGCGTACTGGTATTGTAGAGAGGCGCTATGCAACAAAGCATAAGGAGACGCCGACGACCATGGGTGCTGCAGCTGCTCGTATTGCCATAGAACGTGCTGGCATCACTAAGGAGGAGGTCGACTTTATCATCTTTGCGACTCTGAGTCCTGATTATTTTTTTCCAGGCTGTGGTGTGCTATTACAACGAGAATTAGATATCACTAAGACAGAGATAGGTGCTCTAGATATTAGAAATCAATGTTCTGGATTTATCTATGGTCTTTCTGTAGCGGACCAATTCATTAAGTCAGGTATGTATAACAATATCCTATTAGTAGGTGCTGAGATGCATTCGATGGGCTTAGATTACTCCACTGCTGGACGGAATGTGAGTGTGATATTTGGTGATGGAGCTGGTGCTGTCTTGTTGCAAGCGACTGATAAGGAAGAGGGCATCCTCACCACACATCTCCACTCTGATGGGACCTATGCAGAGGAGTTGGCCATGATTAACTTTGGTTCTCATGGTGGATATCATGATGATAAAGATTATGGATTCTCGGTAACTGATAAGCCAGGTGGTACCTTTGTCACAACTAAGATGGTCGAAGATGGTGCTTATCCGCAAATGAATGGACAGTTGGTATTTAAAAAAGCAATCGTCAAGTTTGTGGAGGTTATCAATGAAGCACTAACAAAAACGGGCTTGGAAAAATCAGATATAGATATGTTAATTCCTCATCAAGCCAATCTAAGGATTAGTCAATTTGTGCAGAAGTCTATGGGTCTATCTGACGATCAGGTCTATAATAACATTCAGAAATATGGAAACACGACAGCCGCATCTATACCGATTGCTCTATGCGAGGCCTGGGAGGCAGGGAAGATTAACTCAGGCGATTTGGTTTGTCTTGCTGCCTTTGGTAGTGGATTCACATGGGGAAGTACACTTATAAGATGGGCATGATGAAATTAGATGTAATGGCAATAGGTGTCCATCCTGATGACGTCGAATTAGGCTGTGGTGGTACAATGCTCAAATTAGTGGCTCAAGGCTATAAAGTAGGTATCGTGGATCTGACTAAAGGGGAGCTCGGGACCAGAGGGACGGCCCAGACACGTCAGAAAGAAGCAACGAAAGCCCAGAAATACGCTGGTGCAGTCGTCAGAAAGAATCTAGGCATGGCCGATGGATTCTTTGAGAATAACGAAAAAAACAGATTGAAGTTGATCAAAGTGATTCGTGATTATCAGCCCGATATCATCCTCGCTAATGCAATCACTGATAGACATCCGGATCATGGTCGAGCAGCCCAGTTAATCTATGATGCCTGTTTCCTAGCAGGCTTAATTAAGATCAAAACGACCTCGAAGCGCAAGAATCAAGCAAAGTGGAGACCTCGTAAATTGATGAATTACATCCAAGACCATCATCAGAAGCCAGATATCGTTGTGGATATTTCTGACTTCATGGAGAGGAAGATAGAGCTCGTCCAGTGTTTTGATACTCAGTTCTATAAAGCTTCGGCCAAAGGACCTCAGACGCCTATTTCCTCCAAGTCCTTTCTAGATGGTCTTCGCGGCAGGGCACTAGATTACGGTCGCCGTATAGGTGTCGCATATGGAGAAGGATATACTTGCAAGGAATATATCGGTGTCGACGACATCATGAGTGTACTGTAGTCTTAGTCACAGCCAATATAACGTGAGCGTCTTATTTGTTTTCTAGCTTATTCACATAATCTAGATTGCCTAATCGGAACCGGACTTGTATAGGAGTTGTCATGTCCATCTGATTATCCATCTTACAGAACATGCCTAATTCTTGATGATAGTACTGGAGATAATTATCTCTATAGAGTATAGAGGTGCTTAACTTGTCTAGCTTGGGAATAAACTTTAGAGTTGCAGTATTTAGTTTGATTTCGGAGGGTGTAGCGAGTATAGTTGATCCAGTAGCTTGCCCAGCTAATACAATAGGACAGATGCAGCTACTTATCAGTAGGATCTGGTACCACCACATTTTTTTTGCTGCCTTCATAGATATTAAAGTTAACTAATTTACTCTTGATGCCACCATTATCTAGGTTTATTGATTGGTCTGGGCTAAGACCAAAGCTGGCTTGGACAGTTGGGTCAGGATGAATCATCCAAGCTGAGCATTCCTGCCAATTACTCTTTAGCCTGTCTCCGATAGCTAGGTATAGTTCATTGAGATTCTCTACTCTGATACGTTTGTCATAGGGTGGGTTAATAAATACTTTGCCTGGTGTAGTTGGTTCTAGTTTGAAGAAATCTTTTTTCTGTATCTGGATGCGAGACTTGTAAGTTAACTTTTGGAGATTCTTCTTGAGGTCTCTTACAGCAAAGGCATTAAGATCGCTCGAAAAAATCTCACACTCGGGCTTACGAATCTGAGCCTCTGCGGTTTGCTTTATTTTCTTCCAGATTTCAATATGGAATTCTGGCCATTTCTCAAAACCGAATTTGTAGACGAATTTGCCAGACGGGATATTGGCCGCTATCATCAGCGCTTCCGTTGTAAAGGTCCCAGACCCACACATTGGGTCATAGAGTGGTGATTCTCCTTTCCATTTTGAGTGGGCTAGAATGCCAGCTGCTAGGACTTCATTAAGAGGCGCTAAGAAGGGCCTGTATTTATAGTTCCTAAGGTGAAGAGATTGTCCAGAGCTATCTAGTGCGACAGATAATTTGTTTTTAGAAAGATGGATATTGATGCGGATGTCAGGATTATCTGTATCGACATCGGGTCTGAACCCTCTGGATTCTTCGAGTCTATCGACGATGGCATCCTTTGCCCTATAGGTTGCAAATCGACTGTTAGAAAATATATCACCAAAAATTGTTGTGTCGACTGCGATTGTAGATTTTTTTCTTAGATACTCTACCCACTTGATGCTTTTAATTGCTTCGTAATAATCGTCTTGGGTCTCAATCTCGAATTCTTGGATAGGGAGTAAGACCCTTATCGCTGTGCGCAGCAGGTAATTACATTGGTATAATTGAGCCCAATTCCCTTCGCAGGAAATGCCTCTATCTAGTAGCTGGATATTGCTAAGATTTAATGACCTCAGTTCATCTGCTAATACTGGCTCTAGTCCCAGCAGTGTTTTGACTATGATTTTCATAAGGTCTAGGTCTGGATGACACCGACATTAAACTTCTCTATAGGTGCATGGTCGGCAGCTTCTAATGCTGCTGAGATAAACTGTCTTGTTTCTCTAGGATCTATAATCGCATCGACCCACAATCGGGCAGCTGCATAATATGACGAAGTCTCTTCGTCATATTTAGATTTGATCCTGTCGATAATCTCTTGTTCGTCTTTGTCGCTGAGTTCTTTGCCTTTTTTCTTAAGTGAGCTTACTTCTATTTGGGCCATTACTTTTGCGGCTTGAGTGCCACCCATAACAGCAATTTTCGCTGTAGGCCAAGCGACAATAAATCTTGGATCATAAGCTTTGCCACACATGGCATAATTTCCAGCACCATAGCTATTACCCATGACAACTGATATCTTAGGTACTGTGCTGTTAGATACGGCACTGACCATCTTAGCACCGTCCTTGATAATCCCACCATGTTCTGATCGCTTACCGACCATAAATCCAGTTACATCGTGGAAGAAAATGAGAGGTATCTTCTTCTGATTACAATTCATGATGAATCGAGCTGCCTTATCAGCAGAGTCAGAATAGATCACACCGCCGAATTGCATCTCGCCCTTGGCATTTTTAGTGACTAATCGACTATTAGCGACTATACCTACAGACCAACCATCTATCCTTGCATAAGCTGTGATAATGGTCTCGCCATAGTCCTTCTTGTAGAAAGTCAGCTTCGAATCATCTACTATTCTCTCGAGAATCTCGACAGTATCATAGGGTTTCGATGCTGCCTCAGGGAAAAACCCTAAGATCTCGCTTGTTGCTTTCTTAGGTGGTTTCGCCTCTTGTCTATTAAGCCCTGTGCGTGGCCGTTCTGCGAATTTATTAACCAATTCCTGTATTAAATCTAGAGCAGCTTTGTCATTAGGTACCTTGTAATCACATACGCCGGATAATTCAGTCTGAGTCGTGGCGCCGCCAAGTGTTTCCTTGTCGACGGTCTCTCCGATGGCTGCTCTAACTAAATAAGGTCCAGCAAGAAATATTGATCCTGTGCCTTCTACAATAATAGATTCATCAGACATAATCGGTAGGTATGCGCCTCCGGCAACACAGCTGCCCATTATGGCTGCAATTTGCGGTATACCTTCACTGGACATCTTTGCGTTGTTCCTGAATATTCTGCCGAAGTGTTCTTTGTCTGGAAAAATTTCGTTTTGCATAGGTAGATAGACCCCTGCACTGTCTACCAGATAGATTGTGGGCAGTTTGTTCTCCATGGCAATCTCTTGGGCTCTGAGATTCTTTTTTCCAGTTATAGGGAACCAAGCGCCTGCTTTGACAGTCGCATCATTGGCAACGATCATACAGAGCGTGCCTTTGACCTTAGCTATTCCAGTTATAACGCCTCCTGCTGGTGCGCCGCCATGCTCCTGATACATCTGATAACCAGCGAAAGCACCTATTTCGAAAAAGGTGCCTTCGTCTACTAGATATTCTACTCTTTCGCGGGCTGTCATTTTGCCCTGAGCGTGTAATTTTTCTATTCTTTTCGATCCACCTCCTAGATGAATTGTTTCTAGCTTTCGCTTGAATTGAGTAATGGCTAATTTATAGGTATCCTCGTTTTTGTTAAACTCTATATCTATTTTTTTTGCCATTATACTGTTGTTACTGTTTGTTAAAAACGATTGTACATTCTGAAGTGGCTTGCGCTAGTGGAAGCTGGAACTCCAAATCAAGTGAAATCTCCACATTGTCTTCATCTAGAATACGACCTGTACCAGAACCAACGACTGTCACATCAAACGCGCCTACTGTCACCTCTTGCGAAAATTCTGGTACTTCAAAATCTTCAGCTGTCGTATCAGCATCTATTGAAAAACCTATTATATCACTCGTGGAGGCTATCTCTACAAAAGTAACACCTGTTTCTGACCGTCTGACGACGATTTCAGTCATCTCGAGCGAAGCTAAAGCGTCAGCTGGAATCAGGCCACCAAGGATAGCAGGCACACAGGAAGTCATGTCACCTATATAGTTACCATAATGTTTCTCTCTCACCTCAGTGTCGCAATTATCGCCTTCGTAGCCCTCGTTACATATGCAATCTCCTGTTGCTGTGTCACAAGTCCCATTGTCACCACAATTAACTGTGTCACATACATTGACTTCGCAATTAGTACCAGAATAGCCAGTATCGCAGAGGCAATCACCAGTTACAGGATCGCAGGTGCCATTGGCGCCGCAATCTACTGTGTCACAGATTCGAGTCTGACAATTGATTCCTAGAAAACCATCGTCACAGATGCATGTGCCATCTACGCAGGTACCGTTAACACCGCAGTCTATATCATCACATGCATCTTTACATGCATGTGCCAATAGGGCCAAAGAAAAAATAAGAAATATGAATTTCAGTTGTTTCATGACTTAAGTTTAGTTTTTTTTAAATGAAATTATTCTTCTTCATCCAATCGTCATTATAGAGTTTTCCTATATATCGTGAGCCGTGATCATGAATAATGACAACGACTAGATCATCTTTAGTAAGTTGGTCCTTCAGTTGATTCAGTCCGACAACGGCAGATCCTGCACTATAACCAAGTAATAGACCTTCTTCTCTCGCTAATCTTCTGCACATGAGAGCGCCCTCCTTATCAGTGACTTTTTCCATGTGATCTATAATCTCAAAGTCTATATTCTTTGGGATGATATCCTCACCTATACCTTCTGTTATATAAGGGTAGATCTCGGCTTCGTCCAGTTCTCCAGTTTCGTGATACTTCTTAAGCGCTGAACCAAAAGTATCTATGCCCCATGCTTTGATATTTGGATTCTGTTCCTTGAGATATCTCGCAGTGCCAGAAATCGTCCCTCCTGTACCTATTCCGGCAACGATATGAGTGACTTTGCCTTCTGTCTGTTCCCAGATCTCAGGGCCAGTGGATAGGTAGTGTGCCTTTCTGTTAGATAAGTTGTCATATTGATTACACCAAAACGAATTTTCTATTTCTGTCGATAGACGCTCTGCTACCGAGTAGTAAGATTCAGGGTGGTCCGCAGCGACATTAGTAGGGCAGACGATGACTTCTGCACCCATCGCTCTAAGTATATCGAATTTCTCAGGTGACTGCTTGTCAGTGGTCGTGAATACACACTTATACCCTTTGACTGTAGCTGCTAAGGCCAGTCCCATACCTGTATTACCGGAAGTACACTCTATTATAGTACCACCTTCCTTGAGATCGCCAGAAGCTTCAGCATCCTCTACCATCTTAAGTGCCATCCTGTCCTTGATGGAATGACCAGGATTGAAAGTTTCTACTTTCATTAGGATAGTGCCTGGGACACCCTCGACGACCTTGTGTAACTGGACCAATGGTGTATTACCTATTGTCTCCAGAATGTTTTTATGATACATTCACTTTTTATTAGAAGCGCGAAGATAAACTATTCGTAATAGTCCATCTGTATCTGAAAGTGGCTATCTAGAGCCCCTAGGGCAAGAGCGACCCCTGGCGTGATTATGATGTCTATATCATCACTATAAAGGCCATCAGGTATAGGACAGACGACTTTGGCAGTCACCTCTGCGCCAGTAACTGGGTAGCGTAACCGAATATAGGAGTCGACTCTAGCTGTATTATGCATTACAAATAGATTTTCTCTATCATCACCAGACTTATCCCACATGGCTATGCCAGGCTGATATTTTAGCGGTCGTTCTTCTTCTAGATTCTCTTCTTGTAATATATCTTCTATATTTTGCTCATGATACAAGGTGTCTTCTAGAATCATTGGTTCTTCGATTACAACATCATCTGGATATTCTAATACCTCTTCATGAGGTTCGACCTCTGGGGTATCCTCAGGGATCTCCTTAGATTTTTCTTCGGCAAGCATTTGCTTGATGATAGCTTCTAGTTCTCGCTTCCTTTCATCTAGGAGTTCTTTACGGCTTTTGGTCTCTGTTTCCTCACTTGGGTTACTCGTCTTGGTATTGTGAGGCTTTGTCATAACAGTAGACCTGTTGGTTCTGGTCGTCGTTGTAGTGGTTGTCGACTTTGGTACTGACTCAGTCGTACCGACACCCCACCAACCAATCTGTAATTCTTGACCTTCCTTGAGAGAAAAAGAAGCAATCTTATTACGTCCGATGAGATTTTCCAGTTTCTGAGGGAAATACTTATTACTGAGTTTGTACAGGGTCTCCTTTTTCTTTACCCGATAATAAATTGGTCGCCATGAGGCATTTTGTGACGTTATCGAGGTAATGATATTCTCTTGTTTTATAGGAATAAATATTTTCCTTCCGACAGGAATTTCTTCTGAACTCTCGACTTTATTGATAAGGAGAAGGTCTTCTAAGGGTGTCTGATAATATTTAGCTAAGCCATAGAGTGTCTGGTTAGCTCTGAGATGATGTTCAGTATATAACTGATTATATTCATTGACTTTGATGTCTATTCGCTGGCCATTTTGACATAGGACGCCAACATGCACCATTAGAGATAGAACAATAGAGATTATAAGGCTTTTCACATTCAGATATTTACTGGACCAAGTATATAGAAAAAACCTATATAATGCCCAATTGCTCCTAATTACCTTAGTTTTTAACCTATTGTTAATTATTAGGGTGGATTCTGAGGAATTCAGCGGACTTAGTGACGGGTGATCCTTGCATGTATAATAGCACATTCTCAGCTTTATGCTCTCTATGGTCAAAGGTTAGTAGCCATGAATCATTATTGTCACTTAGCCTTTCTAAGATTTGAACACCGAATTTGTCCTTCATATCACTTAACCACCTTGCGAGGCTGTTGCCTTGGGCGATATCTACGACGATCTTGGTTTTGTCAATAGTCGGTTCTTTTTTTTCTATCGTTTTTGGTTCTGCCTTAATCCAGCCGGACTGGCTATCTGCTATCATTTCTAGTTTGAATTGTAGCTTATGAATAGCTTCTGGTCTTTCTCTTTTGCCGGTAATTGTTTTTTTCATATCTCCTTTGTGATACGAGATTTTTATAGATGGCAGGTCAGGGATGTCGCTCTCATAGTTGTTTTCATAAGTAAAGAACGCCGCATCGTCAAACGCCTTTTCTAATTCCTTTACTTGTTCTTTAGGGAGCATTTTTCCGAAAACTCCAGTCTTAGTACCAGTGTGTTGTTTTCCGATGTATTCAGCATAATTGTTGGAATATATTCTCAGAGTAAATACGGGGCAAGTCCCGAAACAACCACTTTTTTTGAGCATAAATACGATGTCATCGGGCCCTACTTCCATTGTAGATATCTGTTCTTCGGTCATCGTAACAGCCTGTTTTGTCTTACAGGCAGTGAGAAGAATAAGAATACTAAGTCCAAAAATATATTTCATGTCGGTAATTATGAGCCACAAAAGTAACGAAACGACAATTTACTTATCTAGCCCGCTTAGGTAATTTCTCCACCACAACTACTTCCAGCCCCAGCTGTGCAGCCATAACAATGCTGATTTGTCAGAATCTTTCTTGCGTTAAGCTCTGTAATATCTAGGTTTCGGATGTGGGTGTTGTTTACATCAGAACGGAGACCCAGCATCTGATTGAAATCACAGTCATGTATGTAACCATCCCAACTAATGGAGAGGGTATTGCGACACATCAGGCCTTCTATTGTGGATGGATTGAAAGCATTGAATAATTCCTCCATGTAGGATTCGTAATTATTGCTTTCTAATAGGTAATCTAAGAATCTCGAGACTGGAAGGTTTGTAATGGCGTAGAGATTATTGAATACGATGCCATGTCTTCTATCCAGCTGTCTTTTGAATTCTAATTCTAACTCTTCCTGAGGTCCAGGTAGATAGGCACCAGAAGGATTATGGACTAAGTCGAGTATTAGTCCTGTGCCAGGTACACCGTAGCCTGCAGCATTGAGTGATTTCAGCGCAGCTATGGAGTCTTCATAGACACCATCTCCTCTTTGGGAGTCAGTCCGGGTCTGGCTGTAATGGGGTAGAGATGAGACGACGTGTACTTTGTTAGCCTTGTAGAATTCTGGCAGGTCATAGTACTTCTTATTAGCTCTGATGATGGTCAGATTACACCGAACCATGACTTTCTTACCTGCGTTGAAACAAGCCTCTACGAACCATCTGAAGTGGGGATTCATTTCTGGTGCACCACCAGTGATATCTACAGATGGAATGTCATTTTTAATAATGACATCAAGACATTGTTCTAGAGTCTCTCTATCCATGTTCTCTCTCTTCTTGTCTGGCCCAGCATCGACATGGCAGTGCGAACAGGTCTGATTACATAATTTTCCGATGTTGATTTGGAAAATCTCTGGTGAGACTGGGTCTATCCCATTTTGCCAACCAGATTGGCCTATTTGTGAAGCGAAGGAAGGGATAACCTCCGTGAGAGCACCTGCACCTGATAGTACCTCTAATTGTACAAAGGTACTCGCTAAATTACTACCCTTTGCAGATAGACTTTTACCTTTTTGCTTTATAGCCATTCTACATCAATTTTTTCTTTACGTGATTCATCATTTGGACTCCATTAACGAGGGTAGCGCCTGCTTTTATTGCTGATGCGACATGTACAGCTTCCATCATCTGTTCTTCATCTGCGCCTTTCGCAAGACAATTAGAAGAGTAGGCGTCTATACAATATGGACAATGTATAGCATGCGCAACGGCAAGTGCAATTAGAGATTTCTCTCTAGTTGTGAGCGCACCTTCCTGGAAGACTGTGCCATACCAATCGAAGAATTTATCTCCATATTCCTTTTGGAATTCTGTGATGTTAGGGAAATTTTTTAGGTCTTCCTTGTTGTAATAGGATTCGGCCATGAGGCTTTTAGCACGCAAGATAGTTTAAAGTGAAGGATTGATAAGTGTAATGCTATTATATTGTTTTATGAAAGACATATGTTTGTATACTGTAAATTAAAAGTCAATTGCACCCAACAAATTTTAAACATTGGATCTGCTTTTTCGTTACTATGGGTCTTTGCCTAGGGTCTTGTAAGCCAGACTATAAGGTAAAAGACAACGAACTGGAAGCAGGTCATGGGGTAGAGGTGCAAGTTCAGGTCTCTGCAGGTGAGCTAATAGATAATGGTGGCGCTCAACTACCGACTTTTTTCAATATAGCGCGAATAGAAAATAGACTGGATAAAGAAGTTGAGTTAATAGTTCTTTGTGAGCGAAAAGAAAAGAATGCGAAGGTAAGAGTACAACCAATCGCCTTACTCACCTTCGACTTAGATACCATAAGGCAGAATTATGTGGTTGCAGTCAAATCCACTCATTCGCAAATAAATAGTATAAACTTAGACTTGGCTTTCGATTTAGACAGACAAAAATTAGTTGCAGAATGGTTCAGGTCCTATTACAGTGTCAATCATTGCAGTAACTTTAAGTGGCATAATGCTTATCAAGCTATCAGATATCTGAAAGGATAGGAGGAAAAGGAAAACCATATTAACGCCAATACAGCACATACTAACCGCGACCTAATAGTTATAGACGAGCAGGCCGATATCTCTATCAGAATCGTTACGAGTATAGCTGATATCGAACACGATTGGAATCAAGTCAATGGTTCCAATGTCTATTTTAGTGCAGCTTATTTACGTTTGTTAGAAGCTCATGGACCTATTGCTTTCAGCTATTACTACGCAATGATATATCAAGACAGCCAACCCATCGGTCTAGTCTATACCCAGTTCAAGCAAATCGAACTCTACAAAGACTATAGAATCCATGCCCATTCTGATAAGATACTAGAGCAGCTCAAAGTGGGTGTATCTAAGTTCCTATTCAGATTCGTGAGACACGGAATGCTTATCTGTGGGAACGTGGTCTTGACTGGAGAGTATGGCTATAAGTTAGATGGTAAAAGTTTTGATGAATCTAAGCTGATGCCCGCAATTCTGGATTTAATCTGCGCTTATGCTAAGCGTCGTGATGGCCATCGGGTCAATAGTATACTCATGAAGGATTTTTATACCGATAAGGCCTTTCAGCGTCAATCTTTTGGTTCTCAGGCCTATTATTCCTTCCAGGTACAGCCCGATATGATCATACGTATCCGTGATGATTGGGAATCCTATGAGGATTACCTGTCTGAGGTCAAATCCAAGTACAGGGTCAAATTCAAAAAAATCAAGAAAAAGGGGGAGGCGTTACACTATACCGCCTTTGATTACGAGACGGCGAGGCAATATGATCAGCAGATGTATGCCTTATATAAGGCCACAGCGGATCGCGCCACTTTCAGTATGTTCATTTTATCACCTAATTACTTTTCTGAATTAAAAGCGGCTTTAGGAGACAAGCTTCATTTGTATGGCGTTTTCCATGGAGACAACTTAATCGCTTTTTACAGCTTTGTGAATGATGGTGAAATAGGAGATGCACATTTTCTAGGATATAACGTCGCGCTGAATTCTAAGTATCAGATTTACTTCAATATCCTATTGAGGTTGGTCGAAGAAGCTATCGTTACCAAAGTGAAATACCTGAACCTATCTAGGACAGCATTAGAGATTAAGAGCTCGGTCGGTGCAGAACCTTATGAGATGTCTGTCCACCTTAAGTATAACAATGCCTTGATTAATAAGGTTACCCCATTCTTTATGAGCAAATTCGTCCCACCTACAGAGTGGTTACCTAGGAGTCCTTTCAAGTAAGCCAGAAGATAGTTTAGTATAAGCTTTATTCAGGCTATGTATGTTTGCTATCAAGTAGAATTCTTGATCAGTAGATTCGAGTGTCTCCCATTCTGCTATCTGACCTTGATGAATCTGTGTGTCTTTTTTGCATTCTGCAAAGATATAGTTGAGGCTAGCGAATATAGCGACTGAGGCTGCGATGCTGTAGCAGAAATTCTTTTGTCTCTGACGCCGATGTCTATGCGATATGATATCGCTATCGAGTTTGTGTTGTACACGCTGCCATGTTCTATGAGGCGGCGCAGCTGTATATTCTGAAGCCAGTTTACGAAGTTCATCCATTTTATCCACGATAGACATTTTTATCCGTCAGTTGATGTTTTTTTTTATAGAGTTCTCTAAGTCTCTTTTTTGCAAGAATCAATTGAGACTTACTGGTATTGATACTGATTTCTAATTGCTCGGCAATCTCTCTATGCTTATAACCTTCTATGACGTAGAGATTGAATATCGTCCGATACCCGGTTGGCAATTCGGCAACGAGATCTAAAATTTCGCGATATCCTATATCTGTCAGGGCTGTTGCATCACTCTGTACAGTATAGGCTTTCTCTATATCGACATGCAGATTAAGATTCTTTCTTTTTCTAATCGACATGAGAGATTCATTGACGACGACTCTTCTCATCCATCCTTCGAAGCTGCCTTTGCCTGTATATTGCGAGATTTTAGAAAAAATCTTATAGAAACTTTCTACTAACACATCTTCAGCTTCTGCTCTATCAGATATATATCTCAGACAAATTCCAAAAAACAAAGCTGCATATTTATCGTAGAGAGCCTGCTGGGCCTTTCTATCGTTTTTTTTACACCTTTCTATTATTTGTATATCAGTTCGCATCTGGCGAGATTTATCACTGGTTACTGTTTAGATGTAAGTTACATTGATTTTGGTGCTTAGTAAATGGTCAAAGTTTAGATTTTTTCATATTAAAGATTCTTATATCTGTAATTAGTATCTTTATACTATGGAAATAGGAAGTAATTACGATTCTGGATCGGTAGAGGATAAATGGTACAAGTACTGGGAAGAAAAAGGGTATTTCAAATCAGT